>NZ_QJUO01000026.1 GCF_004327335.1 Stutzerimonas kirkiae | reverse complement strand
CCTGGTTCGACCGCTTGGGACTGCCCCGGCTCTCATGATCTCAATCTCTCGAACCGCCCGGTGCGGACCCGCATGCCGGGTGGTGTGGCAGGGGCGCAGTCCATGAGGACTGTCCCCTATGCCGATGGTGGGTGTGCGCTGGGTGTTAGGGTTGGCGCGTATCCCTCGAATGGCATGAAAATTCCCTTCATGGGCTTTCTTATTGCAGTTGATTTTCGCTACGCAAGGCACTTGCAGGCATCGCTTTCCCTTTTGCGAATGCTTCGGCTAGTATTCCGCCCCCTCTCTGGAAAAGGTCGAGTCGGAGTGAGTGGCACTTTCCTTGCTTCTTTCCTCTCTCACTACTGTGCGGGTTTCGATAGCCCGGTATTCCATGTGCTGAGCAGTGTTGAACAATGACACAGATATCCGAACGCATCCTCGTCCAGGCCCACCTGGCGGCCAAGCAGCCCAAGCCACTGACGCCCGATCAGGAGGCGCGGCTGCGCGCTGAAATCGCCGCCGAGCTGGAGCGGCAGAACGCTGTACTGGTCGCGCATTATTACTGCGATCCGGTCCTGCAGGCGTTGGCCGAGGAAACCGGAGGCTGTGTTTCCGATTCCCTGGAGATGGCGCGTTTCGGCAATCAGCATTCCGCCACTACCGTGGTGGTCGCTGGTGTCAAGTTCATGGGCGAGACGGCGAAGATTCTCAACCCCGAGAAGCGGGTATTGATGCCGACGCTGGAGGCGACCTGTTCGCTGGACCTGGGCTGCCCGGTGGACGAGTTCAGTGCATTCTGTGACCAGCATCCCGAACGGACCGTGGTGGTCTATGCCAACACCTCGGCAGCGGTCAAGGCGCGTGCCGACTGGGTGGTGACCTCCAGTTGCGCGCTGGAGATCGTCGAGAGCCTGATGGATAACGGCGAGAAGCTGATCTGGGCGCCGGACAAGCATCTTGGCAATTATGTCCAGCGTGAGAGCGGTGCGGACATGCTGCTATGGGATGGCGCCTGCATCGTCCATGAGGAGTTCAAGGCCAAGCAACTGGAAGATATGAAGGCGCTGTATCCGGATGCCGCGATCCTCGTGCACCCGGAATCGCCCGAGGCGGTCGTGCAACTCGCCGATGCGGTGGGCTCGACCAGCCAACTGATCAAGGCGGCCCAGACCCTGCCGAACAGCCACTTCATCGTGGCGACGGATCGCGGCATTTTCTACAAGATGCAGCAGTTGTGCCCGGACAAGGTCTTCGTCGAGGCGCCGACCGCGGGCAATGGCGCGACTTGCCGTAGCTGCGCGCATTGCCCCTGGATGGCCATGAACACGCTGGAGCGCACGCTGGAGTGCCTGCGTACCGGCAGCAACGAAATCTTCGTCGATCCCGCGCTGATCCCGCGGGCGGTCAGGCCGCTCAAGCGCATGCTGGATTTCACCGAGGCGGCCAGGCTCCGGTTGGCGGGCAACGCCTGAGGTGGAGCCCATTACCCCGGCACGCCACCTGGGTGTTTTTTCAAGCCTGGAGCCGAGGGCCTGCGGCAACAGACCCTAGCGCATGCCCTCGATCATGCGCTTTTCCTCCTCCAACTGGCGTTGACGCGCATCTATGCGCGACGCGAGCTGGAAGTTGTTCGAGCGACGCTTGGCCAGGTCGAGTTGCTCGACGGCCTGGCCGTAGTCGCCGACCAGTGCGAAATACTCCGCCCGGGCCTGGTGCAGGCCGACGATATTGCCGGTCAGGCCGCGCATTTCCGAAACCTGGTACCAGATATCCGGATCACGTGGGCGGCGTTCGGCGAGCCTGTCCAGTTCGCGCTCGGCCTCACCGGTCTTGCCCTGCTTGGTCAGTACGTCGATCCGCGCCTGCTGTGCCGGGTAGCTGCCAGGGTAGAGCTGGAGCATGCGCTGCACCCGCTCCAGGGCCTGTGGCAGGCGATTGGCGGTGATGTCCAGCTCTACGCTGGCCAGGTTGTAGAGCAGATCGTCCGGTTGGCTCTTGAGCAGTGGTGCCAGTGTCTCTCGTGCTTCGTCCAACTGCCCGCCCTTTATCAGAGAAAGGGCCAGGCCATAGCGGGCGGCATCGAGTTGCGGGTTTTCCTCGAGCATGGCCCTGAAGCGCTTGGTGCCCAGCCCCGGGGTCGACTCGAAGCGAAGCTGGACGCGGGCACGGACCAGTTGGTAGCGCAGGCTGTCCTCGCGGCCCTGTTTGTTGTACTGCTCGGCGCGGTTCCTGGTATCCGCGATGCGTGATTCGTTGACCGGGTGGGTCAGCAGGAATTCCGGTGGCTTCTGGTCATAGCGATACTGGCGCATCAGGCGCTCGAACATCGACGGCATGGCCCTGGGGTCGTAGCCGGCCTTTTCCAGGTTGATCAGGCCGATGCGATCCGCCTCCTGTTCGTTCTGCCGGGAGAAGCGCCGCTGCGACTGGATGGCGGCCGCCTGGGTCGACATGATCGCCGCGATGCCCGCGTCGCCTGCGCCTGCGGCGGCGGCGACCACTCCGGCCAGCAACGCCGCCATCAGGGGCAGTTGCATACGCTGCTGGGCTTCCACCCCGCGGGCGAAATGCCGTTGTGAAAGGTGAGCCAGTTCGTGGGCCAGTACCGAGGCATATTCCGCCTCGGTCTGCGCATGCAGGAACAGGCCGCCGTTGACCCCGATGATGCCGCCTGGTGCCGCGAATGCGTTGAGCTGCGGGCTGGCGATCAGTACGAACTCCAGTCTGCGGTCCTGTAGCTGGCTGGTTTCCGCCAGCTTGTAGACGCTGCTCTCCACATAATCCTTGAGTATCGGGTCGGACAACTGCCCGACTTGCCCGCGCAGCATGCTCAGCCAGGCCCGGCCAAGCTGGTATTCCTGCTCTGGCGATACGATGCCGGAGCTTGCGTCGCCCAGGGATGGCAAGTCATCGGACCATGCCGGTTGGGACAGCAGGCAGGCGAGCGTCAGCAGAGTAGGGCGCAGGAATTTCATCCATCGAAGCTCATATGTGGTTTGCTGGGACTATCGGGCAACGGCGCTACTGTAGCGTTCCTCATCGCCGGCTGGCCAGAGCGGTTCAATGATGGGTATTCTGCGCGGCTTTGCGAGGAGGTGGATATGGTCGACATGGCTGGTGCCCCGGAGCATGACGTCGAACTCGATGCGAGTGGGCTGAGCTGTCCGCTGCCGCTGCTCAAGGCCAAGCTGCTGCTCAATGGGCTGGCCAGCGGCGCGGTACTCAGGGTGACGGCGACCGATCCGGGCTCGCAGCGGGATTTTCGCAGTTTCGCCAGGCTTTCCGGGCATGAGTTGCTGCGGGACGAAGAGGCCGATGGCGTGTTCCGCTACTGGTTGAGAAAGGCCTGAGCTCCTGCGGTCGTTGGCCTTCAGGCCTTGTTCAGGGCCTCGGCGGCATCCAGTACGGCCTGTGCGTGGCCCGGCACCTTCACGGCGCGCCACTGCTGGCGCAGCACTCCATCGCTGTCGATGAGAAAGGTGCTGCGGTCGACGCCCAGGTATTCCTTGCCATAGAGCTTTTTCAGCTTGATCACATCGAACAGTTGGCAGAGCTGTTCATCCTTGTCGCTGATCAGTTCGAATGGGAAGTCCTGCTTGCGCTTGAAGTTCTCGTGGGTTTTCAGGCTGTCGCGGGAAATCCCGAACACCTGTGTGTTACAGCCCTGGAATGCCGCATGCAGGTTGCGAAAGTCCTGTCCTTCCGTGGTGCAGCCCGGGGTGTTGTCCTTGGGGTAGAAATAAAGGACGGTCTGTTTACCTTGCAGCGATTCCCGGGTCAGGCTCAGGCCACTGGTGGCTTCGGCCTGGAAGGCGGGAACGGGCTGGTCGATTTCTACGGACATGGACGTTTCCTCAGGGGGTTTGCGGGCGCCAGGGTTCGATCAGGGCATCCAGGTTCAAGGCATCGGCGAAATCCAGGAACTGGTCGCGCAGCCAACTGATCTGGGTGCCGGCGGGCAGGGTGACGGTCAGGGTCGCGTTGAGCATGGTGCCGCCGGTCTGCGGCGCCTGGTAGGTGTCGCAGCTCAGTGCTTCCAGTTCCACCCGGTGATCGATGAAGAACTGGCACAGTTCATTGAGAATGTCCGGGCGGTAGACCGCGCTGACATAGGCGACGTAGGGCAGGGCGTGGGGGCGCGCTTCCAGGGGCTCGCTGCGTACCACGTCGGCGCTGAAGGCGTGCTTCTTGGCCAGGGCCGGCAGCAGGCTTTCCATGCGCGCCAGGGCATCCCAGCTTCCCGTGATTTCCAGGACCAGCGCGCTGCACTCGCCGTGGCGGGACAGGCGGGTGCTGACCACCGAACAGCGGTTTTCGCTGCTGGCGCGGCAGAGCACATGGGTGAGCTCCATGGGGTTGGCGCCCAGGGCGCTGATGACAAGGAACTGTTCGCGGGGGGTGGCGGGGGTGGACATGCAGCATTCCTGGCGATGATGACTCGATCGGCCAGCCCGGCGAACGGATCGTCCGGGCTGAAAAGCCTTCAAGAGTAGCGAAATGCGCCCGGATAGGGAATGAGTGGCGTGCTCATGGCGTTAAATGCCGGCTTCGGGGGGCTGGCCCACATGGAATGGATGGAATCTGCATACTCGCAAAGCGTAATGGAGCCTTGTACCATAACGCCTCCCTATTTTCCGCCAGGAGCGATTGCATGATTTCGGGCAGTATTGTGGCATTGGTCACGCCAATGGACCCAACGGGTGGTCTTGATTGGAACAGCCTGAGCAAGCTGGTGGACTTCCATCTGCAGGAAGGTACCAATGCAATCGTTGCGGTGGGTACGACGGGCGAGTCGGCCACGCTGTCCGTTGCAGAGCATATCGAAGTGATCCGTCGTGTCGTGGACCAGGTCAATGGTCGTATCCCGGTCATCGCCGGTACGGGCGCCAACTCGACCAGCGAGGCCGTCGAACTGACCGAGAATGCCAGGAGCGCCGGGGCGGATGCCTGCCTGCTGGTCACGCCCTACTACAACAAGCCGACCCAGGAAGGCCTCTACCTGCACCACAAGCACATCGCCGAGGCCGTGGCGATCCCGCAGATCCTCTACAACGTGCCTGGGCGTACGGCCTGCGACATGCTGCCGGACACCATCGCGCGCCTGTCGCAGGTGCCGAACATCATCGGGGTCAAGGAAGCCACCGGCAACCTGGTGCGTGGCCAGGAAGTGCTCGATCGTGCCGGCAAGGACTTCCTGGTGTTCTCAGGCGATGATGCCACCGCCGGCGAGCTCATGCTGCTGGGGGCAAACGGCAATATTTCCGTGACTGCCAACGTGGCGCCCCGCGCCATGGCCGAACTGTGTCGCGCAGCGCTGGCGGGAGACGCGGCGGGCATGCGCGCCATCAACGAGCGCCTGCAGCCGTTGCACGAGAAGCTTTTCGTCGAGTCCAACCCGATCCCGGTCAAATGGGCGCTGCATGAAATGGGGCTGATGCAAGAAGGCATCCGCCTGCCGCTGACCTGGCTGAGCGAGCGATATCACGGGCAGGTTGCCCAGGCTCTGCGTCAGTCCGGCGTACTGGTTTAACAACGAAGGAACATCCATGAAGCGACTGGCCGGATTCTCTACCCTGGCACTGATCATCACCGGCACCAGCGGGTGCGGCTGGTTGTGGGGCGATGACGGATATTTCCGTGACCGTGGCGGTGATTACCTGGAGGCAAGCCAGACGCCTGCCATGCAGGTGCCTGACGGTGTTCAGGTGCGCGGGCTGGACCCGCTGCTGCCGATCCCGCGCCGGGTGGCCGATCTTTCCGTCGAGCCGGGTTCGTCCGAAGTCCCGCGCCCGCAACGCTTGCCGTTCGCCGCCGAGAGCGGCGATTTCAGCCTGCAGAGTTCCGAGGATGCGCGCTGGCTGGTCGCTATCCGTACACCGGCCCAGGTCTGGACCTCCGTGCGGCAGTATCTGACGGACAACGGCTTCGCTATTGCCGATGAGCGTCCGCAGACGGGCGAGCTGGTTACCGACTGGCAGAGCGGGGCACGCCTCGACCAGGCGCTGGCCCGCAACCTGGGGCTGCCGGCGGACAAGGAGATTCGCGTTCGTCTTCGTGTCGAGCCGGGCGTACAGCGCAGCACCAGCGAGATCTTCCTGGTCAGTGTGCAGCGTCCTGCAGGCAGTGGCACCGATGTACCCTGGCCGGAGACTTCCAGCGACAAGGAAGTCGATCGCGTACTGCTGGACGAACTGCATGCCAGCCTGTCGCGTACCGCCCAGGAAGGCGACTCGGTTTCCCTGCTGGCCGAGCGCGATTTCGATGCGCCAAGTCGTGTAGCGCTGGAAACGGATGGTAGCGGCAGCCCGCTGCTGCGCCTGGACAGCAGCTTCGACCGTGCCTGGTCGCGTATCGGTCGTGCGCTGGAGGCCAGCGATATCCGTGTCGATGACCTGGACCGTACGCTCGGCCTGTACTACATCAACCTGGCCGAGAGCGCCGACAAGGAAGCGGACAAGCCAGGCTTCTTCGCGCGTCTCTTCGGTTTCGGCGACAGCAAGCGTGAAATCGAAGCGCGTGCCGAGCGCTACCAGGTCCGCCTGACCAGCGTAGCCAGCGACGTGCTGGTCACACTGGAAAAGGATAGCGATACCCAGGCGCCGGCGGATGTTGCGCGACGCGTGCTGAACCAGTTGAACGAAAGCCTGGGGCAGTGACCCAGGCTCGCGCGCCGGCAGGCCTGGCCTACCCGGCGTGCGCTTATTTGCCCCGCTTATTTTCCGAACATCTTCTGGAAGCCTGCCATGACAACGCCTAGCGGCCTGAGTCTGAAGAAAATCTATTCCGGGAAAGTCCGCGACCTCTATGAGATCGACGACAAACGCATGCTGATGGTCGCCAGCGATCGCCTGTCGGCCTTCGACGTGATTCTCGACGAGCCGATTCCGCAGAAGGGCAGGATCCTGACGGCGATCTCGAATTTCTGGTTCGAGAAGCTGAAGGGGCTGGTCCCCAACCATTTCACTGGCGACCGGGTGGAAGATGTGGTCAGTGCCGAGGAACTGCCTCTGGTCGAGGGGCGCGCCGTGGTGGCCAAGCGTCTGAAGCCGCTGGCTGTCGAGGCCATCGTGCGTGGCTATATCGTCGGCTCGGGCTGGAAGGAATACCAGAGCAAGGGCACCGTATGCGGTATCGCCCTGCCTGCGGGGCTGCGTGAAGCGGCCAAGCTGGCGCAACCCATTTTCACCCCTTCGACCAAGGCCGCCGTGGGCGACCACGACGAAAACATCTCCTTCGAGCAGTGCGAGGCGATCATCGGCCCGGAGCTCGCCGCGCAGGTGCGTGATACCGCCATCGCCCTCTACAGCGCCGCTGTCGAGTACGCGGCGACCCGCGGCATCATCATCGCCGATACCAAGTTCGAGTTCGGCCTGGACGAGGATGGCACCCTGACCCTGATGGACGAGGTGCTGACACCGGATTCGAGCCGTTTCTGGCCAGCGGACAGCTACCGGGAAGGCAGTAACCCGCCGAGCTTCGACAAGCAGTTCGTGCGCGACTGGCTGGAGTCCACCGGCTGGAACAAACAACCGCCAGCCCCCGCTGTTCCGGTCGAGGTTGCGCAGAAAACCGCCGACAAATACCGCGAAGCCCTGACGCGGCTGACCGCCGAATAACCGAGAGGCGGCCGGAAAGGGCAGGGCGCGCCTGGACGCGCGCTCCATCTGCTTGAAAATAACGAAAAAACTATCGCAGCGGGCTTCGACAAATACGTTCGAGCTGCTATCATGCGCGCCGCTGGAGAGATGCCGGAGTGGTCGAACGGGACGGATTCGAAATCCGTTGTGTCAGCAATGGCACCTAGGGTTCAAATCCCTATCTCTCCGCCATATTGAAATAACGATAAGCCCCTGATTATGTTGAATATTTCAGGGGCTTTTTGTTTGTGGGGCGGAATGTTTAGGGCAATTTTAGGGCAAAATCGACGTTTTCCAGTCCGCTACTGGCCGTCGTTGTCCGCTTTGAACCCCATCATTTCGGAAACCATCTTGGCCATGCTCTTGGTATTTGCAGGTATCCAGCGGCCATAGTGTTTCTTGACCATGGTCGTGTCGGTGTGGCCAAGCTGCCGCGCTACCCACTCCAGCGGCACATAGCTGGAAATCGCCTGGCTGGCGAAAGTGTGTCGGCATTGGTTCGGCCCGCGATGGGTGACAGCCGATCGCTGCAGTTGATCCAGACATCTGCAGCAGGCTGGGCGGTGGCGGATACGGTTTATGTGCTCAAGGACGCATTGAAGGAAGTCTGGTACGCCCCGAGCGTATGGGAAGGCTGGCAACGCTGGCGGGCCTGGCTACGGCAGGCCCGTGACAGTGGCTTGGCACCACTACAGCGCTTCGCCAAAAACCTCGGGCGTTATATCCGCGGCATCCTCGCCAGCGCTAATTTCCCGATGCATACCAGCCTGCTGGAGGGTGTGAATAACCGCATCAAGGTGATCAAGCGCATGGCCTATGGCTTCCGGGACTCGGACTACTTCTTCCTGAAAATCAAGGCCGCCTTCCCCGGGAAAGTGCGATGAACCCTTTTTTAGCGGCGAGCGGTCACGCCTTTGCCTGGTATGTCGCTCTCGCTTCTGTTGGTTCCGGGGCGCAGGGAGCGCTTCAGGTCCGGTTTTTTTCGCGCCGGGACAGGATCTTCCTGGCCGAGGCGACGATTTCCTTCAGGGTTTCCGGGTCTTCTGTCCGGTAGGCGATGTCGCAAAGACTATGCCGCAGCTCCTGGCTGTCTGGTTCTGGCGGGGCCGGGATGGGTTTCAATAGGTCGTTGAAGAACGACTCCAGTGGATGCCCCAATGCCAGGGCTATCTCTTGCAGCGCCTCAATGCTGGGGGCGTAGCTGCCGCGCTCATAGCGGCTGACGGTCATGGGTTCGCAACCCAGAGTCTCGGCCAGTCGGGCCTGTGTCCATCCCTTGGCTTCGCGGAAGGCTTTGATCCGTTTGCCTAGAGCTGTGATGGCATTTTGACTCATAGGAAAGCCCCGAAAAATCAAATGCTTGCATCTGAGTACCTCCCTATGAAGGCCAAAAAATGGCTAGTAGTGATTTTTAGAATAGATATTTATTGTATAGTTTTGCTTGTCCTGACGAGCGGTGAAACACCTTTAAGCGTGGAAAATGGCTTTTTAAACAAGGTGTTAGGTTTTCGTTTGGGTTCTCTCGGCGATCACCGGCAGTGGCAAGCGCCGAGAGGTCAAGGTGCATTCCGAGGTGACAGGCTGGGAATGGGCAGGCATACGATCTGGAACTGGAGTTTTCAACATGCCGCATTGGTTCGATAACCTTGGTGTGACCTACAAGCTGGGGCTTGGCTTTGGCCTGGTCTTGGTGCTTACCACCCTGCTCGCACTGGTCGGCTGGAATACCCGCGACGAGTTGCTCGCCCGCAGCGAGGCCCAGGAAGTCTATGGTGGGCTCAATGAGTCGTTGGGCGATCTGCGTCTGTCGTTGCAGCGCTACCTGCTGGATAGTGACAATCCGGCCACCGAGCAGGCAGTCATCGCGGCGCTGGATGATTTCCAGCACAGGCAGTCGGCGGCACGGGCGCTGAGACTCTTTTTCCAGCCGGAATTCCTGGCGCGCGAGGACAGGCAAAGCGAACTGGTCGGGGACTATCGCAAGGCGCTCGGCATATTGCGGGCGGCCAACCGGGAGGCCCATGAAGCCGTCGTGGGCATGGTCGAACATGGCGATCACGCTTTCGCGTCTCTCGATGTCCTGCGTGACCTGGCTCTGCGCATGGATGTGCTGGATGAACGCCGCTTCGCTTATTTCCAGGTCGGTACGCTGTTCAGGGAGGAACTGTTCAAGGTCCGTTACCTGGCGCGCAGCTATATCGGTGATCACTCGGCCGATATCGAACGGCAACTGGAGGAGCAACTGCGCCTGGCGAATGAGAATGCCCAGCGCCAGGCTGGGGTGTTTGGCGAGCAGCCTCCCGAGGAACTGCAGGTGTTCCTGGCGGATCAACAGGCGTACGCCAGGAATATCGGTGAATACCGGGCCTCGATCGCCAGGCTGGAGCAGGCCCGGCAAGCGATGGTGCGGATTGCCGAAGAGACCCGGGACATCACCCATGCCTTGGGCCTGCGCCAGCTCGAGCTGCGAGATGAGGTGGCGGCGTCCAGTCGCGTCACGCAGTTCACGGTCACCCTGCTGGCGCTGCTGATCGGCTTCCTGGCCGCCTGGTTCATCACTCGGCAGATCACCCACCCATTGAATGAAACCCTGCTGGTGGTGAATCGGATTGCCGAGGGTGATCTGACCGGCATCCCGGATTTCCAGCGTCGTGACGAGATCGGTGTGCTGCAGCAGGGCGTGCAGCGCATGGGCAATGCCCTGCGCGAACTGATCGGTGGGGTCACGGAGAGTGTGACGCAGATCGCCAGTGCGGCCGAAGAGTTGTCGGCGGTCACCGAGCAGACCAGTGCCGGGGTCAACAGTCAGAAGCTGGAAACCGACCAAGTGGCCACCGCGATGAATGAGATGAGTACGACAGTGCATGATGTGGCGCGTAACGCGGCAGAGGCCTCGCAGGCGGCATCCAGCGCCGATGAGGAGGTCCGCGAAGGCGACCGGGCGGTGCTTGGGGTCATCGAGCAGATCGGCCTGCTGGCCGGGCAGGTCAACCGTTCGGCCGAGGCGATGCAGCACTTGCAGCAGGAGAGCGGGCGGATAGTCAGTGTGATGGACGTGATCAAGTCGGTGGCCGAGCAGACCAATCTGCTGGCCCTCAACGCCGCTATCGAGGCGGCCCGCGCGGGGGAGGCCGGGCGTGGCTTCGCGGTGGTCGCCGACGAGGTGCGGGGCCTGGCACGGCGTACCCAGCAGTCCACCCAGGAGATCGAGGATCTGGTGGCCGGGCTGCAGACGGGCACCCAGCAGGTGGCTGGCGAGTTGCATAGTAGCCAGGCATTGGCCGAGCGCAGTGTGGAGTTGACGCGCCAGGCCGGGGAGACCCTGGCGGGCATCGCCGGCAAGGTTTCCGCCATCCAGTCGATGAATCTGCAGATTGCCGCGGCGGCGGAGCAGCAGAGTTCGGTCGCCGAAGAGATCACCCGCAGTGTTGTGCAGGTTCGCGATATTGCCGATCAGAGTGCGGCGGCCAGCGAGGAAACCGCAGCCTCCAGTGTCGAGCTGGCCCGCCTGGGAACCCGTTTGCAGGCATTGGTCGGGCGCTTCCGGGTCTGACCCTCCGGTACTGGCGACGATGGGCATGCCTATGTTCCCGGGCCTGGACTGGCGGGACAGGGCGATGGCGCTATACCGTTACTCACCGGCAAGGTGCTTCGACAAAAGCGCTGGAGGCTGGAAAGCTGGGCGAAAAACACCGGTTGCCGCGCCCTTCCGTCCAGTCTCAAGCCTTCCAGCGCTGTTGTCGGCTCTTTGGCCGCATGGCGCGATTGCCCTGATTGGCGGGATCATGTCGGGCGCCTGGCAAGGTTGGCTTAGTGTACAATCCGCCCCCTGTCAATGACCTCGCTTGCCGATCAGGAGTCCCCGGTGTCTGTCGTGTTCGTCGCTGCCTCTCTACTGCCGACGCCGTTCGGTGTCTTCACCATGCACGGATTTCTCGACCAGGACACGGGCAAGGAACATGTCGCGTTGACTCTCGGGCAACTGGATGACGGTGCTCCGGTGCTGGGGCGCTTGCACTCCGAATGCCTGACCGGGGACGCCCTGTTCAGCCTGCGCTGCGATTGCGGTTTCCAACTGGAGGCCGCCTTGCGTGCGATTGCCGATGAAGGCCGCGGGGTTCTGCTTTACCTGCGCCAGGAGGGCCGTGGCATCGGGCTGTTGAACAAGATACGCGCCTACGCATTGCAGGATGCCGGGGCCGATACCGTCGAAGCCAACGAGCGTCTGGGCTTTGGCGCGGATATGCGCGACTACGCCATTTGCCTGCCGATGCTCGAGCACCTGGGCGTCGCCTCCATCCGCCTGATGACCAACAACCCGCGCAAGGTCAAGGCGCTGGAGGGCTTCGGCATTCGCATCGCCGAGCGTCGGCCCCTGCAGGTAGGGCGCAACCCGCATAATCAGCGCTATTTGCTGACCAAGGCCGGGAAACTGGGGCATATGCTGGGCGAGCTTCACCAGGGTGAAGCCAGAGAAGGCTGATGCGTTCGCGCTTGCGTGCCGAGGGCTGGTTGTGGGTGCTGCTGCTGGTGGCGCCCGTGCTGCTGGCCAGTGGGTTGCCTCGGGTTGGCACGGGATATGGCCCGCTGCTCTTCTCCCTCGGGCTGGCGCTGCTGTTTTTCAGTTTGCCTCGTTTCAACGCATTCAAGCATGCCCTGATCGATATGGAGCGTGCGCTGGGAAGTGGGCGTGAAGAGGACGCCTGGCGGCACCTCGCCAAGGTGCGCCGGCGAGCCCTGCCGTGCGCTGCCTTGCCAGCGTGGCTGGGCGCCCTGGGGATGCCGGCGGGCCTGGAGCCGGTCGCCGCTTATCTGTTGTTGACGGCCAGCCTGGTGTTGCTGCTGCTCTATCGCATACCCGGGCAGCTCGGCTGATGCGTATTGGCTGGCTGCTGTTCGCGCTCTGCCTGCCGGTTGTTTCCGTGGCCGCCGAGCGAGTGATCAGCCTGGCGCCCTCCCTGTCTGAAATCGTGCTGGAGCTGGATGCCGCCGGGCAACTGGTGGGTATGTTCGACGGTGGCGACAGGCCTGCGGCGCTGGCCGATGTGCCCTCGGTCGGGCGCATCGGGCAACTGGAGATGGAAACCCTGCTGGCGCTCGAACCGACCCTGGTACTGCTCTGGCCGGACAGTGTGTCCCAGGCGCAACTGCGCCAGTTGCGGCAGTTCGGGGTCGAGATACTGGTGGCGCGGCCCGATTCCCTGGAGCGTCTGGCGCAGGAACTCGAGCTGATCGGCGCGCGCCTGGGGCGGGCGGATAAAGGGCAGGCACTGGCCCGGCGCCTGCGCGAAAGAGTGGCCCAGTTGCGGCAGTTGCATGCGCGCGAGCGGCCCTGGCGCGTCTTCTACCAGATATGGGACAAGCCCCTGTATACCGTGGGCGGCCGGCAGATCATCAGCGAGGCCATCGCCGTATGCGGCGGGCGCAATGTCTTCGAGGATCTGCCGGTGGCCGCTCCCCAGGTGAGTGTCGAGGCTGTGCTGGCGCGTGATCCCGAAGTGATCCTGGCGGGTAGCGACGCGCAACTGGATGGCTGGAAGGCCTGGCCGCGTTTGGCGGCCGTGCGCGAGGGGCGTCTGCTACAGGTTCCGGACAAAGGCCTGGAGCGTCCGAGCTTCCAGATGCTGGGGGCTATCGAGCGATTGTGCGATGTGATGCGTTAGGTGTCGTACGAAAAGTGCCCGCACCCGCCGATTACGGCCCGGCACCCTTTCGTACAGCACCAGGAACCTGAATTTTTCTATTTGCGTGGCGAGTCCTATGAAGTCTTTCTCTGCGTTTCAGATAGCCAGCGCTGCGATCGTCGCTGTCGCGCTGCTGCTGGTACTGCCGTTCAAGCTGTTGCCGGCGCTGCTGGCGGGGCTGCTGGTGCATGCGCTGATCAACAGCCTGACGCCGCTGTTACAGCATATGTTCGCCGGGCACCTGGGGCGGGTGCTGGCTGTGGGCCTGCTGAGCGTGGTGATCATCCTCGGGCTGGGGGCGATCTTCGCGGGCGCCTTCTCCTTCATCCTGCATGAGGTGAGCAACCCCGGGCAGTTGCTGGGCAAGCTGATGGGGCTGATCGACCGTGCCAGGGCGCAGTTGCCGGAAGCCCTGGTGGCGTACCTGCCGGCCAATGTCGACGATATCCGCCAGACGCTCTACGACTGGTTGCGCGGGCATATCAGCGAGTTGCAGTTGCTCGGGCGCGGGGCGGTTCACCTGTTCGTGACGGTGCTGATCGGCATGGTGCTGGGGGCGGTGATCGCGCTGCAGCGCATGCCGCCGCCGGAAACCTTGAAGCCGCTGGCCGGGGCCTTGCTGGAGCGGGTGGCGCTGTTCGTCATGGCTTTTCGCAATGTCGTCTTCGCCCAGGTGAAGATTTCCCTGCTCAATACCCTGTTCACCTCGGTTTTCCTGGTGATCGTGCTGCCGCTGTTCGGCGTGCACTTCCCGCTGGTCAAGACGCTGATCCTGGTGACCTTCGTCGCCGGCCTGCTGCCGGTGGTGGGCAATCTGATTTCCAATACGGTGATCTTCGTCGTCGGCCTGTCGCTGTCCATCTGGATCGCCATGGTGGCCCTGGGCTACCTGGTGCTGATCCACAAGGTCGAGTACTTCCTCAATGCCCGCATCGTCGGCGGGCAGATCAAGGCCAGGTCCTGGGAGCTGCTGCTGGCGATGCTGGTGTTCGAGGCCGCGTTCGGCCTGGCGGGGCTGGTGGCGGCGCCGGTCTACTATGCCTATCTGAAGAGCGAGCTGAAGGGGCAGGGCTGGGTCTGAGCGGCATGTTGGGGGAGAGGCAGCCGGAAGCTGGAAGCGCAATCCACGTAACGCGATGGACTCGCTGTCGAGTCCATACTTAGGATGGGTTGAGCGCTGCGATACCCATCGGGTGCATGCCCCGGGTATCGCTGCGTTCAACCCAGGCTACGAGAAAGCGGCGGGATAGAGACGTTGAAAGGCATGGCTTCGAGCACCCAAGGCCGTCGGCTCGAAAACAGGCTGGCTTCACTCACTGATCGCTCGGGGTCGCGAAGTACACCAGCATTTTCAGATGCCGGTGCTGATCGACCACCAGCGTCTCATGCTGGAAATCCATGCGCACGCCATCGGTATTTTCGACCGAGCTGATGCCGCGCCGGGCGATTTCGCCATTCGACGTTTGCCACCCTTTCCTGAAGGCGGGCGAGAGGCGCTTCAAGTCATCTACCAGGGCCAGCATCGCCGGGTCGCCCGGGGCCACGGCGAAGTCGTAGCGGAACTGTGCCAGCAGCCTGGGCGCATCGTCGCCCCAGGCGGGCAGGCGCCGTCGCATGTCAGGGGCGGAGAACAGCATGCGCAGGAAGTTGCGCGTATCGCGGTGCCGCTGGCTGAAACCGAACAGGGTGTCGGCTGCGGCATTCCACGCAATCACATCCCAGCGCAGATTGAGCACGTAGGCCGGCCTTGCCTGCAAATCATCCAGCAACTGCTGGATCAGCGGCGTGACCGAAATCAGGTGGTGAGCCTCCGGCGGGGGCGGCCGCTTGTGGGCCAGCAGGAACAGGTGGCTGCACTCGGCATCGTCCAGCTTGAGCGCGTAGGACAGGCTCAACAGGAATTTCTCCGAGACCTGGATATCACGCCCTTGCTCGAACCACGTGTACCAGGTCAGGCCGACGCCGGCCAGCGCGGCCACTTCTTCCCGGCGCAGGCCGGGTGTACGCCGCCGCCCGCCGGAGGGCAGCCCGACATCGGCGGGCATCAGCTTTTGCCGATGCCTGAGCAGAAACTCGGACAGCTCGCCCTTGGTGCGGCTGAGACTTCGCTCGATCATGGCCATTACTCTCTGTAATAGGATAATTGCTTAAATTGTACTGTGATTATAGCCGCCTGAAGATGTGCTCTCCGCAACCGATCCGAGCATATCTGGAGGCTGGTTTTGATAACCCATGGCGACCCTTGCCCGCTTCAGCAAAGACCTGAGGAAACGACCCCTCTCCACCCCCGGGCTGCCGGGCCGCGCGAGTGGATCGGGCTGGCGCTGCTGGCGCTGCCCACGCTGCTGATCGGACTGGAAGTCACCCTGCTGCATCTGGTGTTGCCGGTGCTGGCGGTGGATTTGCGCCCAACCAGCGTGCAGACGCTGTGGATCGTCGATATCTACGGCTTCATGATCGCCGGCTTTCTCGTCACCATGGGCACCTTGGGCGATCGCATCGGGCGGCGCAGGCTGATGATGATCGGCGCCGCCGGCTTCGCCATTGCGTCCGTGATCGCCGCCTTCTCGAGCAGTGCGAGCATGCTGATCGCGGCGCGCGCGGCGCTCGGCGTGGCGGGTGCGACCTTGATGCCTTCGACGTTGGCGCTGATCAGCAACCTGTTTCTCCAGCCCCGGCAGCGCGCCCTGGCCATTGGGCTGTGGGCCACCGTGCTGGCACTGGGCATGGCTGCCGGCCCGGTGGTCGGCGGCGTGCTGCTGGCGCATTACTGGTGGGGCGCGGCGTTTCTCATCGCCGTTCCCATCGTCGCCTTGGTGTTGCTGGGCGCACCCATTCTGCTGCCGGAGTACCGTGCCCCGTGGCCGGGCCGGCTGGACATGCCGAGTGTCGTGCTGTCGCTGGCAGCCTTGCTACCGGTCATCTACGGCATCAAGCAACTGGCCAAGGGTGGGCCTGGCGCTGTGGCTGGTTTCGCCATCATTGTCGGGCTTGTACTGATGGCCTTGTTCGTCCGGCGGCAACGCCGGCTGGCCAGCCCCTTGATCGACCTCGGTCTGTTTGCCAGCCGTGCATTCAGCGTCGCCCTGGGCGTGCTTCTGGTCGGCCTGGTCGGTGTGGGGGGAACGCTGTTGCTGGTCACCCAGTACCTGCAACTGGTCGCCGGATTGTCGCCCCTGGCGGCCGGACTATGGCTGATGCCACCCGCACTGGCCATGCTGGCGGCCGGCATCGGGGCGCCCCTGCTGGCCCGCTGCGTTCGCCCCGGAAGCCTGATCGGCCTGGCGCTGCTGCTGTCCGCCGTTGGCTACCTGATGCTGGCACGGCTCGATAGTGGCTCCGGGGAGATCCCATGGGTGATCGCGTCCTTTTCGCTGGTGTACTTCGGGCTGGGCACGCTCGCCGCGTTGGGTACCGAGCTGGTTGTCAGTGCCGCGCCCGCCGAGAAGGCCGGATCGGCCGCGGCTCTCTCGGAGATGGTACAGGAACTGGGGCTGGCGCTCGGCATCGCCACCCTCGGTAGTTTGGCCGGTACGCTCTATCGCTTGCGCATGACGGCTCAATTGCCCGGCGGCTTGCCCCCCGGCGTCGAGGATGCGCTGGTGGACAGCCTGGCGGGTGCCGTTTCGCAGGGGAAAGCGTTGCCGGCCGGTTTGCTGGAGCAGGCGCAAGACGCTTTCGTCGCCGGGTTCAGCCTGGCCACCACGACCTGTGCCATCGCCATCGCCCTGCTCGCACTGCTGGCGGCCGCGATGCTGCGGCATGTCGATTGATGGCGCATGGGCGGGCGCTGGAACTGCGCCCCTGTGCTGTTGCTTGCCATCGCCGAACAACTGCGTTCTGCCCGCGCAGCGGAGCTGCGGTATCTCGAACAGTGCCGCTGCCGCGGGCTGTCAAGGAGCCTGAAGCAGGTTGCAACTGCTCCCGTCTCGCGCAGCAGATCGTGAACAGGCTCTCAGAAGCATGCCTTTCAAGGTCTTTGCCAGGGCGAGCAGTGGGGACGACTGGACGGCGGGTATCCGTGCATACGCAGATGTCCCCCCCTCGCGGGAGAGGTCCGGGGAGAGGGGCTGCCGTCAGGCAGTCCGGGACTGAGTGCCATCACAGAAGTACCCTGGCGGGTACCACCCCTCTTCCCCAACCCTTCTCCCGCAAGGGGAGAAGGGAGTCGTACGCTGCACACCGAAGCGATAATGGAAGTGGGTTACGACAACCGCAGGCAACACGTTGAAAGACCTGGTTCTCAGAAGCGATAGCCGACGCTGAGCTGGATGTCTTCTTCGGCCGCCGGGTAGCGGCTGGTCTTGCTGGCGAAGCCGTCGTAGCGTTTGCCGGTCAGGTTGTTCAGCCGCAGCCGTGCATCGAACTGGCGATAGTCATAGCGCAAGGCGGCGTTGAACAGGGTGTAGCTGCCCGCCTGCCCTTGCTCATTGGAATCGTCCCCCGAGTAGTAGCGCTTGCCGGTGTAGAGCGTTTCCAGGTAGCCCCTGAGCCCGGGCAGGATCTGGTAGGCCAGGTGGGCGCTGGCGCTGTGGCGGGAAACCCAGGGGACCTGCTTGCCCTGGAAGCTGCCGGCGCGGTATTCGGCATCGGTGAAGCTGTATTGGCCGCCGATGCTCAGGGCGCCGCTGAGCTGGCGCTCACCCTCCAGCAGCAGGCCTTTGCGCAGGGTCTTGTCGAGGTTGATGTTGGCGCCGTCCGACCAGGGGCTGTAGGGGCCGGTGGCGAAGGGGTCGTACATCAACTCGTTGTCCAGGGCCAGGCGATAGAGCGTGGCCTGGTAGCGCTGGCGCGCATCCTTCCACTCGATACCGGTTTCCCAGGAGTCACCGGTCTGCGGCTTGAGGAACACCACATCGGGAGCGGTGAAGGCGTTCTCGTCGACGTTCGCCCAGCGCAGCACATCCTCGCGCTTGATGAAGGCGCGCAGGTTCCGCTCGATCTGCCAGCTCAGGCCGATGCTGGTGCTGCCTTCACGGTCGCGGTGCTCGAGGTCCAGCCCGTGGTTGTCATCGTCCACCTCGCTGGCGCGATAGCCGAGGGTGAGGGTCAGGTCGTCGTGGAAGGTCTGGCTGAACTGGGTGTACCAGTCGCGCAGGGTCTGGCGGCTGAGGGTGTCGCTCCAGGCCGCGCGGTTCTCGTAGTCGCTGGTGATATGGTCATGGCCCAGCAGCCATTCGGCACGCCCCAGGCGGTTGTCGAAGCGGCCGGTCAGGCGCGGGCTGAAGGTTTCGATCCGGGTGTCCTGGCTGAACTCGGAGCCTGGCCCCCAACTGCCAACGCCATCCTGGTCGCTGTCGCTGTAGTCGAAGTTCAGGCTCCAGGTATCGTTCAGGCGCTGCTCGAGTGCGAAGCGATGGACCTGGGTCTTGCTGTCGAACCAGGCTTGCGAGTCGCTGAACTGGCGGTCGATATGGCGCTGCGCACGGGATAGCGCGTTGGGGTAGAGCAACTCATCGTCGACGGTCTGGTATTCGTAGAGCAGGTGGCCGTTCGCGTGGTCGTGGCGCAGGCGGGCGAAGGCGCTGCTGTAGTTACCGTCGTTGTGGTCGCGGTAGTTGTCGCTGTTGCGCGTCTCGCCGCTGGCATACAGCGAGAATCCCGCCCCCAACTGTTGGTTGACATGGCCGCGATAGGCTTCCAGGTCATGGCTGCCGCGGCTGGCCTCGAGGTAGGCCTCGTTCTGCCGCGGGGTGCGGGTGATGATGTTGATCACGCCGCCGACGGCCTGGTCGCCGTACAGCACGGTACCGGCGCCACGGATGATTTCGATGCGCTCTATGTTGGCCAGCGGCACGCTGTTGAGATCGGGGCCGGCCAGGGTCGGCTGGTTCAGGCGGCGCCCGTCGACCAGCACCAGGGTGTTGTTCGTCGAGTTCTCGCCAAAGCCGCGCAGGCTGGGCATGGCGCGGTTGCCATCGCCCATGCTGTCGCGGATCTGCAGGCCGGCCTGGCCGCGCAGCAGGTCCAGCAGGTCGTTGCTGGCACTGGCGTCGATCTGTTGCCGGGTGATCACGGCAACACTGGCCGGCGCCGGGTTCTTCAGCTCCGTGGCGCGGGTGATGATGGTGGGGGACAGTTCCAGGGGATCGTTGCCGGCAGCGTGCGCCGCGAGGGGCAGCACGCTGGCAAGCAGGGCGAGGCGTGACAGTTTCATCGGGATATTCCTCAAAAGAGCGTAATGCTTTTGAGGAGGGCAGGAGCAGGTACCGGGTCTGCCGGAGCCTGATGGTGCTGCCCTCCGCAACACCAGTGGGTTCCATGCAGGCCGGTCTCCGGGCTTTCGATTCATCCCCCGCCTTCCCACACCGGAGTGCAGTGGCTGCTGAGGGATGCCGAGGGTCAGTCGGGATCGATTACCGTTGCGGGGGCAGCGCCGGCCTTGCCATGGGCTCACCGGCTTCCCGTTTAATGCCCTGGTGGGCACACCTGTACGGATATGAAGCGTGCGCACCATACGGCCTGTGCCTCCGGTGCGCAAGGGATGGGCTGGCGTTCAGCCAGCCACCAGTACGCGGATCGCCTCCAGGCGCAGCGCGGCTTTTTCCAGCATGGCCAGGCCATCCTCGCGCTGCTTGCGCAGGGCGTCGATCTCGCTGTCGCGTACGCTCGGGTTGACCGCCTTGAGGGCGATCAGGCGCGCCAGTTCTTCATCCAGGTCGGCCGTGAGCCGCTGCTGGGCCTCGCCGACACGCTTGGCATGGCCAGGCGCGACCTTGCTCTCGGCGACGGCGATGCGCTTGCCCAGTACGTCACGCTGGGCCTGGATGAATTTGTTGGCGCTGGCGCGCGGCACGCTTTCCAACTGGTCGTTGATGGTGTCGAAGGCGACCTTGGGCGCGAGATCGTTGCCGTTGGCGTCGAGCAGGCAGCGAATCGCCAGGGGCGGCAGGAAGCGCGCCAGTTGCAGCGCGCGCGGGGCGACCACCTCGCTGACGAACAGCAGCTCCAGCAATACGGTGCCCGGCTTCAGCGCCTTGTTCTTGAGCAGCGCCACCGCGGTGTTGCCCATCGAGCCGGACACCACCAGGTCCATGCCGCCCAGCACCATCGGGTGTTCCCAGGTGATGAACTGCATGTCTTCGCGCGACAGCGCCTGGGCGCGGTCGTAGGTGATGGTCACCGCCTCGTCGTCGCCCAGCGGGAAGCTGGCGTCCAGCATCTTTTCGCTGGGGCGCAGGATCAGGGCGTTTTCCGAGTGGTCCTCGCTGTCGATGCCGAAGGCGTCGAACAGTTCTTCCATGTAGATCGGCAGGCTGTACTGGTCATCCTGCTCGGCGATCGCCTCGACCAGGGCGGCGCCTTTTTCGCCGCCCGCCGAGTTCAGCTCCAGCAGGCGGTCGCGGCCATCGTGCAGTTCCGCTTCGAGGCGTTCGCGCTCGCTGCGTGCTTCCTCGAGCAGCGCCTGGAAGGGTTCGGCCGCTGCCGCGTCGAGCAGGGCCAGCAGGCGCGGGCCGAAACGGTGCTGTAGCGCGTTGCCGGTCGGGCAGGTGTTGAGGAAGGCGTTCAGGGCCTGGTGGTACCACTGGAACAGGCGCGCCTGCGGGCTGTTCTCCAGGTAGGGCACATGCAACTGGATGGTATGGCGCTGGCCGATACGGTCGAGGCGGCCGATGCGCTGCTCCAGCAGGTCCGGGTGGGCCGGCAGGTCGAACAGCGCCAGGTGGTGGGCGAACTGGAAGTTGCGGCCTTCGCTGCCGATTTCCGAGCAGATCAGCACCTGGGCGCCGAACTCCTCATCGGCGAAGTAGGCGGCGGCGCGGTCGCGCTCGAGAATGCTCATGCCTTCATGGAAGACCGTGGCGGGGATACCGGAGCGCACGCGCAGGGCGTCCTCCAGGTCCAGGGCGGTTTCGGCGTGGGCGCAGATCACCAGCACCTTGTGCTTCTTCAGGGTCTTGAGGGTCTCGATCAGCCACTCGACCCGTGGGTCGAAGGTCCACCAGCGCGGTTCGCCCTCATCCTGCCGGTCCTGCAAGCCGACTTCCGGGTACAGCTCGGCCTGTTCGCCGCCGGCCAGTTCGCCGTATTGCTCGGGGCAGGGCAGCGGATAGGCATGCAACTGGCGTTCGGGGAAGCCCTGTACCGCCGCCCGGGTGTTGCGGAACAGCAGGCGGCCGGTGCCGTGGCGGTCCAGCAGTTCGCGTACCAGGCGCTGGCCTGCCTCGGCGTCGCCGTGGTTGACGGCATCGAGCAGCTCCTGGCCCTGGGCGCCGAGGAAGTTAAGGATGGTCTGCCGCGCCTGGTCGCTCAGGCGGCCCTGGTCGAGCAGTTCCTGCACGGCCTCGGCCACCGGCTGGTAATGGCCGCTTTCGGCGCGGAAGGCTTCCAGGTCGTGGAAGCGGTTCGGGTCCAGCAGGCGCAGCCGCGCGAAGTGGCTGTCCAGGCCCAACTGTTCCGGCGTAGCGGTGAGCAGCAGCACGCCAGGGGTGACCTGGGCCAGTTGCTCGACCAACTGATACTGCGGGCTGGCGCCTTCGGGGTGCCAGACCAGGTGGTGGGCTTCGTCCACCACCAGCAGGTCCCAGCCGGCGGCGAACAGCGCATCCTGGGCATGTTCGTCGTCCTGCAGCCATTCCAGCGCCACCAGCGCCAGTTGGCTGTCCTCGAAGGGGTTGCTGGCATCGCTCTGCAGGAAGCGCTCGGCATCGAACAGCGCCACTTCCAGGTTGAAGCGCCGACGCATTTCCACCAGCCACTGGTGCTGCAGGTTCTCCGGCACCAGGATCAGCACCCGGCTGACCCGCCCGCTGAGCAACTGGCGATGGATCACCAGGCCGGCCTCGATGGTCTTGCCCAGGCCCACTTCGTCGGCCAGCAGTACGCGCGGGGCGATGCGGTCGGCGACCTCGCGGGCGATGTGCAACTGGTGGGCGATGGGCTGCGCGCGAACGCCGGCCAGCCCGGTCAGCGTCGACTGCGACTGCGCGCTCAGGTGCTGCAGGGTGTGGTAGCGCAGGGTGAACCAGTTCAGCGGGTCGATCTGCCCGGCGAACAGACGGTCGCTGGCCAGGCGGAACTGGATGAAGTTGGAGAGCTGGGTCTCGGGCAGGGTACGGGCTTCGTTCTGTGTATCGAGACCGTGGTAGACCAGCAGGCCGTCGATGTCGTCGACCTCGCGCACGGTCATCTTCCAGCCTTCGAAGTGGGTCACTTCATCGCCGGGGACGAAGCGCACCCGTGTCAGCGGCGCACTGCGGGTCGCGTACTGGCGCGTTTCACCCGTCGCCGGGTAGAGCATGGTGAGCATCCGTCCGTCCTGGGTCAGGACGGTTCCCAAACCCAGTTCCGCCTCGCTATCGCTGATCCAGCGTTGTCCTGGTAGATACTGCTGCGCCATGCTGCCTCCCGCGGTGAAAAAAGCCGCTTATGGTAACGGAACACTGCCCACAGAGCGATGAAATATGCCACTGTAGCGGCGGTGAAACCCGCGCCAGTCCGATGACTCCAATGATTACGACGGGCATGGTGGCCCTGTCGCTGCCCAGGAGATCGATATGCTGCCTCCGATTCCATCCGGTGTGATCCAGGTCACCGCCCAGCAGGATGTGCCCAAGCCGCGTCCGGATATCCCGCCGGTCGTCCCGGCGCAGCCGAGTTCGTCGGAGACTAACGTTGGCCTCGATCAGCGCAATCCGCACGAGGCGGGCGATCTGCTGCGGGAAGAGCAGCAGCGCCGACAGCGCCGCGAACGCAAGCCCGCCCAGCCGGGCGGGCTGGAGGAAGAGGGCGGCCCGCCGCTGCCAGGCGCTCCCGACGAGCCGCCGCGCCAGGGCCAGTGGGTGGATATAGAGGTTTGACGACTGTACAGAGATGCCGAGCGTGCCTGCATGAGCCATGACGAGAAACTGATCGACTTCACTGCCGAACGCGCCAGACGCATTCATGACCTGCATGACCAGCGTCTGGACGAAATGCGCCGCGCCTTCGAAAAGGCCCTGCCCCTGGGCAAGGGCAAGAAACGCGGCAAGAGCAAACCGAAGAAGCGCTGACAGATAAATGCGGCCGCAGGCTTCAGGTCGCCAAGCTTCAAGCGATACTCCTTCCCTGGATTGCACCGCGTCGCTTGCCAGATGTGTACGAGCACGCCCTGTCCGAGGTTCAAGCTGCAGGCTTGCGACTGCCAGGGCGGTCGTACTCTCACGACAAACGACCGAAAAGAGCGCTGGAGGCTGGACGAAAAACACCGACCGCCGCGCTCTTTCGTCCAGCCTCCAGCGCTTTTATCGAAGCCCCCTTCCCCATGAATCACGGCATAGCGCTATCGCCCTGTTGCAATTGCCCTTGCGACCCTCTGTCGCGATTATTTCGCCTCTATCTTCCGTTTTCTTGATTTGGATCAGCCGCGCCGGATGCGCCGTCCTGGGCTTTCCTGGGTATTGATCTGGATCAATTTTTTTCCGTCGTTCCGGGGTAATTTCTCCACATCGGATTCAGGGGCATTATTACGGAGGTCGATCATGTTTCTCGATAATGTGGTGCTCGCAGGGGTTGTCACAGTCGGTCTGATGATCGTCTTCATGGGCGGTTTAGGTTATTTCATCTGGCGGGATTCCCAGAAAAAGAAGTAATTCATCCCGCCTGATCAAGGGCACGCAAGGCATTTAGGCGACTTCGGTCGCCTTTTTTTATATGCGCCCGGCACGGGTGCAATCTTGCGGGTGGGAGCCCCATCGCGAGCTGCATACCAGTCCCAGGCCCGGTGGAGCCGCCGAAAGCCGAAAAGAGTGCTGAAGGCTGGAGCAGAAACCGAGACCTCCGCCCCATGCTGTCCAGCCTCCGCGCTCCTTTCGGCTTTTACCCGGTAGTCGCCTCGCCCAGTCGCCAGCTTCTTGTTGAAGCAGATGGGGCTCAGCGCTTTTTCAGGATCACGCTGCCGATCGAATAGCCCGCGCCGAAGGAGCTGAGCACACCGATGCTGCCGACCGGCAGGTCGTCCTGGTGTTTGTGGAAGGCGATCACCGAGCCGGCCGAGCTGGTGTTGGCGTAGGTATCGAGGATGACCGGCGCTTCATCCGCGCGGGCATCGCGCTCCAGCAGGCGGCGCACGATCAACTGGTTCATGCTCAGGTTGGCCTGGTGCAGCCAGAAGCGGCGCACCGTTTCGATGGGAATGTGGTTGTCATGCAGGTGGCTGCCGATCAGTTCGGCGACCATCGGGCAGACTTCCTTGAATACCTTGCGGCCTTCCTGCACGAAGAGTTTGTCCCGGTCGTTGGCGTGTGCCTCGTCGGCGCGGTTGAGAAAGCCGAAGTTGTTGCGGATGTTGTTGGAGAAGCGGGTGACCAGCCGGGTATCGAGCACTTCCCACTGATGGCTGGAGACGGCCAGCTCGGCGCGCTCCAGCAGGACCGCGGTGCAGGCGTCGCCGAAGATGAAGTGGCTGTCGCGATCGCGGAAGTTCATGTGCCCGGTGCAGATTTCCGGGTTGACCATGAGGATGGCGCGCGCCTGGCCGAGGTGGATCGCGTTGACGGCGTTCTGGATGCCGAAGGTGGCCGAGGAGCAGGCCACGTTCATGTCGAAGCCGAAGCCTTCGATGCCGAGTGCGGCCTGGACCTCGATGGCGATGGCAGGGTAGGCGCGCTGCAGGTTGGAGCAGGCGACGATGACGCCGTCGATGTCGCCGGCTGTCCTGCCAGCCCTGGCCAATGCTTCCTCGGCGGCCTTCAGCGACATTTCGCAGAGAATCGACCACTGCTCGTTGCTGCGCTCGGGAATGTGCGGTCGCATGCGTTGTGGATCGAGGATGCCGGCCTTGTCGATGACATGGCGGCTCTTGATGCCCGAGGCCTTTTCGATGAATGCGGCGCTGGACTCGGCCAGTGGCTGCACACTGCCGGCGGCGATGGCCTGGGCATGCTCCTCGTTGAAAGCTCGCACATAGGTGTTGAATGAGGCCACGAGTTCATCGTTGGAGATGCTGTGGGGCGGTGTGTAGAGGCCGGTGCCGCTGATGACGACGTTGTGCATGTCGATG
The DNA here is from genome assembly GCF_004327335.1 of Stutzerimonas kirkiae. Taxonomy (GTDB): domain Bacteria; phylum Pseudomonadota; class Gammaproteobacteria; order Pseudomonadales; family Pseudomonadaceae; genus Stutzerimonas; species Stutzerimonas kirkiae. The sequence continues at coordinate 35,446 of NZ_QJUO01000026.1, read as the reverse complement.
CTCCCGATCTTTAGACGTCATTGTTTTGCCGGCCATTGTGCATGAAAAGCCGGCCAGGCCGTATCGGGGAGCGATGCTTTGCGACCGGATTGGCAATAGTGTGTCTGGCTGGCTATATGTACTGCGTTACCTCAAGGTCATCGCCCCTGTGCGAATGCCAGGTGGCGGGACGGGGCACGCGTGAATACATCCCTGTAGCTCTTCGCCGCCATCCCTGGCGGCGAAGGCCCCGTCCCGCCACCCGGCATCCGCACAGCCACCTTAAGCAGCGCCTGTAGGAAAGAGCGCGACACTGCAAGCCCTACGGATGATTCGGCACTGCGCCGGCGGCTCTTTCCATGGTCGCCTCGATATTCGCCGCGAGCCCGGCCAGCCCCGCTACGAAACCTTCGTCGGCAGGGACACCAACGAAGAGGCCCCCCTTATTGATATGTGCGACGGGTTCATGCGTGTTTCGTAGCGGGGCTGCCCGGGTTCGCGATAATACGGACAACAGAACACCGATAGCGGTGTTCTGCCAATCGCAGACTTGATTGCCAATCCAGTCGCACTGTCTGGCCCCTGAAGCAGGACATATGCCTGCCCGGGAGCGCAGGTGAGCGTTCAGGCGATCGCCCTGGGGAAGGCGCTGGAGGTCAGTGCGTGCGCTGTTCGTGCATGCGCGCCAACTGGCGCTCCAGCAGCGCCGGGTAGGGATCGAGCAGGCGCTCGACGCAGTAGGCGCCTTCCGGGTTGGCGATGGCGCGGATGCGTGCCCGGCTGCCCAGCAGGCCGTCCTTGCCGATGGCGTTTTCCAGCAGCAGCAGGTTGCGGCTGTGCAGCGACATGGCCAGCGCATCCTGTGCCGCCTGGCTGAGCAGCAGGTCGCCCTGGCTCAGGCCGTAGAGGTTTTCACCCTGGGTCAGCGCCAGTTGCAGTTGCAGGGTGATGCCGCTGTCGAGCACCTCGATCTGCAGGGCGTGGCCGAGTGCGCGCATCAGTTCGCCGCAGCACAGGGCGTGGATCAGGTATTCCTGCGGGTTGTCCTGGGCGTGGAAGACGATCAGGCTGCTGCCGTCGTTGAGGGTATGCAGGTTGCCCTGGTAGAGCGAGGCGGCCTGCTGCAGGCTGTCGCGGTAATGCTGCAGCAGGTCGGTCAGGCGCTCACGGGAGAGTCGGCGCAACTGCTCCTGGCCGCCGAGCTGGATGGCCAGTACGGCACTCTTGCCCGCTCGCGGGGCGGCGGCGGGCGCCGCCGTGGCGAAGCTGGTCAGCGGCTGGCGGCGGGCGGCCTCGAAGGGTGGGTCGTCGTCGAAGTCGTCGATCTCTTCGCTGAAGGTCGGCCCTTGTCCGCTGTCGGCATACAGGTCGATCGCGTCCGTATCGGTATCGGCAAACGGGCGGGCTGGCGGCACGGGGCTGTCGAGGATATCTTCCAGCGCCTCGTCCAGTTCGATCTCGATCTCGGGCTCGGGTTGCTCGGGGACCAGGCGTGCTTGCAGTTGGCGCGCCAGGTCGCCGATCTCGTCCCGCCGGACCGCCCCGGGCGCGTTGTCGTCCGGGTCACGTAGCCATTGGCGCAATTGCAGCAGCGGCAGTGACAGCTTGCGCCCCAGGCGCATGCTCAGGATCAGGCTGAGTGCCAGCAGGATCAGCGCCAGCAGCCCCATGCTCTGCAGGCTGATGGTCATCGGCTGCTGGAACTGGCGCATGTCCAGGCTGAGCCGCAGATGCCCGGCGATCACCTCCTGGAAGCTGATGGGTGAGGAGTAGAGCCCCGGCTCATCGCCCAGCAGGCCCTGCGCCGGACGGCTGCCGGACTCGGCGAGCAGGCGATTGTCGACGCTGTAGATGGCCGCATGGGCGACCAGCGGGTTCTTCACCAGGTTGTTCAGCAATACGTTGAGGCTGAGGATGTCATTGGCCACCAGCGACTGCGTGGCCGATGCGGCGGTCTGCGATACCAGGCTCTGGCCCAGGGCGTCGGCATGCTGTTCCATGGCGCTCCTGAACTGCATGCCCATGACCCAGGCGTAGATCGCCAGGGCCAGCGCTACCAGCAGCAGGGTATGGCTGACGATACGCAGGACCAGCGGCACACGGCGCTGGAACAGGGCGCGATAGAGCAGCAGGAAGAAATTGTCTGGTTTTACTGACGATGGCCGCTTCACAGCGCTCGGCTCTTCTCGGTGGGGAAATTGCGGGCAGTATACGAGATGCAAGACTGACTCAGAAGGTCTGGTAATCGGAAACTCAGGGCAATCGCGCTCTGCACGGCAAACAGCCGAAAACAGCGTTGGCTGGAGGCTGTACGAAAGCGCGTGGCAGCCAGTGTTTTTCGTCCAGCCTCCAGCGCTTTTATCGAAGCCCCTTCCCGGTGAATAACGGTATCGCGCGATCGCCCTGATCGGAAACTGGACGGGGAGGCTACAGGCGGCGGGCAAAAGCGAAAAAAGCGCTTGGCAGGGTTTTGGCCCCGCCTCGCACACTGACTAGGCTTGCAGCTTGCAGCTTGCAGCTTGCAGCTTGCAGCTTGCAGCTTGCAGCTGCAAAGTAGACTGCCGTAATTCAGCGACAGCCCTGCCCATGCATATTGATCTTCGCCAGTTGCGGCATTTCATCGCTCTGGTCGAGCACCGCAACTTCACCCTGGCGGCGCAGGCCGTGAATATTTCCCAGTCTGCCTTCAGCCGTAGTATCCAGGCCCTTGAACAGGGCTTCGGCGCGCGCCTGGTGGACCGCAACCGCAACCTCGAGCCGACCCGCAAGGGGCTGGTGGTGCTGGAGCATGCCCGGCGGCTGATGGGCGACGTGTACGAACTGATCAACGACGTGCAGCAGTTCAACGAGCAGGAGTCTGGCGAACTGCGCTTCGCCTGCGGCCCGGCCCCGGCGGCCTGGCTGATGCCGCGGGCGATCGGCCTGTTCACCGCGCGCCTGCCGAAGGTGCGGCTGCGCTTCCAGGTGGACAACTGGCAGGTGCTCAGCCAGCGCCTGCTGGCCGAGGAATTCGAGTTCATCGTTGCCGACTGCCGCAACTTCGAGGTCGACCCGGACTACCAGGTGCAGCCGCTCAGCCGCCATCGCTGGGGCTTCTGCTGCCGCGCCGGGCATCCGTTGGCGGCGTTCGAGGAAGTGAGTGTGGAGCAGTTGCTGAGCTACCCGATCGCTGGCACGGTGCGCCCGCCGAACCTGCGCAAGGCGCTGGTGGAACTGAGCGGCAAGCCGGATTTCCAGACCAGTATCGAGTGTGAGAACGGCTACAGCCTGATCGCCGTGGTGCAGCACTCCGATGCCATCGGCACCACCAATATCAGCGCCAGCAATCCCTACCTGGGCGAGGGCGGCTTGCGCTTGCTGAAGGTCGCCGGGCTGGATATGCAGACTGACGAGTTCTTCACCCACTACGGCATCATCAGCCGCGCCGGCTACCGGCTGTCGTACCCGGCGCAGGCGCTGATCGAAAGTTTCCTCGAAGCCGATAGCGAGTTGCAGGCGCGCGAGGCCGGGGGGGATAGCCGGTAGCTGGCGCGTCATATGGGGAATACCGGATTGGTCATTTTGTGTGGGCTGGTGCTGCTGTGGTGTTCTGTCTTTCTGCGTACACCCGCCGCAGCTGTATCTGGCTGATCTACGGGTTGCGCCCTTACGGCGCCTCACTTTTTCTTGCTTGCCCAAGAAAAAGTAAGCAAAAAGAAGGGCACCCCAACATCCGGCCCCTGCGCTTCGCTCCGGGGTTCCCTCGCTCCATCGCTGTTCCAGTGGCACGTCGCGGCATCCCTGCCGCTCAACCTCTTACACGACGATTCCACTCGGCCTCCTGACGGGGAGGTGAAGCGGGTGGCGCCTGAAATATCGAATCAAATCAATCAATCGTTTTTTACTATGCGAATCGGTTCCATTGGCGCCGCATCCTCGCCCCCGTTCCAGAAGGCTGAACGCAGGCATTGCGCAGGGCCGCGAGTGGCTGGGATGTCACGAGGGGTGTAAAGGGCCATTGATAGTCCTTGTACACCGGCCCCCGGAGCGATGCCGGAATGAATGAAGGGAACGTAGCGAAGCGGAGCTCAGGCGCCGAGGGGCGCAACCGGTGGCTCAGTCACTGCTTCTGCGGCGGGTGTACACCACAAGGGCGAACACCACCAGCCCACACAAAATGACCAACCCGGTCGCCATGCCCTTCCCTTCGACACCAGGCCCCGCCTGTGCGGAAGCGACCGGGGGCGGGTGGGGCTGCTGTGTTTTCAGGGGGCTGGCAGGCTATGCCAGGCGCAGCACCCGGAAGTGACTGATGAGCTGGCGCGACCAGACCGAGCGGAAGCCAAAGTAGCCGCCGCCGCTGGTACCCTGGTGTCGCGTTTCGAAAAACAACTGCCCATCGACCAGGAAGCGCGTGCCGATGCCATCCACCTCGATACCGATGTGGTAGCGCCGGTTGGCTTGCAACAGGTGGCCGGGGTCGCTGTATTCCCCCAGCAGCGGCCGCTCGCCAGTGCCGTCGTAGTGGCGAAAGCGCGTGGTGGTGTTGCCGTTGCCGCCCATGCCGACGTAGTACAGGTCCAGCTCGTCGTACTCCTCCAGGATGCCGTTGCGGGTGAACAGCGCGGCGCGGCGCGGGTCGCGCGCGCCCCAGAACTGGTTGAGATCGGACAGGCGGTCGTTCGGCCCGTCGCCCAGCAGCACCTGGCGCTGGAACTCGATGCGGTAGGCGCCGTCCAGCGGCTGGTCGAGCCAGACGGTGACGCCCTGCGGGCTGTCGATCAGCAACTGGCCATCGGCGACGCCGACCCGGGTGTCCGGGTGCTGGGCCTCGACTCGCCAGCGCTGGCTGGAAAACCGCTGGAAATCATCCTCGACGAGAATCTCCGGGGCGCAGGCTTCGTGGTCGAATGGCTGCGCCGTGGTCACGCGGGTGGGCATGCGATTGCTCTCTGTTATGAATGGATCGTTCAACGCGCCGGTCCCGCCAGGGCCAGCAGCGCGATGGCGGTCAGGCCCCATTGCGCGACGGCGTTGGTGGACAGGTTGGCGTCATGGGTGCTGCCGGAGCGCTGGTCGATGACGGACACCGGCTCGGCCTCGCGCACCGGGTGCAGGTAGGCCGGCACGGCTATTTCGCGCATACGCTGGTTGGGGCGGGGAATGCCGCCTTCGCCCGCGTGGAACTCGGCCCAGGCGCGCGCTTGCAGGGCCGGGTCGTGGTGCCAGTAGCCGGCGAAGGCGCTGAGGCGTGCATGGGCCTGCTTGAGATTGGTTTTCGGCAGAGGCTGGCCGAGCGCCTGGCGCTGCTGCTCGGGCGTGGCGTTGTAGAGCCGGCAGTAGTCCAGCCAGGCGCGCTCGAAAGCCGGTTCCGGCAGCAGTTGCAGCAGCTCGCCGCAGATTTCCGCCAGGCCGAACACCGCGCTCAGGTGCAGCACGTAGAGCTGCCCGCTGTCGTTGCGCTGGAAACTGCCGCTGTCGATATGCAGGTCCGCCGAGCCGCTGAAGAAACCATGGGGCTGGGCGGCGATGCTGCGCATGCCGTTCAGCAGGCGCTGGCGGATGGCGTCGTCGCCAGTGCGTTCCCACTCGGTCAGCCAGGCGGCGGCGACCGCCCCCCAGTCGATGCCGAAGAACAGGTTGACCTGTTGCGGGTCCGCCGCCGCCTGCTGGCCGATCTTGCGCGCCGGTACCACCCGTTGCAGGGTGCGCAGCGCTTCGTTCTGCGCGCGCAGCAGGTCGCCGGTGCGCTCGTCGGCGGTCAGGTAATAGAGGAAGCGCCGGTTGGCGGCGGTGGAGACGCGCAACTGCTTGGCGCTGTCGCCCCAGTGGCGCACGTTGTGGCGCGAGCCGAGGGGCGCGAACGGGCCGATGTGGTGTACGTCCACCTCGCCGGTGTGGCGGGTCATCGCCTCGGCCATGCGGAACACGTCGCGGCGCCCGCTGCGCAGGAAGTAGTACCAGAGCCAGAGGTCGGTGGAGAGCTCCGAGTTGTCCCAGGCATAGCCGCCGACATCGTAGCGCCAGACATGGCGGTCGCCGTCGTAGGTGTGCATGACGTCGCCGTAGTCCCAGAAGCCGTACCAGCGGCGTTGCTCGACCTCGTCGCGGTAGAACTCGAAGTACCAGGACAACTGGCTTTCCAGCGCCTCTTCGCCCGCCCGCCGTGGCGACCAGGCCGGGCCGAACACGCCGGCGGCGTGCAGGCGCTCGGGGCTGGCCAGCAGCAGCGGCGGCTCCTGGATGCGCTCGGCGATGGCCAGCAGGCGCTCGCTGGAGGGCGTGGCGGCGATGAACTGCAGCTCCAGTTCGCTGGTGCGGGCCACGCCCAGCGGCGAGCCGAAGCCGGGCTCGTAGTCCTCGTAGGTGATGTCCAGGGCTTCGCGCTGCTTGGCGTGGCTGTCCTGGCCGAGGCCATCGTGGTAGAAGCGCAGGTCCATCGGCTGTGCCTGTGGCGCCCATAGCCAGAGGGTGACCCTGGCCTGCTCGGTATGGGCGTCCTCGATGTCCAGTTGGCCGGGATAGCTCTGCCAGAAATTGCGGATGCCGAACACCACGCCGCCGTCCGGGGCGCCGAGGTAGCCGACGCCGGCGGCGCGTTCGCCGCTGGCGGCCTGTATCCAGCCCTGGCCGCTGGCGGTGCGCTTGGCGATGGAGAAGCCGTCCGGGTGCGCCTGCAGCAGCCGGTAGCTGCCGAAGGCGGGGATATAGCCGAGGCCGCTGGCCACCGGCTCCGCCAACGGCGGCGTGGCGCGCCCGGCCCGTTGCGCGGCGATCACGCCTTCTCCCGGATCGCGGCGCAGCCCGGACAGGCCACGCACCGCCTCGCCGAACAGGCCGCCATTGGCGCCGACGAAGCGCACATGGCGATCATGCAGCGGCGCTTGCAACGGCACTTGAAAGCTCAGGCCCAGGCCCTGGATGAAATCCTCTTGTTCGTTGCCGTCATAGACGATGCTGTGCAGCAGGCGCAGTGCGCTGGAGCCGGCGTAGGCGTACAGGCGCACGCTGAAGGGCAGCAGGCTGTGGCCGTCAGCGGCGCTGTGCACGCCGCGCAGGGCGATCACCGCGCGCACCGGGCCGTGCTGCTCGACGACGGCCTCGCGTACCTCGCTGCGGTAGTGGCGGGTTTCCTGCACCGGCTGGTCCGGATCGCCCTGCACCCGCAGCAGCAGCTCGCCACCGAGCAGGGCAGGTTGGCCCTGGCGACGGATTTCGCTGATCAACTGACTGCCCTGGCGCGGGATCACGCAGCGCAGCGGGCCGGTGTCGAGCACCAAGGCCGTGGCGCTTTCCGTGACCAGGGGCTTGCCCGCCGCAGCGGGTTGGGCCACGGGCTGCAGGATGTACTGGACATCCGTCGCGTCGTGCGCGGCGAGGGCATGGCCGCTCCATTTCAGCGAGCCGTCCGGCCAGTACGCCAGCGGCCAGCTCTGCAGGTCGAAGGCGTGCCCGTGGCTATCGCTCAGTTCGAAGCCACTGCCGGCCGCCACCTGCCCACGCGGCCAGGGCGTGCCCCAGGTGACGCCGGCAAAGGCCGCAGGCCGCTTGCCGGACAACCAGTGCAGGGCGACGCCTGTGGCGGAGGTATCCGGCGTCTGGCGCGGGCCGGCCAGCGCGGTGCCTGCCAGCAGCGGCGTGGCCAGCGCCGCAAGGCTGCCGCCCTTGACGAAGGCGCGGCGGGAAAAAGTCGGCGTGTTCATGGATGTACCTGTTTTTAGCGGCACGCTTCAAGCGGCAAGCGACAAGTCAAAAGCCCGCTGCTTTTCTCTTGCGGCTTGAAGTGTGCCGCGTGCCGCTGCCTCAAAAGTCATAGCCCAGTGTCACGCCCAGGGTACGGGGTTCGCCACGGTTGCCGTATACCTCGCCATAGCTGCCGGCGCTGAGGGTGCGGTAGTAGGTCTTGTCGAGGGCGTTGTTCAGCCATACCGAGGCGTTCCAGCGACCGTCGCCGTACTGCCCGCCGAGGCCGGCCGAGAGGTTGAGCAGGCCATAGCCGGGGATGCGCGTGTAGCGCGAGTTGTCGACCGTGCCATAGGCCCAGGAGCGATAGCTCCAGCGTGCCTGCAGGAAGGCGTCGAGGCCGTCGCCGGCGCGCCAGTCGTAGCGGCTGGTCAGGTTGTAGGTGACCTTGGGCGAGCGGAATACCTGCTCGCCGGACAGGTCGCAGGTGGCTGGCGCATTGCCCCTGAGGGTCACTTCCGCCGGGCAGCGGGCGTTGTCGAACTCCATGTAGCTGGCGTCGAGCAGGGTGCCGTCCAGGTTCAGGCTCAGGCCTTCGACGGGATACAGGCCGATGCTGGCGGCGATGCCGCGCGAGCGGATGCTGCCGGCGTTGATCAGGTAGGAGGTCTGGAATTCCTCGTCGTAGGCGTTGGTCTGGAAGTCCTTGACCCGCGACCAGAACAGCGCCACGTCGGCACTCAGGCGTTGCTCGAACCATTTGCCCTTGAGGCCCAGTTCGGCACCACGGGTGGACTCGGGCAGGATGAACAGGCTGTCCATGCCGGCGCGGTTGGCGGCACCGGAGGAAATGTTCAGGCCGCCGGCCTTCTCGCCATAGCCCAGGGTCAGGTAGCCCTGCAGCTCCGGCTGGAACCAGTAGCTGAAGTTGAGCAGGCCGGAGGGCAGGAACTTGCGCTGCACCAGGTCGCCGGAATCGAAGTCGTTGCGGTTGACCCGCACGAAGGAGCCGGCCTTGCGCTGGTGGGTGCCGCGCACGCCGGCGGTGATGTCGAATTTGTCGGTGACGTGCCAGGTGCCTTGGGTGAACAGCGAGAATATGCGTTCGTCGATCTCGCCCCAGCGCTGTACCAGCTTGCCGTTGAGGTTGCGGTTGCCGTACCAGATCGGTGCCTGGTCGTTGTCGGCGTAGTAGTCGTGGGCGTAGGTGTCGAGATTCTCGCCGAAGTAGAGGGCGCCGAGGGCGTAGTCGAAGTGCTCGCCGCGCGGTGAATCCAGGCGGATTTCCTGGGACCAGATGCGGTCGCGCACGTCGGCTCCGCTGTTGGAGTACAGCGGGATATCCAGGGTGTCGGTGGTGCTGGGCTTGTAGCCGAAATAACGGAAGGCGGTGGTCGAGCGCAGGTTGTAGCCACCCGCCAGGGCCCAGTTGGCTTCGGCGGAGACGCCACCCTGCTGCAGGCGGGTGTGGTTCTCGTCGTCGGTGTTGACACCGCCGATCACCGGGTTGGCCCCGGCAGCCCGAGCACGTTCGAGGAACAGGTCGCGGCCATTGGTCAGGTTGGTGGATTCGAGTACCGCCACCGGGGCGTTGCGCGCGTCGTTCCAGTCGGCGATCAGGCGCAGGCTGAAATCGTCGGCCGGTACCCAGAGCAACTGGCCGCGCACGCCATCCTTGATGCTGCCGCCCAGGTCATGCCCGCTGTAGCGGTTCTTGACGTAGCCGCCACGCTCGCTGTGGGAGAGGTTGATACGCCCGGCCAGGGTCTCGCTCAGCGGGCCGGAGAACATCGCCTGGGTCTGGGTATGGCCACGCTGGCCGAAGGACTGGCGGATCGAGCCTTCCGGCTCGAAGGTCGGCTTGCGCGTCTGGATGTCGATGGCGCCGCCGGTGGTGCTGTAGCCGTACAGGGTGCCCTGGGGGCCGGCCAGCACGGTGGCGTTCTCGATGTCCAGCAGGTCGTTGGAGAGCATGCCGGGACGGCTCAGGTAGACGTTGTCGAGGAACAGGCCGACGCTGCTGGGCATGCCGATGTTGATCTCGGTACCGCCGCCATCGCCGATGCCGCGGATGGTCAGGCGCGTATCGAAGGGGTCGACTACCGCCACATCCAGGCCGGGCGCCAGTTGCGGCAGGTCCTCCAGGGACTGTATGCCCTGGCGCTGCAGCTCTTCGCCAGCGATCACGGTGGCGGCGCTGGGGGTGCGCTGCGGGTCCTGCTGCTGGCGCTGGCCTTCGACACGCACGGTTTTCAGGCGTGGTGCCGTGTCGCTGGCGGTTTTCTCTTCGGTGTCCGTCGTTGCGGCGAAGCCCTGGGTCGAGGCGAGCGCGACGGCCAGGTAGATCAGTGAGGGCAGGTATTTCATGGTCTTTCCTTTCTTGCGTTCGTGTGGCGCCCGCCGCCGGTAGGGCCGGGCGGTGGGGCAGGTCAGGGTGGCGACCGCGTCGCTCAGGGGGTGGCTGTGGCGCGGGTCTGCTCGAGGAATTCAGGGGCGAGCCATTGCTGCAGGTCGATATCGCGGCGGATCAACCCGGCCTGGCGCGCGCTGGCGACGGATGCCCGCAGCTTCTCGACGAAACCCTGGTCGAGTTCCGGCGACAGCAGTTCGCTCAGGGGGGGCGCACCTTCCAGTTCGGCACGCAGCAGGCTTTGTGGGTAGCCGCTCTGGTGGGACTGCAGTTCGAGGTAGGCATCGAGATTGGCCGGGTCGCTGGCCCAGCGTGCCGCCTGGCGGTGCACGCTCAGCAGGCGCCGCAGCCAGTCCGGATGGGCTTCGGCGAAGGCGCGGGTGGCCAGCACCAGCCCGCTCAACTGGCCGGCGCCGTCGCGGGTCTGCTTGGTCGACAGCGGTAGCCGGGCGAGGCCACGCTCCGCCAGAGCCAGGGCATTGTTGCCGCCCCAGGTGGCGTCGATATGGCCGGCGGCGAGGGCGGCGCTGGCGGCGGCGAAGTCGAGGTTGATCACCCGCAGGTCGCGCTCGGAGAGCCCGGCCGTCTGCAAGGCGTCGATAAAGGACAGTTGCGCGGCGGTGCCACGGAACAGGCCGACCCGTTTACCCTTGAGATCGGCGAATGTCTCGATACTGGAGTCCGGGCGCACCGCCAGGTAGTGGTTGACGCCGCGTGCCGCCGCGGCCACCACGCGGGTATCCAGGCCACCGGACTTGCCGATGATGCTGGCCAGGTCGCCGAGGTAGGCGAGATCGACCTGGCCGTTGGCGAAGGCCTCGTTGATCAGCGGGCCGGCGCCCTTGATGAAGACCCAGCGCACCTGGATGCCGTCTTCCGCGAACTCCTGCTCCAGCAATTGCCGTGCGTAGAGCACGTCCACCAGACCGCCGCCGCTGTGGCGCGTGGTGGCGCCGATATCCGACACGGCGATGCGGATTTCGCTGGCGGCCCATGCCGGCTGGGCCATCCAGAGCGTGGCCAGCAGTGCCAGGGCGTGCCCCGCGCTGCGGAAGACTGTTCGGGCGAAGGTGCCCGGATGGAAAGGAATCATGGTGGCTCCGTCGATTCGACTGCTCGGCGGCGGCACCATCAGGCAAAAGAAACCTGAAATTAAATACTTAAAAATTATCTGCTTATTCTTTTAATGCATGAGTCAGTGTTGGCGCTGGCCGCAAGAACTATGTCGGAACAGCAAAAAAACTATGATGAAAACGCATTGGCATGGGCCTACTGCAAGCCGCTTGAATACGGCCCCCGATCCGTCCTGGCCTTTCCCTCCCGATGGCGACAAACCGCTCCCTGGCATGGCCGCTACTGCTGGCGATCAGTACCGCGCACCTGTTCAACGACATGCTGCAGGCGCTGTTGCCGATGCTCTACCCGCAGCTCCGGGAGGCCCATGGCCTGAGCTATGGGCAACTGGGGGCGGTTACCTTCGTGTTTCATCTGGTCGGTTCCGTGTGCCAGCCCCTGGTCGGTGCCTGGGGCGACCGCAGGCCGCGCACGGGCCTGCTGCCGCTGGCGATGCTGTGCAGTGGCCTGGCGCTATCGCTGCTGGCTTTCGCGCAGTCCTTCAGCGGCTTGCTGCTGGTGGCCGGGTTGCTGGGACTGGGCTCGTCGCTGTTCCACCCGGAAGGTTCGCGGTCGGCGCGCATGGTCTCTGGTGGGCGCCATGGGCTGGCGCAGTCGGTATTCCAGTTGGGCGGCAATATCGGCTCGGCCCTGGCGCCGCTGCTGATCGCATTGCTGATCTCGCCGCTGGGCCTGGGGCTGCTCGGCTGGCTGCCGCTGCTGGCGGTGGCCGGCGGCGGGCTGCTGCTCTGGTTGCGGCCACGGCTGGCGCCTTACCGGGCGGCGTGCCCGCAGGGCGGTACGCTGGCGGATGGGGGGCGGCTGCATACCGTGGCGATGCTGTTGCTGAGCGTGCTGATCCTTTCCAAGTACGTCTACCTGGCGGCGATGGCCAACTACTACAGCTTCTACCTGATCGAGCGCTTCGGGCTGAGCGCGGCCCAGGCGCAATTGCAGTTGTTCGTGTTCCTCGCCGCGGTGGCCGTGGGCACCCTGCTCGGCGGCCCGCTCAGCGACCGCTTCGGCCAGCGCCCGGTGATCCTGCTGTCGATCCTCGGCAGTTGCCCGTTCACCCTGCTGTTGCCGCAGGTCGGCCTGGAAGGGGCGATCCTGCTGTCGGTGGCCATCGGCGTGACCATGGCCTCGGCGTTCCCGATCATCATCGTCTATGCCCAGCGCCTGATGCCGCAGCGCATCGGCCTGATCGCCGGTTTCTTCTTCGGCCTGACCTTCGGCATCAGCGGTATCGCCGCCGCCGTGCTGGGGCTGCTGGCCGACTGGAAGGGCATCGTCTTCCTGTTCGAAGCCTGTGCCTACTTGCCGCTGCTGGGCATTCTGGCGCTGTGGCTGCCGCGTAGCGAGAAGGCCGTGACTCCCGGTCTGGAGGGCGTGGCCTTGGGCAGCAAGCCATAGCGGGCGCCGGACGCTTGCGCACCCTAAAGCCCGAGCGGCAACGCGGCGTGCGACGAAATGGCAACAGCCCGGGGCTTAAGCTTTCCGCAAAGACTTCCGGCAACTGCCCGGCGAACAGAATCCGTACCGCCCATCGTTTCAGCCCGGATTCCGTGGCGGCTTCCAGGCGTTGTTCCATATCTGCTGGCAAATTTCCGAATTTGAGGAATAACTGTTTGTGCAGGGTTTCCTGCAGCGCACTGGTACGTCCTTTATCGAACCCTTTTGCCTGTGCCTTGCGTTCGAATGAGCTGACGCAAGGCATAATCGTCTTCTGCTGTAACGGGTGATTCGTGCATCGTAGTAATCACCGGTTTCGCTCGGCAAGGCCACCATCCACCAGGGCCTCGATATCCGGGAACAGCAGTTGCAGGAATGGCCGGAAGAACACTTCCAGCGCTTCTTTCCAGGGAGAGTCGTGATCTTCGCTCATGGTGCATGGCTGCCCGCAGATGTTCGTTTGGCCGCCAGATTGTGGGTGAGCTGCGCTGTGCTCAAGGGATGTATGCGAAAAGCGTGAAGCCAGTCACAGCGTAATGCGCTGTTTTATGGGGCGCATCACATACTACGAGTCCGATCCAGGCACATACGTCCTTTGGACGGGTTCCGCTCTGGCGTTTGCCGCTTGCCGCTTATAAGCTCACCGCCCATGAATCGGACTCTCTATACCCTGCTGTTCCTCCTCGTGCTGCCAGTGATCCTGGGGCGGCTGTTCTGGCGTGCCAGGCGTGCGCCGGCCTATGCGCAGCGCATCGGCGAGCGTTTTGCAATCGACCTGGCGGATTTCCAGCCAGGAGGTATATGGCTGCACGCGGTGTCGGTGGGCGAAAGCATCGCCGCGGCGCCGCTGGTGCGTGAGTTGATGGCGCGTTATCCGCACCTGCCGATCACCCTGACCTGCATGACGCCGACCGGCTCCGAACGTATACGCGCATTGTTCGGCGACCAGGTGCAGCACTGTTATCTACCCTACGACCTGCCCTGGGCGGCGGCGCGCTTTCTCGACCGGGTACGGCCGAAGCTGGCGCTGGTGATGGAGACCGAGCTCTGGCCGAACCATATCCACCAGTGCCAGCGGCGCGGCATTCCGGTGGCGTTGCTCAATGCGCGGCTCTCCGAGCGTTCGGCGCGGGGCTATGCGCGCTTTGCCCGGCTGACCGCGCCGATGCTGGCCGAGTTGTCGCTGATTGCCGTGCAGACCGAGGCCGAGGCCGAGCGCTTCCGCCAGTTGGGTGCGCGGCCAGCGGCTGTCGAAGTGACAGGGTCGATCAAGTTCGACCTGCACCTCGATGCCCAGTTGTCGCCCCGTGGCGATGAACTGCGCGCGAGCTGGCAGGCCAGCGCAAGGCCGGTCTGGATCGCCGCCAGTACCCATGCCGGCGAGGACGAAATCGTGCTGGCGGCGCATCGCCGCCTGCTGGCGTATTCCCCGCAGGCCCTGCTGATCCTGGTGCCGCGCCATCCGGAGCGCTTCGACGGCGTGTACGAACTTTGCCGCCTCCAGGGGATGAACACGGTGCGCCGCTCCAGTGGGGCGCCGGTCCAGTTGCAAACCCAGGTCATGCTCGGCGACACCATGGGCGAGCTGCTGTTTCTCTATGCCCTGGCCGATATCGCGTTCGTCGGCGGCAGCCTGGTGCCCAACGGCGGGCACAACCTGCTCGAACCCGCCGCGTTGGGCAAGCCGGTGCTCAGTGGCCCGCACCTGTTCAACTTCCTGGATATTTCCGCACAGCTACGCGAAGAGGGCGCCTTGCTGGAGGTCTCCGACGATGAAAGCCTGGCCCAGGCCCTGCAGACGCTGGAGCAAGAGCCGGACCGCCGTGCGGCGATGAGCCAGGCCTGTCTGCGCGTGCTGCAACGCAACCAGGGGGCGCTGGATAGGGTGCTGGAGGCGGTTGATAGGGTGTTGGAAGGGGCCTGAAGCTGGAAGAAAAACCTTGACAGGGTTTTTTGAGCGCCTTTCACACTGATTACGCTTGCAGCTTGCAGCTTGCAGCTTGCAGCTTGCAGCTTGCAGCTTGCAGCTTGCAGCTTGCAGCTTGCAGCTTGCAGCTTGCAGCTTGCAGCTTGCAGCTTGCAGCTTGCAGCTTGCAGCTTGCAGCTAGATCAGTGCCTACGTTCGACTATATAGCTCGCCAACTCCCATAATGGCCGGGCGTGCTCGCCGAAAGGTTGCAGGGCCTGCTGCGCCTCCGTGCAGAGTTCGCGGGCATAGTCCTTGGCGGCCTGCAGGCCGAGCAGGGCCGGGTAGGTTGGTTTGTCGTGAGCCTGGTCCTTGCCCTGGGTCTTGCCGAGGGTGGCGGTGTCGCTCTCCACGTCGAGCACATCGTCCTGTACCTGGAAGGCCAGGCCGACGGCTTCGGCATAGCGGCGCAGGGCGTCGAGGCTGGCCGGATCGGCATTGCCGCTGGCCAGTGCGCCGAGGCGCACGCTGGCCTCGATCAACGCGCCGGTCTTGTGCCGGTGCATGCGCATCAGGTCTTCCTGGCCCAGTCGCTGGCCGACCGAGCCGAGGTCGATGGCTTGCCCGCCGACCATACCGGCGCCGCCCGCCGCCCGTGCCAGGGTACTGAACATGCTCAGGCGCAACGCCGGGTCGGCGGGGTTGAGGCGCGCCTCGGCCAGGGTCTCGAAGGCCAGGCTCTGCAGGCCATCGCCGGCGAGGATCGCGCAGGCTTCGTCGAATGCCTTGTGGGTGGTCGGTTGGCCACGGCGCAGGTCGTCGTCGTCCATGGCCGGCAGGTCGTCATGCACCAGCGAGTAGGCATGGATCAGTTCCACCGCGCAGGCGGCGCCATCGGCCTGGGCGCGGTCGCCGCGCAGGGCGTCGCAGGCGGCGTAGACCAGCAGCGGGCGTATACGCTTGCCGCCGTTCATCACGCTGTAGCGCATGGCCTGGTAGAGGCGTTCGAGCTGGGCCAGGGGCGGCGTGAAAAGACTGTCCAGGCAGTGGTCGACACGTTCCTGGCAGTGGCGCTGGTAGTCGCCGATCATGCCTGCGGGTCCGCGTCGAAAGGCTGCTCGCGCAGCTCGTCGCCCTGTTGCAGCAAGACTTTCACTTTCTGCTCGGCCTGGTCGAGGGCGGCCTGGCAGTCACGGGTCAGGCCGATGCCCTGTTCGAAGCAGGCGAGCGAGTCTTCCAGCGACAGCTCGCCGCTTTCCAGGCGTTCGACCAGTTGTTGCAGATCGGCAAGGGATTTTTCGAAATCGAGAGTGGCTTTCTTGCGGGCCATTGGCAAACCTGTGGTTCAAGGCGGCATTTGAAGGTGGGCGCGACATTAGCAAGAAAGGTCACAACGGGCCACCGTGGCACTTTCCTACAATTCCTCGAACTCTTCCCAGCCGCCCATTTCCTTCCAGCGGTTGACGATGCCGCAGAACAGTTCGGCGGTCTTTTCCGTGTCGTAGCGGGCCGAGTGGGCCTCGCGCCCGTCGAAGTCCACACCGGCGGCCTGGCAGGCCTTGGCCAGCACTGTCTGGCCATAGGCCAGGCCGCCGAGGGTGGCGGTATCGAAGCTGGAAAAGGGATGGAAGGGGTTGCGCTTGATATCGCAGCGGGCGATGGCCGCATTGAGAAAGCCGAGGTCGAAACTGCTGTTGTGGCCGACCAGCACGGCGCGCTTGCAGCCGTTGGATTTCACCGCCTTGCGCACGCTGCGGAAGATTTCCCCGAGCGCGTGCGCTTCGGAAACCGCCATGCGCAACGGGTGGTCGAGCTTGATGCCGGTGAATTCCAGCGCGGCTTGCTCGATATTGGCGCCGGCGAAGGGCTCCACGCGGAAGAACAGGGTTTCCTGGGGGTAGAGCAGGCCCTGCTCATCCATGCCGATAGGCACGGCGGCGATTTCCAGTAGTGCGTCGGTGGCACAGTTGAAACCACCGGTTTCCACGTCCACCACCACCGGTAGGAAACCACGGAAGCGTTGTGCCATCGGCGAGCGGGATTTCCCCGGATGCCCTTCGAATTCGTCCTCGAACTGATCGCCGCTCATGCTTGGGCCTCCAGGCGCCAGTGCAGGGTTTCGCCCGCGCGCAGCGGAATGACCTGTTGGTCGCCGAAGGGCAGGCTTTCCGGCAGCGTCCAGTCCTCGCGGCGCAGGGTGACCCGCTCGGTATTGCGTGGCAGGCCGTAGAAGTCGGGGCCATGGAAGCTGGCGAAGGCTTCCAGGCGCTCCAGTGCGTTGCGTTGTTCGAAGGCCTGGGCGTACAACTCGATGGCGCTGTACGCGGTATAGCAGCCGGCACAGCCGCAGGCGCTTTCCTTGGCGTGGCGGGTATGGGGCGCCGAGTCGGTGCCGAGGAAGAATTTCCGGTTGCCGCTGGTGGCGGCGTCGAGCAGCGCTTCCTGGTGGGTATTGCGCTTGAGCACCGGCAGGCAATAGAAGTGCGGGCGGATACCGCCGGCCAGCAGGTGGTTGCGGTTGTACAGCAGATGATGCGCGGTGATGGTGGCGCCGACATTGGCTGGCGCCTCCGTGACGAACTGTGCCGCGTCACGGGTGGTGATGTGTTCGAAGACGATCTTCAGCCCGGGGAAGCGCTGCACGACCTGGCTCAACTGTTCGTCGATGAAGTGCTTCTCGCGGTCGAAGATATCGATTTCGCTACGTGTCACTTCCCCATGCACCAGCAACGGCAGGCCGACTTCGGCCATGGCTTCGAGGGTCGGGAAGATGTTTTCCAGGCGGGTCACGCCCGATGACGAGTTGGTGGTGGCGCCTGCCGGGTAGAGCTTGGCGGCATGCACGAAGCCGCTGGCCTTGGCCTGGCGAACATCCTCGGGGCTGGTGGCGTCGGTCAGGTAGAGCACCATCAGCGGTTCGAAGCGGCTGCCCTGTGGCCGTGCGGCAAGGATGCGCTCCCGGTAGGCGGCGGCTTCGTCGCGGTTACGTACCGGCGGCAGCAGGTTGGGCATGATGATCGCGCGGGCGAACTGCCGCGCGGCATCGGCCACGGTATGGGCAAGGACCGCGCCGTCGCGCAGGTGGATATGCCAGTCGTCGGGGCGTACCAGGGTGATTCGGTCTTGCATGGGGAGTTTCCAGGCCATCGAGCGTGGGCGAATGCTACCGGAAAATGCGCCCGCAGGCTGCAAGTGGCGGCTATGCAGTGCAAAGGGCCGAAAAGAGTGCTGGAAGGCTTGAGGCAGGACGAAAGAGCGGGGCAGTTGGGTGTTTGCGTCCAGCTTTCCAGCCGCCAGCGCCCTTGTCGAAGCCACTTGCACGTGGATAACGGTATGACGCGATCGCCCTCAAGTTTCTCCCGGCGGCACCGATACTCCCAGTGAATGCCGTTTTCCGTGGAGCCTGCCGTGCGCCTGCGCCCCGTTCTATTGTTCTGCCTCATGACCTCGCCGGTTCACGCCATTACCTTCCAGACCCGCCTGGAGAGAGTGCAGTGGCATGTGGAAGGCGATCAGTTCGAATGCCGCCTGATCCAGCCCATCGCCGATTTCGGCAGTGGCGAGTTCGTGCGGCGCGCCGGCGAGCAGGCGGTGTTCCGTCTGAAGGTGCCGGAGCGCTGGTTCGGTGGCGGTTCGGCGACCTTGCTGGCCGCCGCCGCGCCCTGGCAGCCGGGGCGCGGCGACATCAATCTGGGCGTACTGACGATCGCTGACGGGGAGATTCCGTTCAGCAGTTCCCAGGTACAGGCCGGGCGGCTGTTGAGCGGGCTGCTGGACGGGCGCAGCCCGGTCGTGCGGCACCGTACCTGGCACGGCGGGGACAGGCTCGAGGTGCGCCTGCTGCCGGTTCGTTTCGGCAAGGCCTATGAGGATTTCCGTGTCTGTACCGCCAAGCTGCTGCCGTTCAACTTCGATCAGGTCAAGTTGTCGCAGATAGGCTTCCCCGGTGGCGATGTCATTCTCGATGACAACGGCAAGGCCAGGCTGGATGTGATCCTGGCCTATATGGCCGCCGACCCCAGCGTCAACCATATCGAGCTGGACGGGCACTCCGACAGTGGCGGCAACCGCCTGTTCAACCGCGATCTTTCCCGGCGCCGGGCCCTGGCGGTCAAGGACTACTTCCTCGCCAGGGGCATCGCTGAGGAGCAGATCGTGCTGCGCTTCCATGGCGAGCGCTATCCGCTGGTGCCCAACAGCACGGCTGCCAACCGTGCGAAGAACCGCCGCGTCACCGTACGCCTGGATCGCGTGGATATCGCCCCGACGGAGCAGGCGACCGCACCGGCGGCGGAGCCGGCCCCGGCCAAGGAGACGTCCACCTCCTCCTGAGCCTTGGCCCTTGCCGCCCACCGGCTCACGCCCCGGCACTTTCTCGCTTGCAGCTTGCAACTGACTTTCCCCTGTAAATCGCCGGCCCCGACCAGTAGAATCGTCGTTTTCCGTACAATCCCGGGAGTGGATGGCAATGGCCGATGTAAAGAAGGTGGTCCTGGCTTATTCCGGTGGCCTGGACACTTCGGTGATCCTCAAGTGGCTGCAGGATACCTATGCATGTGAAGTGGTGACCTTCACCGCCGATCTGGGGCAGGGCGAAGAAGTCGAACCCGCTCGCGCCAAGGCACAGGCCCTGGGCGTCAAGGAAATCTACATCGATGACCTGCGCGAAGAGTTCGTGCGCGACTTCGTGTTCCCGATGTTCCGTGCCAATACCGTCTATGAAGGCGAGTACCTGCTGGGCACTTCCATCGCCCGCCCGCTGATCGCCAAGCGCCTGATCGAGATCGCCAACGAAACCGGTGCCGACGCCATTTCCCACGGCGCCACCGGCAAGGGCAACGACCAGGTGCGTTTCGAGCTGGGCGCCTATGCGCTGAAGCCGGGGGTCAAGGTCATCGCTCCCTGGCGCGAGTGGGACCTGTTGTCCCGCGAGAAGCTGATGGACTATGCCGAGAAGCATGCCATCCCGATCGAGCGCCACGGCAAGAAGAAATCGCCTTACTCCATGGATGCCAACCTGCTGCACATCTCCTATGAAGGTGGCGTGCTGGAAGACACCTGGACCGAGCACGAAGAAGACATGTGGCGCTGGACCGTCTCGCCCGAGAAGGCGCCGGATGCCGCCACCTATATCGAGCTGAGCTATCGCAACGGCGATATCGTCGCCATCGACGGCAAGGAGCTCAGCCCGGCCCAGGTGCTCACCGAACTGAACCGCATCGGCGGCGCCAATGGCATCGGGCGCCTGGATATCGTCGAGAACCGCTACGTCGGCATGAAGTCGCGCGGCTGCTACGAAACCCCCGGCGGCACCATCATGCTCAAGGCGCACCGTGCCATCGAGTCGATCACCCTCGACCGTGAGGTGGCGCACCTGAAGGACGAACTGATGCCCAAGTACGCCAGCCTGGTCTACAACGGCTACTGGTGGAGCCCGGAGCGCCTGATGCTGCAGCGGATGATCGACGCTTCCCAGGCGACGGTGAACGGCGTGGTGCGCCTGAAGCTGTACAAGGGCAACGTCATCGTAGTCGGCCGCAAGTCCGACGACTCGCTGTTCGATGCCAATATCGCTACCTTCGAGGAAGACGGCGGCGCCTACGACCAGCAGGACGCGGCCGGTTTCATCAAGCTCAATGCATTGCGCATGCGCATCGCGGCGGGCAAGGGCCGCTCGCCCCTCTGAATGATCGGGGCTTGACGCTGTCCGACCGATAACGAGCCCCGGCCCACGAGCCGGGGTTTTCAATTCAAACCGTGAGGAAGATCCGATGCGTCTTTTGCATACGATGTTGCGAGTCGGCGACCTGGACCGCTCCATTGCCTTCTATACCGAAGTGCTGGGCATGACCCTGCTGCGCCGCAAGGACTATCCAGAGGGGAAGTTCACCCTGGCCTTCGTCGGCTATGGCGACGAAGAACATAACAGCGTGATCGAGCTGACCCAGAACTGGGGTGTGGAAAGCTACGAACTGGGCAACGGCTATGGCCATATCGCCCTGGAAGTCGCGGATGTCTACAAGGCCTGCGAGGGTATTCGCGCCCGTGGCGGGCGCATCACCCGCGAGCCGGGGCCGATGCTGCATGGAAGCAGCATCCTGGCGTTCGTCGAAGACCCGGATGGCTACAAGATCGAACTGCTCTCGCCGCAACGCGCGGACTAGGATTATCAGCTACAAGCGGCAAGCCACTCTTCTTGCCGCTTGCCGCTGCTCTACAGGTCGAAGTCGTATTCGTTCAGTTGTTTCTGCAACCTGCGTTCTTCGAGCAGGTTGTCGATGATGCGGCGTTTGGTCAGGTTGGTTTTGGCAACCTCGATCGGGGTATCGGCATCGTCTTCATCATCGGTGATGAAGTCGTCTTCCAGCTGGCTATCGTCTTTGTCTGACACTGAGAGCACTCCGAAGCTAAGGCAACTTCCGCAGGGATCGTGAGAGCCGCCATTGCAGGCTTCCACACGCCTTGTCTGGCCGCACCTTATAACGACAAACCAGGGCTCCGGTAAAAAAGATTTTTTCAATCGGGACAACGGTTTTTGTCGATATTCATCAATCGTCGGAAGTCTTCTGCGGGTATTCGCAGAGGTCTTCGATACGGCAACTGCCACATTGCGGTTTGCGCGCTTTGCAGACATAGCGTCCATGCAGGATCAGCCAGTGATGGGCGTCGAGCAGATACTCCCTTGGCACGAACTTGAGCAGCTTGCGCTCCACTTCCAGTACGTTCTTGCCTGGCGCGATACGGGTACGGTTGCTGACGCGGAAGATATGGGTGTCTACGGCCATGGTCGGTTGCCGAAAGGCGGTGTTGAGCACCACGTTGGCGGTCTTGCGGCCAACGCCGGGCAGGGCCTCCAGGGCTTCGCGATTATCCGGCACCTGGCTGCCGTGCCGCTCGATGAGGATGCGGCAGGTTTCGATGACGTTCTTCGCCTTGCTGTTGTAGAGGCCGATGGTCTTGATGTACTCGGACAGTCCTTCCACACCGAGTGCATGGATCGCCTCGGGGGTGTTGGCCACCGGGTAGAGGCGGGCGGTGGCCTTGTTGACGCCGACATCGGTGGCCTGGGCCGAGAGGATCACCGCGATCAGCAGCTCGAAGGCATTGCTGTAGGCCAGTTCGGTGGTGGGGTTGGGGTCGTCCTCGTGGAAGCGGCGGAATATTTCGCGGCGTTTTTCGGCGTTCATGGCAAGTCGGTCGGTGACGCCGGTGATTCTGTCCCGGCATGGAGGGAATGGGATTGCCCTGGCAGGCGCTCGCGGCGCCGTTGCTCCAGGCGGTTGTACAGTGCGATCAGCAGGCCCAGCAGGATGAAGCCGCCCGGCGCCAGCAGGGGCAGGGCAAAACCCTGGTAGTCGCCCAGTGCCAGGCCCCAGCCCTGCGCCCGCGGGCCGAACAGCAGATGAGCGTCAGCCAGCAGGCGACCGCTGCCAAGCGACTCGCGCAGTGCGGCCAGGGGCAAGAGTAGCAGCACGAAGCCCAGGCCCGTGAGTGCCGCATCGGTTGCCGCAGTAAGGGGCGCGTGCGGGCCGGCGCGGTGCCGGGTTGCCAGTAGCAGGCTGCTGCTGGCCAGCAGCGCAATGAAGATACCGAGGCGCTGCTGCAACTCGTAGGCGAAGGCCAGCAGCAGCAACTCGGCGCAGGCGGCCAGGGTCGCGTTGATCAGCAGCAGTGCCGGCAGGCGTACGCGAATGCCGGGCACGCGCCCGACCAGCGCCGCGCCCAGGCCGGCCAGGGGCAATACCAACAGTACCGCCAGGCCGAGCCCGAGGGCCTTGACCAGCGAGTCGCTGACCGCCAATAACGGGCACAGGCCGAGCAGGCGCCGCAGCGCCGGATTGTCCTGCCAGAGGCTTTCGCGGGCGAGTTGGCGTAGTCCTTCGTTCATCGCTGGCCTGCCGTATCGAGCAACTGTTGCCGGTGGGCTTCGAAGTATTGCAGGGTGCGCCGTACGGCATGGACCACCGCGCGCGGGGTGATGGTGGCGCCGGCGAACTGGTCGAACTCGCCCTGCTGTTTCTTCAGCGTCCAGCCCGCGGCGGCGGGATCGTCCAGGGACTTGCCGGAGAAGCCTTGCAGCCAGTGGCTTTTGCCCGCCTCGATGCGGTCGCCCAGGCCCGGGGTTTCCCGGTGCTCGAGCAGGCGCACGGCGCTGATGCGGCCATCCGCGCGTATCGCTACTTGCAGATGGATGCTGCCGTTGTAGCCATCCACGGCGGTAGCCGGGAGAATCACCGCCACGGCCCGGCCCTGGCGCTGGGCGATATAGGCCGGTTGGGCATGGATGCTGCCCAGCAGTGGGTGCTGGAGGTCGCGGCGGCTGTCGAGCAGGGCATCGTCGCGCAGTTCGGGGGGCAGCAGCCGGTTCAGCTCGCGACTCTGCAGCGCGCGCTCGGCCTGGCGGGTGCGCTCGGCGACGAGTTGCTGGAGGCCGCTCAGCAGGGCGACGGCCAGCAGCGTCAGGCCCAGCAGGAGCAAGCCGTTGGCTAACAGCGGGTGCGGGCTTTTCATCGGTTCGCGCCCTGCCGTGCAAGGCACTGCTCGATAAGCGGGGCGGCGAGATTCATCAGCAGTACGGCGAAGGCCAGTCCATCCGGGTAGCCGCCCCAGGTGCGGATCACATAGACCAGCACGCCCACCCCGGCGCCGAACAGCAGCCGGCCGCGTGGGCTGGCGGCACCACTGACCGGGTCGGTGACGATAAAGAAGGCGCCCAGCATGGTGGCGCCACTGAACAGATGGAACAGCGGCGAGCCGTTGCCATCCGAGCCGCTGCCGTTCCAGAACAGCAGGCTCATCAGGCCCAGGGCGGCCAGCATGCCGAGTGGCGCATGCCAGGTGTACAGGCGCTGGCGCAGCAACCACAGGCCGCCGGCGAGAAAGGCGAAATTGACCAGTTCGCTGCCGGCGGCGCCGACCAGGCCGAATACCGGTGCCTGCCAGAGCTCTTCCAGGGTCAGGCGGTCGTTGTGCGCGAGTACGTCCAGCGCGGTGGCCTGGCTCCAGCCATCGGGCCGCCCGGCCTGGCCGAACACCTGCGCCAGGCCGGTAGCGAAGTCCAGGGTATGCGGTAGCGGCCAGCGGCTCATTTCCTGCGGAAAGGAAACGAGCGCCAGCGCATAGCCGACCATGGCCGGGTTGAAGGGGTTCTGCCCGAGGCCGCCATAGGCCTGTTTGCCAAGGCCGATGGCGCTGGCGACGGCCAGGGCGATCAGCCACCAGGGGCTATAGGGCGGCAGGGCGAGGGCCAGCAGCAGGGCCGTCAGCAGGGCGCTGCCGTCACCCAGCGCCTGCCCTGGCGGGTGGCCACGCAGTTTCACCAGCAGCGCCTCGCAGGCCATGGCCTGCGAGGCGGCCCATAGCAGGTTGGACAGTGGTCCGCTGCCGTACAGCCATACCAGGGCGCAGAGGCCGGGCACGGCGGCGAATATCACTTGGCGCATGGGCTGGCCGCTGTGCGGCCGGGCGGGAACGGGCGCGCGTGGGTTCATGATGGCCCTGCCGGGCCTTCGAGTCGTTCCAGCCGTTGTTCGGCCAGGCGCAGGCGTGCCTGGGCCGCCGCCAGCCGCGCCGGTGCGCTCTGTGGGTCGCGCTGCAGCCTGCTCAGGTCGGCGCGGGCGAAGGCCAGCTCGGTTTTCAGCGCCTGGCTGGCTGCTGTGACCGGGCGTTTGTAGGTCCTTTGCAGGTCAGGAGGTGGCTTGCCGGAGGCTTCTTCGGCGGCATGCAACTGCCGTTCGGCTTCGGCCAGGGCTTCGCCCAACGCCTGCAGGCGCGTTTCGTCGGTACCTTCCTGGCGGGCTTTTTTCAGGGCGCTACGGCAACTGACCAGATGGATCTTGGCCCGCCGCAGCGCCTCGACGCCGGCCGGCCGGGCGACCGGCGCGGTGGCCGCGGGGTGTTGCGTGGCCTGCGCCAGTTCGGCCTGGGCCTTTTCGCTGGCGCCCCGCAGTTGCTCCACCTGGGCTTGCAGTTGCGGGTTGGGGCGGCTGGCCAGTTGTTTCAAGGCTTTACTCAATGCCACCTGGGCCATGTTGGCGGCGATTCGCAGCTTCTTGAGGGCATCGGCATGCTCGTCGCGGCGCTGCTCCGGCAGGCGTTCCCGCGCTGGCGCAAGCCGCGCATGGTGTGCCCGCTGTTCGCTACTGGCCTGTCGCTCCTGCCGCTCACGCTGTTCCCCCAGGCGCAGGCGCGCCTGGCGCCGCAGGAAGCGTTGGCGGGCGTGGTCGGCCTTGTGCTGTCGGTCGCGGGCCTGCTCGGGAGCGGTTTCGAGCATATCGATACAGTCCACCGGGCAGGGCTCCAGGCACAGGTCGCAGCCGGTGCATTCGGCGCTGATGACGGTGTGCATCAGCTTGGCGGCGCCGACGATGGCATCCACCGGGCAGGCCTGGATGCATTTGGTGCAGCCGATGCATTCCGCTTCGCGGATATGGGCGACCCGCACTGGCGGTTCGGCGATGCCCGATTCCACTGGTACTTCCGCTACGCCGAGCAGTCTGGCCAGGGCGCGTACGGTCGCCTGGCCACCGGGCGGGCACTTGCCGATCCCTTCGCCCTCGACGATGGCCTGCGCATAGGGCATGCAGCCCGGGTGGCCGCATTGCCGGCACTGGGTCTGCGGCAGCAGTGCGTCGATGCGTTCGGGCAGCGGGCGGAGGTCGTGGGGGCTGCTCGATATCCAGGTTCCGTTCATGCCTTGAGCAGCCCGTTGAAGCCCATGAACGCCAGGGACATCAGCCCCAGGCTGATCATGTCGATGGCGGCGCCACGAAAGGCTACCGGGATGGCGGGCTGTGCCAGGCGCTGGCGCAGGGCGACGAACAGCACCAGTACCAGGGTGAAGCCCAGGCCTGCCGCGAGGCCGTGGAGCATGGCGGTGCTGGCGCCGCTCGCGGGCCGCTGCGCATCGAGCAGCGCCACCCCCAGCAGCAGGGCATTGCAGGCCAGCAGCGTCAGCAGCGCCTGTGGCTTCAGCGCCAGGCGCGGCAGGTAGCGCCGGCTGAACATGACGGCGGCCTGCGCCAGGGGCAGGATCACCAGGATGAATGCCAGGTTGCGCAGATAGACCAGCTCGAGGGGCAATAGCAGGTGTTGCAGCAGCAAGTGATTGCACAGCGCCGACAAGGCCGCCACGGCAGTGCTGAGCAGGCCGAGCAGCAGTGCGCTTTGCAGTTGGCGTGGCGCCGCCGGCAGGGAGGACAGGCCGATGAATTGCGCCAGCACGAAATTGTTGACCAGGATGGCGCTAACCATGATCAGGGCGGGTTCGGTCATCGCGGGGTTCCGTCGCGCGCAGCGAAAGCATGGCTGAAAGGCCCGCTATTATCGGGAAGCGCCTGGGGCGGTACAAGCACTCCGGTGTCGCCGACCGGGCTCGCGGTAAATACCGAGGCGACTATGGAACGGGCCATCGGTGCAATACCGAATCGTCCGTAGGGCTTTCGGTTTCGTGCTCTTTCCCACCGGAACGGTGCCCCGGGCCCGTGCGCCAAGGCCGGGAAATACGGCTAGGCGTGTGCGGCGCAGGCCCGCTCAGCGCTCCCGCAAGGCTTCGGCCCTGGCGCGGATGATGGGTTTGAGCAGGTAGCTGAGAATGGTCTTGCGCCCGGTGATGATATCGACCGAGGCCACCATGCCGGGAATGATCAGCAAGGGGTTTTCTTCGCTGCCCAGGTGGTTCTTGTCCGTGCGCAGGCGGATCAGGTAGAAGCTGTTGCCTTCCTCGTCGGTGATGCTGTCCGGGCTGATGTGCTCCAGCTTGGCCTGCAGGCCGCCATAGACGGTGAAGTCGTAGGCGGTGAATTTGACGATGGCCTCTTGGCCGGGGTGCAGGAAGGCGATGTCCTGCGGGCGTATCTTGGCTTCGACCAGCAGGGTGTCGTCCAGTGGCACGATTTCCACCAGGCTGTCGCCCGGCTGGATGACGCCGCCGATGGTGTTCACCAGTATCTGTTGCACGATCCCGCGCACCGGTGAGGTGACCAGGGTACGGTTGACTCGGTCCTCCAGGGCCCTGCCGGTGGCGGTGATCTTGTTCAACTCGGCCTGTGCCTCGCTGAGTTGCTGCAGGGCATCGCTTTTGTAGCGGCTGCGGGTTTCCTTGACCTTGTTCTGCACTTCCTTGATGGCGGCCTCGGCCTTCGGGATGGATAGCGTGATGGCGGACAACTGGCCCCTGGTTTCCACTTCGGCGCGGCGCAGGCGCAGCACTTCCACCTGGGAAATGGCGCCGGCCGCGATCAGTGGCTCGGACATGCGGATTTCCTGTTGCAGCAGGGCCAGGCTGCTGCGGAACTGGTTGGCGTTGGACTGGAACTCGCGCAGTTCCTGCTGGCGCTGGATCAATTGCTCGGACAGCCCGGAAACTTCTTCCTCCAATTGCTGGCGGCGGCTGTCGTACAGCGCCTGTTCGCCCCTGGCGACGCCGGGCGCGCGTTCGAGGATATCCTCGGGCAACTCCAGCGGCTGGTTGTCGATCTCCGCCTGCAGGCGCGTGATGCGGGCGCTCAGGGACAGCCGGTCGGCCTCGGTTTCGCCAACGTTGGAGGAGAAGCGGGTGTCGTCCAGGCGCAACAGGGGTGCCCCGGCTTCGACTATCGCGCCGTCGCGGACGAATATCTCCGAAACGATCCCGCCTTCCAGGTTCTGGATCTTCTGCAGCCTGGAGGACGGGATGGCCTTGCCATCGCCCCGGGTGACTTCCTCGATACTGGCGAAGCCGGCCCAGACCAGCAGGAACAGCAGGAACGCCACGATCCCCCAGATGGTCAGGCGCACGATGCGCGGTGCGTCTTCGACCAGGGCGCGGTTGACCTCGGGCACGGCCTGCAGGCCGCTGTCGTCCTGTGGCTGGAAGTAACGGCGGAGGGTTCTTGCGAAATCAGCGAGAGACATTGATCTGTCCCTTCTTCAAGGCGGTCATGACGGTTGCTTTCGGGCCATCGGCGATGACCTTGCCCTTTTCGATGATGATCAGGCGGTCGACCAGCGACAGCATGGAGGCGCGGTGGGTAACCAGTATCAGTGTCTTGTTGGCGACGATCGGTGTCAGCAGGGATTTCAGGCGCTCCTCGCTGCTGTTGTCCATGGCGCTGCTGGGCTCGTCCATGACCAGGATCGGCGGGTCGAGCAGCAGCGCGCGGGCGATGGCCACGGCCTGGCGCTGGCCGCCCGAAAGGTTCTGGCCGCGCTCGCCGACCTGCAGGTTGTAGCCGTCCGGGTGGAGCCGGGCGAAGTCATGCACGCCAGCCAGTTCGGCGGCGCGCAATATGGCTTCGTCTTCCACGTAGCGGGCGCCCATTACCAGGTTGTCGCGCAGGGTGCCGCTGAACAGTTGGATGTCCTGGGGAACGTAGCCGATGTTGTGGCGTATCTCGCTGACATCCAGTTGGCGGATATCCATGCCATCCATCAGCAGGCTACCGGCGCTGGGGGCGTAAAGGCCGAGGATGAGTTTTTCCAGGGAGCTCTTGCCGGAACCGGTGCGGCCGATGATGCCGACCTTCTCGCCGGGCTGGATGTGGATGTTGACGCCTTCCAGCGACAGCGTCTGCTGCTCGGGGTAGCTGAAGTCCACCTGGCGCAGCTCGATCTCGCCGTGCAGGGACGGCCGTTGCAACGGCCTTTCGGTGCTCTGCCGCTCCTGCGGCAGGTCCATCATCTGGTCGGTCGATGTCATGGTCAGGCGCGCCTGCTGGTAGCGCGTGATCAGGCCCGACAGTTGCCCGAGGGGGGCCAGGGCGCGGCTGTTGAGCATATAGCTGGCGATCAGCCCGCCCATGCTCAGGTTGCCGGCCATGATCAGGTAGACCCCGGCGACGATCATGGCGACCCCGGCGAATTGCTGGATCCACTGGGTCAGGTTGACCGCCAGCGAGGACAGCACCTTGGCGCGCAGCTCCAGTTTGCTCAGGCTGCCGATGGTGTGTTCCCAGTGGTACTGGCGTTCGCTCTCGGCATTGTTGATCTTGATCGCATCCAGCCCGCCGAGGGTCTCGATCAGGGTGGACTGGCGCTCGCTGGCCAGTTTCAGCGAGCGCTCGATGGTCGCCGCCAGGGGTTTCTGCAGGGCCCAACTGGCCAGCAGGGCGATCGGGAAGGCCAACAGCGGCACGAATACCAGCGGGCCGCCGAGCAGGCCTATGACCACCAGGATCAGCAGGGTGAAGGGCAGGTCGATCAGCGCGGTCAGCGTCAGCGACGAGAGGAAGTCCCGCAGCGACTGGAATTCGTGGATGTTCTGGGCAAAGCTGCCGATGCGCGACGGGCGTGCCTTCATCGACATGCCGGTGATGCGCTCGAACAGCGTGGCGGAAATGATCAGGTCGGTCTTCTTGCCGGCGATGTCCAGGCACAGGCCGCGCAGGGTCTTGAGGATCAGGTCGAACAGGAAGGCGCCGCTGATGCCGATGGCCAGCACCCAGAGCGTGGCCTCGGCCTGGTTGGGCACCACACGGTCGTAGACGTTCATGACGAACAGCGGGGTGGCGATGGCGATCAGGTTGATGAAGAAACTGGCCGCTATCGCATCCATATAAAGAAAGCGTGACAGCTTGAGGGTGTCGCGGAACCAGGAGCGGGTGCGTGGCACCAGTTGTTCATGGTGGAGATCATGCTGGTGGCGCGGCTGGGCGAAGAGCACGCGCCCGCTGTACTGCTCCCGCAGTTCCTCGACCGGCAGGGCGATTTCCCCGCCTTCGGTTTCGCAGGGCATCAGCCGGGCCCGGCCCTGCTGGTCATAGCCGAGCAGGATGGCGGTACGTTCGTCACGCAGGAACAGCATGGCCGGCAGCGACATGGCTGGAATCTTCTCCAGCGGGCGGCGCATCAGTCGTGCCTGCAGGCCCGCACGGGCGGCGGCCCGGGGCAGCAGGTCATCGCTCAGGCGCTGGTCCTTGAGCGGCAGGCCGGAGGTCAGCGTGGCGCGGCTGGCCGGGCGATCATGCAGTGTGCAGAGAATCAGCAGGCCATCGAGCAGGGGGTCGTCGTGCATCTCGCGAGGATCACGGCGTTCCTGCCTGTGGCCGGACTCAACAGCGTTGGCGTCTGGCAGAGGGGGGACTGTCGGATCGGCGGTATCACTCATGGGTAGGGTTTCTTCTGCGAGATATCTTGCATGAACGACGGGGGATCCGGCTCCGGAGTCCCCCGCTCTTTATTGCCCGGAAGCGATCAGTTCAGGCCTGGCAGATCGATCCTGGTCTTGCTGTCACTCAGTACTGTACTCGCCATCGGGGCCACCACGGACTGGCTCTTCAGCAACTCGCCGGTCGTACCAAGGATCCGGTACTGGGTGAATAGTTCTATGTATTTCACCTCGGTATGGCGGCGCTGTGCCGTGAACAGTTCGTTCTCGCTGTCCAGCAGGTCGAGCAGGGTTCGCTCGCCAAGGGCGAACTGCTGCTGGTAGGCGTCGCGGACTTTCAGCGAGCGGTCGGCGTAGTCCTTGGCTATCGGCAACTGGCGACGGGCATTGTCCAGTGCGGAGTAGCCCAGGGTCAGTTCTTCGTTGAGCTGGCGCAGGGCGTTGTTGCGCACGTCCAGGGCTTCGTTGACCTGGTAGGCGCGTGCTTCCCGGGTCGCCTTGTTCGACCCGCCCTGGAACAGGGTGTAGTTCATTCGTACCATCGCCTGCCATTCATTGACGTGCCCCTCGGTGCCGTCGATGTTGTTGTCCGCGGCGCGCGACAGTTGTGCATCGAAGCGAGGGTAGTAGGTGGACTTGGACGTGGCGTACTGGCGTTCCGTCGCCTCGATGTCGGCCTCCGCGGATTTCAGCAGCGGATTGGTGGCGATCATGATCTTCCGGGCGTCCTCCAGGCTGGCCGGCAGGCGGCCTGCCAGCGGCGTCGGCGTGGCGAGGGCCTCGGGCAGGGTGCCGGTCACGCTGAAGTAGTTGGTCTTGGCATCGGTCAGGTTGGTTTCTTCCGTCAGCAGGTTGTTGCGGGCCTGGGCCAGGCGGGCCTCGGCCTGATCCAGGTCGGCCAGCCGGCCCACGCCACGCTCGGTGCGCAGGCGGATCTGGTCGAAGATACGTTCATGGCTTCTCAGGTTTTCACTGGCCAGGTGCACGAACTCCTGCCTCTGCAGCACATCCAGGTAGACCTCGACGGCGCGCAGGGCGGTGTTTTCGCTGGTGCCCAGCACGGACCAGGCACGGGAATTGACGGTGGCTTTCATGCGGCCGACTTCGTTGGGCGTGGCGAAGCCGTCGAAGATCATCTGGTTCAGGTTGATGCTGCCTTCGCTACGGTGCAGGTTTCTCCAGTGGCTGCCACCGCTGCGGGTCGATGGGCTGTCGGTGCCCTCGCGGCCAGTGCCCGCGCTCAATGTCACGGAAGGCAGGTAGCCGCCTTTCACGGCACGCAGCTCTTTCTCTGCGACGTGGCGGCTGTTTATGGAGCGGCTCACTTCAGGGTGGTAATTGAGCGCCTGCTGGATGGCGTTAGGCAGATCTTCCGCTGATGTGACGCCTGACATGGCGAGCATTATTGAGGCGGCTGCAAGGCTGCGCTGGAATTTCATGCGAGGAGTTCCTTTGGGATGTTACAGATAACGTCCGGTTCTTAATGTCGCTGTTTCCCAGCGGTGAAATACTGACGTGGGAATGATCTTTCCCATGTTAGGGCGCAGGGTTGTCCCTGCATAGAGTACGAGCGGTGAGGATTGTTAAAAGCAGTGTTGCTTAAAATGATGTTTTTTTGTGTCTATGCATGGGTTAGGTCCGCTTCTTTTGCTGATTTCTATATATATATTCGGCGAATTTCCAATATTCATCGAATCTAGGGTAATTGTCGTGGAAGTCCGGCGTTTGCTGGGGTCGGGATGAGGTTAGGTGATGTAATTATGGCGTCAAAAAAATGGTTTTCCGATTGTCGGCGGGTGTCGGTTCGGGTGCGAATTGTGGATGGTAAGTTGTAAAAAAGCGCATAGGTGCGGGGCGGTCGAATGGGTATAGTTGGGGCAGCGATGTGCTGGCTATTCTTGTTGGAAGGCTATTAAGCCCGGCTGCACTTTACAGATTAAGAGTGTTCTCAAGGAGAAACCCATGGCTATCATTGGTGTTGTCAAAGGTGTTGTAGGACAGGTCTTCGCCGTCGCCGCGGATGGCGCCCGCCGTTTGCTGGTAGAGGGGGACCGGGTCTTTACCGGTGAGGAAGTTCTGACCGGTGCGAGTGGCGCCATCACCATTGAGTTGCCGGACGGGCGTACCCTTGATGTAGGGCGTGAAAGTCGCTGGGGCGAGGTGGCCGGGCTGAGCGAGGATCGGCCCGCCAGTGGGCCTGGCGACGATATAGAGGCATTGCAGCAAGCCATCGCCGATGGGGCCGACCCGACGGATCCGACCAGCGGGCTCGAGGCGACCGCCGCCGGTGCGGCGGCCGCGGGCGAGGCTGGCGAGGGTGGCGGCAGCCACACCGCCGTGGTGCTCGACCTGACGGGGGAGCGGGTCGTGGCCGATCCGGGTTATCCGACAGAAGGCATCTCGGTCGAATTCAACAACAGCCGGGAGACGCTCGGCGAGCCTGAGTCCGGCAGTTCATCCTTTGCCGCCATCCTCACGCTCACCGCCCCGCAGCAGATCGTCGAAGGCGAGCCGATTACCTATACGCTCACGGTCAACAGCCCCGTGGTGGGGAGTCCGCTGGTGGTCACCCTGACCAACGGCGTGGTGATCACGATCCCTGTCGGCGCGACCAGTGGCACTGGCAGCATTCCCTCGAGCCGGCCTGATGACAGCTACAGGCAGGCCGACGACGTGCTGACGGTCGGCATCGGCGGCACCACTGGCGGCAACTACAGTTCGCTGAACACTTCCAGCACCACGACCACCACCGTGGTGGACGATAGCGATGAAACCACCGTCTCCCTGACGGCCACGCCAAGCGTCAATGAAAATGGAACGGTGACCTACACCGCCAGCCTGACCAATCCGGCGCAGGGCGATGTGACCGTTACCCTGAGCAACGGCCAGACCATCACCATTCCCGACGGCGCTACCAGCGGCTCGGTGGATTATGTGGCGGGCAACGATATCTACAACGGCGCGCCGGACCTGTCGGTTGCCATCACCGACGCCACCGGCGGCAATTTCGAAACCCTGGTGGTAGACCCTTCCCCGGCCAATACCGTGGTGGACGATACCGTCGACACCACCACCCTGACCCTGGGCGATGTGACGGTCGACGAAGGCTCGGGCACGGCGACCATCAGCGCCACCCTGAGCAACCCGACCGATCGCGACTTCACCGTGACCCTGGACAACGGTGCGACCATCACCTTTACCGCCGGCAGCAGCACCGCCGTCTCGACGCCGTTCAGCGTGCAGGGCGACGACGTCTATGTGGACGGTGAAAGCTACGTGGTCAGCGTCAGCGATGCCGGCGCTCACAACTTCGAGGGCCTGGACAGCAGCGATACGGCGACGGTGACGATCAACGACACCATCGACACCACCACGGTGGCGGTATCGACCACCGACGTGACCGAGGATGACGCGGGCGTCACCTTCAAGTTCCAGTTGAGCAATCCGCCGCAAGCCGGTACTCCGGCGACGCTGAGTGTGGACGTAGGCGGTACCGCGTACACCGTGGTGGTGGATGCGAGTGGCTACGGCGAACTCTTTATCGCGACCCAGGACTCGGATGTCTATGTCGATCCGAGCAGCCTGACCGCGACGGTGGCGGCGATCGACGGCGGCAACTTCGAAGCCACCGATGTGACCGGCGCCACGGCGACGGCGCAAATCAGCGATACCATCGACACCACCACCCTGACCCTGGGCGATGTGACGGTCGACGAAGGCTCGGGTACGGCGACCATCAGCGCCACCTTGAGCAACCCGACCGATCGCGACTTCACCGTGACCCTGGACAACGGTGCGACCATCACCTTTACCGCCGGCAGCAGCACCGCCGTCTCGACGCCGTTCAGCGTGCAGGGCGACGACGTCTATGTGGACGGTGAAAGCTACGTGGTCAGCGTCAGCGATGCCGGCGCTCACAACTTCGAGAGCCTGGACAGCAGCGATACGGCGACGGTGACGATCAACGACACCATCGACACCACCACGGTGGCGGTATCGACCACCGACGTGACCGAGGATGACGCGGGCGTCACCTTCAAGTTCCAGTTGAGCAATCCGCCGCAAGCCGGTACTCCGGCGACGCTGAGTGTGGACGTAGGCGGTACCGCGTACACCGTGGTGGTGGATGCGAGTGGCTACGGCGAACTCTTTATCGCGACCCAGGACTCGGATGTCTATGTCGATCCGAGCAGCCTGACCGCGACGGTGGCGGCGATCGACGGCGGCAACTTCGAAGCCACCGATGTGACCGGCGCCACGGCGACGGCGCAAATCAGCGATACCATCGACACCACCACCCTGACCCTGGGCGATGTGACGGTCGACGAAGGCTCGGGTACGGCGACCATCAGCGCCACCTTGAGCAACCCGACCGATCGCGACTTCACCGTGACCCTGGACAACGGTGCGACCATCACCTTTACCGCCGGCAGCAGCACCGCCGTCTCGACGCCGTTCAGCGTGCAGGGCGACGACGTCTATGTGGACGGTGAAAGCTACGTGGTCAGCGTCAGCGATGCCGGCGCTCACAACTTCGAGAGCCTGGACAGCAGCGATACGGCGACGGTGACGATCAACGACACCATCGACACCACCGCGGTGGTGGTATCGACCACCGACGTGACCGAGGATGACGCGGGCGTCACCTTCAAGTTCCAGTTGAGCAATCCGCCGCAAGCCGGTACTCCGGCGACGCTGAGTGTGGACGTGGGCGGTACCGCGTACACCGTGGTGGTGGATGCGAGTGGCTACGGCGAACTCTTTATCGCGACCCAGGACTCGGATGTCTATGTCGATCCGAGCAGCCTGACGGCGACGGTGACGGCGATCGACGGCGGCAACTTCGAAGCCACCGATGTGGCCGGCGCCACGGCGACGGCGCAGATCAGCGATACCATCGACACCACCACCCTGACCCTGGGCGATGTGACGGTCGACGAAGGCTCGGGCACGGCGACCATCAGCGCCACCTTGAGCAATCCGACCGATCGCGACTTCACCGTGACCCTGGACAACGGTGCGACCATCACCTTTACCGCCGGCAGCAGCACCGCCGTCTCGACGCCGTTCAGCGTGCAGGGCGACGACGTCTATGTGGACGGTGAAAGCTACGTGGTCAGCGTCAGCGATGCCGGCGCTCACAACTTCGAGAGCCTGGACAGCAGCGATACGGCGACGGTGACGATCAACGACACCATCGACACCACCGCGGTGGTGGTATCGACCACCGACGTGACCGAGGATGACGCGGGCGTCACCTTCAAGTTCCAGTTGAGCAATCCGCCGCAAGCCGGTACTCCGGCGACGCTGAGTGTGGACGTGGGCGGTACCGCGTACACCGTGGTGGTGGATGCGAGTGGCTACGGCGAACTCTTTATCGCGACCCAGGACTCGGATGTCTATGTCGATCCGAGCAGCCTGACGGCGACGGTGACGGCGATCGACGGCGGCAACTTCGAAGCCACCGATGTGACCGGCGCCACGGCGACGGCGCAGATCAGCGATACCATCGATAGCGTCACCGTCAAGCTGACGGCCACCGCCAGCACCAGCGAAGACGGCGGCAGCATCACCTACACCGCCAGCCTGGTGGATGCCAACAACAACCCGGTGACCACCAACAACGCGATCAGCGTGACGCTGCAGAATGGCGAGACCATCACCATCGCCGCCAACGCCAGCAGCGGCTCGGTGGACACGGCGGTCAACCGCGACGACGTGTACCTGGAAAACGACAGCATCGCCAACGCCATCACCGGCGTCAGCGAAGCGAACGCAGGGCAGCCGGGCGCGCTGGAGAACCTGGGCTTCGACAGCACGGCGGTGAGCACCGAGATAC
>NZ_QJUO01000025.1 GCF_004327335.1 Stutzerimonas kirkiae | reverse complement strand
CTGCAGAAGGGTGGCTGGGGGAGGGTGGTCATGAGGGCATTCTGGACTGGCTCCGCTGTTCTCTCAAGACCTGTGCCAGGGCAGTCGCATGAATGCCCTGGCAGCGTGTCGCCGTCACCGTGAACAAGTTGTCACTTCTCCTGGTGCGCCCGGAACCGGCGCAGGCCGATGCCCAGCAGTGCCGCCAGGAGCAGTACCGCCATGGCGGCCAGGGTACTCATGGTGCCCAGCGCCGGGACCATCGGCGTGTAGCCGGAAACCATCTTCGAATACAGCCACTTGGGAACCGTTGAGTCGGCGCCGGCGGTATACAGCGACAGTGGGAAGTTGCCCCAGGACAGCAGGAAGGCGAACAGCGCACCGGACCAGATCCCAGGCCACAACAGTGGCAGGGTGACTTCGCGGAACACCATCCAGCGGCTGGCGCCCAGGTCCACCGCAGCTTCTTCCAGGGTGGCGTCGTAGCTGTAGACCTTGATCGCGATCACCAGGGTCACCACTGGCACTATCCAGACCAGATGCGCCAGTACCGCGGTCTTCCAGCTCGGCATGATGCCCAGGGCGTTCAGCCACAGCAGCAGCGCCAGGCCCAGTACCGCCTGCGGGAAGAAGATCGGCAACAGCAGCAGCTTCTGGTACAGCTTGCGGCCTTTCCAGTCGTAGCGGGCGAAGGCCAGGGCGCCGAAGAACGCCAGTAGCACGGAGATGGCGGTGACCAGCAGGGCGATGCTGATGGAGTTGTCGACCAGGGTCCGTACTTCCACCGAGTTCAGTGTGCGCTGCCACCACTCGCTGGAATACTGGCGTACCGGGAATACGAAATAGCGGCTCTTGGATAGCCCCGCCAGGGCGCTGCAGAGTATCGGCAGGTAGATCGCCAGCAGGACGAAGGCGACCCACAGACGGATGAAGAAGTCGGAACGGCGGCGTGCCTGATCGTACATGTCAGCGTCCTCCCAGAACACGGTCGAGATCGAGCCGGGACAAGGCCCAGAGGGTCAGGCCACCGATCAGTACGACCAGGATGACCGCCAGTGCGGCGCCCAGCGGCCAGTTCTGCGCATAGGTGAAGGCGATCTCGATATCGTGCACCACGGTGATCACCGATTGCCCACCGAGAATCTTCGCCTCGGCCACGGCGCCCACCGACAGGACGAAGGTCAGCAGCATGCCGATCATGATGCCGGGCATGGCCAGCGGCAGTTCCACTTCGCGCCAGATCATCAGCCGGTTGGCGCCCAGGTCGGCGGCGGCGTCGAGCAGGTCGCGCGGCACCATCGACAGCCCCAGGGTCATCGGGAACAACATGAACGGCAGGTACACATAGACCATGCCGAAAAGGGTGATTTCCGGTGTGTACAGCACTTCCGGGCCGCTGCCCAGGCCCCAGGACTTGAGCAGTCCGTCGATGACGCCACCCTTGATGAAAAACTGTACCCAGCCATACAGGCGCACGTTTTCCGAGACGAACAGCGGAAACACGAAGAGCACGCTGACCAGCGATGACCAGCGGCCGAATACATGGTTCAGGCCATAGGCGATCGGGTAGGCGATCAGCGCCAGCAGCAGGGTGCAGGCCAGGGCCAGGCCGATCGACCAGGCGAAGGAGGTCCATAGCGTGCCCGATGGGTCGAGCACGCTGGCGAAGTTGGCCAGGCTGAAGGAGCCGAATACGTCGAAGCTCCTGGGTGTGGCGAAGGCATAGGCGACCACCATGACCAGCGGCGCGACGAAGCCTGCCAGCAGGAACAGCATCACCGGAGCGGCGCAGCGCGGGCCCGCCGGCAAGCGCAGAAGAGAATAGCTGGCCATGCTCATACTCCTGCGACCAGCGCATCGCTGGCATTGAAGCCTATGCTCACCCGGTCGCCGGCCCGCACGCTGCCGGACCAGGTGCGGGGCACTTCCACCAGTACGCTGGTGTCGGCGCAGCGCACCTGGTACTGGATGCGCGAGCCCAGCGAATACTCGTTGAACACCTCGCCCTCGAGGACGTTGTCATAGTGGCCGCCAGCCTCGACGAAGTGCATGTACTCGGGGCGCACCACTACCAGTGCCTCGGTGGCGCTGGCCAGCTCCGTGCCAGGGTGGATTTCCAGTCGTTGCGCAGTGGCTTCGTCGTACCAGCCGCCGGCATGGCTGAAGCTGACGCGGAACTTGTTCACTTCCCCGAAGAATTCGGCGACGAAGTCGTCGGCCGGATTGGCGTAGATGGTTTCCGGGTCGCCGATCTGCACCACCCGGCCGCCACGCATGACCGCGATGCGGTCGGACATGACCATGGCTTCCTCCAGCGAGTGGGTGATGTAGATGAAGGTTTTGCCGGTGGTGCGGTGCAGGTCCTTGAGCTCCTTTTCCAGCACTTTCTTCAGCTTGTAGTCCAGGGCCGACAACGGTTCGTCGAACAGCAGCACATCCGGGTCGTAGGCGAAGGCGCGGGCCAGGGCGACGCGCTGGCGTTCGCCGCCGGAGCACTTCATCACATTCTTGCCGTAGTAGTCCTCGGGTAGCCGCAGCATGCGCAGCAGTTCCAGGGCACGCTCCCTGCGCTGGGCGGGCGGCATCTTCTTCACCTTGAGCGGGAATTCGATGTTCTCGCCCACGCTCTTGTGCGGGAACAGCGCCAGCGACTGGAACACCAGGCAGGTGGGGCGCCGCCGGGCCGGTACCTGGTTGATCAGCTCGCCGCGCAGGGTGATGTTGCCGCTGCTGGGGGCATCCATGCCCGCCAGCATCCGCAGCATGGTGGTCTTGCCGGAGCCGGAGGGCCCGACGATGGTGAGGAACTCGCCCTCGCGAATATCCAGGGAAATGCCGCTCACTGCCGTGAAGTCGCCGAAGCTGCGGCAAACATTCACCAGTTGCAGAACCGGAAGTGCTTTTTTGCTGCTGGGTTTGCTCGTATCTGCCGTCATGGTCGTGTCCTGGGAGCGGGGGAATCAACGCATGCGTTTGGCGGCACTGATGATTTCCAGCGCCTGGTCATACTCGGGAACGATGTCGTACGCGACGCAGCGCGCCATCTCTTCCTCCAGGCTGTCCCACTGCAGGATTTCCAGCTCCTCCTTGCTGAACAGCTTGAAGCACTCGGGATTGCCCATCTGGCTGACCGGGTTGAAGGTGCCTTCTGCGAAGGCGACCTGGTGGGCGACCTCGGGTTGCTGCACGTATTTGAGGAAGTCGTAGGCGAGGGGCGAGAGGTTGGGGTTGTTGACCACCGAGGTGACTTCCACCCAACTGACACCGCCCTTGCCATCGACCGGTCCGCGCAATGGCGTGATGCCGCGGATCTCCGGGTAGCCGTCGGCCCGGGCCGGCGAGGCGGTGTAGGTGCCGCCGGTCAGGTACAGGTCGATCTCGCCGGAGACAATGGCCTGGTTCAGGCTGGCCACGTCGCTGACCATGCGTGCACCCTTGAACACCTTGACGGCGGTCTGCTCGAAGCGCTGCATTTCTTCGCCGCTATGCGCCACGAAGGGGTTGATGCCGGCGATCAGGAAGATGTCGAAGACGTTCCAGTCATCGGATTCCTGGATGCCGTACTTGCCGTTCAGGGCGGGATCGTTGAACAGGTCCCAGCCCGTGTCCTCGGCGGTGGCGCGGCTGATGCGGTCGGTGTTGACCACGTAATTGAAAGGCCCGAAGCGTTGCGCCATGCCCAGCAGTTGCTGGCCATCCTCGCTCATCGCCCACTCGTAGGGCGCCTTGAACTGCGGCAGCATGGTGTCGAAGAAGGGTTCGAACTCGTCCCGTGGCAGCGGCTTTATCAGCCCGGCCGGCGCCATCACCTTGCGCGCCCATGGGTTGTTCACGTTGATCAGGTCCCAGACCCTGGTTTCGCCGCCACGCAGTCGGTTGATCATGGTCGGGTCGTTGGTCAGGCTCTCGGCCTTGATCGTGGCGCCGCTCAGGGCGCGGAATGGGTCAAGCACCTGGGCAGAGTTGTAGCCTTCCCAGCACAGGATGTTCAGCTCCTTGTCGCGCGCGGCGGCAAACGCCGAGGCCGGGCCGAGCAAGGGGCCCATGGCCATGCCGCTGGCCCCGATGCCCATGATTTTCAGCATGTCCCTTCTGGATAGGTTTTTCATCGTTTCTCCTGCCGTATTGGCGACTCGTCGAATGGCTGTTGCCGGGTCTTTGCGGGAAGGGATGTGGTTGCAACATTTTTGTTGTCATCACCACATGCACTTTTCACCAGGCCAAGGTCGATAATCGGTCTTATGGCCTGCTAATACGCTGTGTTAGCAAATAGCGTGCACAGTTTTCTACTGGTCTGAAAATTGCTGTGTTCACAACATATAACTGATAGGAGTGATAAAAAATGTTTGAGTCGCTACAAGGTCGCGTTGCCATTGTCACCGGCGCCAGCCGTGGCATTGGTCGGGGTATCGCCCGGCGTTTCGCCGAGGCGGGAATACAGGTGCTGGTGGTGTCCCGTTCGCTGGCGGATGCCGAGCGGGTCACGCAGCAAATTGGTGCAGGCGCCAGTGCCTTTGCTGCAGATGTGAGCAGTGCGGTGGCTTGCCGGGCGATGGCGGAGGCGGCTGTCGAGCGCTATGGGCGCATCGACATCCTGGCCGCCAATGCCGGCATCTTTCCTTCGGCGGCACTGGCCGAGATGACGGTGGAGCAGTTCGACGAGGTGATGGCGACCAATGTGCGCTCCACCTTCCTGAGTACCCAGGCGGTGCTGCCCTATATGAAAGCGGCCGGTTTTGGCCGCATCGTAATGACCAGTTCCATCACCGGCCCGGTCACCGGCTTTCCCGGCTGGTCTCACTATGGCGCGAGCAAGGCCGCGCAACTGGGGTTCATGCGTACCGCTGCGCTGGAAGTGGCGCGTGACGGCATCACCATCAACGCGGTGATGCCCGGGAATATCCGCACCGAGGGGCTGGAGGGCATGGGGGAGGCGTACCAGGCGCAGATGGCGGCATCCATCCCGACCGGTGTGCTGGGGGAGGTGCGGGACATCGCCAATGCCGCGCTGTTCTTCGCCAGCCTGGAAGCCGGTTTCATTACCGGCCAGGGACTGATCGTCGATGGCGGGCAGGTGCTGCCGGAGTCGGCCGCCGCCCTGGAGTCCTGACGGCGATCGAGCGGGGGCGGGTGGCTTGCGAAGTTCTTGCGGGTTGCGCTACTCGCGGCAAATACCGAGGCGACTATGGAAAGAGCCGTAGGCGCAGGGCTGGGTTATTCGCAGGTTTTTCGGTTTCGCGCTCTTTCCCACTGGCGCTGCTGAAGATGACTGTGCGAATGGCCTGGTGGCGGGACGGGGCCTTCGCCGCCAGGGATGGCGGCGAAGAGCTACAGGAAGGTATTCACGCGTGTCCCGTCCCGCCACCAGGTATTCGCACAGGGGCGATGATCCCGAGATCGCTCCCTGCGATCCTGAAGCCACCACGCTATTGCCAATCCGCTCGCAACCAGGCGGCGCGGCGGTGAAGACCCCTGCGTCCTGCGGATAGACGCGGTGCCCCGCCGTCGAGTCAGCCGGCTCGGGCCAATACCCGCTCCAGGGCATCGAGGAAGAAGTCGGCGTCCGCTTCGGAGAAGCACAATGGCGGGCGGATCTTGAGCACATTGCCGTAGGCGCCGGCGGCGCCGATCAATACACCTTCATCCTTCATCGAGTTGATTACCCGGGTCGTCAGCGAGGCATTCGGCCACTGTTCGCCACCGGCCAGTTCGACGCCGAGGAACAGCCCCGCACCGCGCACGTCGGCGATGCGCTCATCGCGTCCCGCCAGCCTGTGCAAACCCGTACGCAGGTAGTCGCCCATACGCCCGGCATTGTCGATCAGGCGTTCCTGCTCGAGCACCCGCAGCACCGCGTGGCCGGCCGCCGCTGCCACCGGGTTGGCGCCGAAGGTATTGAAGTAGCCGGTTTCCCGTACGAAGGCATCGAGCAACTCGGGGCGTGTCACCAGGCCCGCCATTGGATAACCATTGCCCATTGGCTTGCCCATGGTCACCACGTCCGGGACTATGCCGTGGCGGGCAAAGCACCAGTGGCCCTGGCCGGTACGGCCAAAGCCCGGCTGCACCTCGTCGGCGATGAACAGCCCGCCGGCCTTGTGCGCCACCTCCAGCGCCGGGCGGAGAAAGCCCGGCGGGTCGGCGAAGACCCCGTCGCTGGAGAAGATGGTGTCCACCAGCAGGCCTGCGAAACGGATGCCATTAGCCGTCATGTCGTCGATGGCGGCCTGCAGGGCGGCGGCGAAGGCCGCGCCGACATCGCTGCCCGCCGGCAGGTCGTGGGCACTGGGGGCGGGAATGCTGCGAACGTGGGCGGGCAGCGCATGCCCGTTGCGGTAGGAAGACGGTGAAACGGCCATCACCGCGCTGGTATTGCCGTGGTAGGCGGTCGAGGTGACCACGATGCCGGTGCCGCCGGAATGCATGCAGGCGATGCGCAGGGCAATGTCGTTGGCTTCGCTGCCGGTGCAGGTCATGACCAGGTTCGACAGTTCGCCCGGGTAAGTCGCCAGCAGCGCCTCGGCGTAGTCGTCGAGGTTGCGGTACAGGTAGCGGCTGTTGGTCGCCAGGCGTGCCGACTGTTCGCCGATGGCGGCGGCCACCTGTGGATGGCAGTGGCCGACACAGGGCACGTTGTTGTAGAGGTCCAGATACTGGCGGCCACTCGCGTCATACATATGCACGCCGCTGGCGTTGACGATCTCCAGCGGTTTTTCGTAGAACAGCACCGAGGCCTTGCCGAAGGCGGCGAAACGCCGCTGCACCAGTTGCCGGGTTTGCTCGTCCAGCTCGGCGCCACCTTCGAAGCGGTTGAGCTGCAGGATCTGTTTGACATGCTTCATGCGGCTGCTTCCTGGTTGCGTGCGAGAAAGTTCCTGGCCAGTTCCACTGTGCCCCTGACATAGTCCGCCCCCATGCTCTGGGCGGTCGGCGTTTCGGCATGGCTGGCGATCCAGGCCGTCAGTTGCAGGCGGCGCAGCATGATGAATGCGGGAATCATGCGGGTTTCGCTTTCATCCAGCGGGCAGACGCCACGATAGCCCTCCAGCCAGGCGGCGAGGAACTGCTCCAGGCGCGGGTCGTGTTCGAGGAAGCTGACGCAGGCCGCGAAATCGTACAGGTACCAGGACAGGCCGCAGTCGTCGAAGTCCACCACGCACAATTGCTCGCCGTCGACCAGCAGGTTGGCCAGGCGCATGTCGCAGTGCACCAGGCCGAAGCGTTCGCTGTCCTGCCCGTAGGCCTGGCACAGTCGCCGCAGTTGTCGTTCCACTTGGCCCAGCAGGGCTATGTCGGCATCCTCCAGGCCGGGCGCGGTGCGCCAGTCGCCCCAGTGCGCCGCTGGGCCGACAATGGTGTCGAAATTCCACACCTTGCGTACGAATCCGGCGGGCTTGCGCCAGTGGCGGCTGTGCTGGTGCAGGCGGGCATTGGTCGCACCCAGCACGCGGTACCAGCGGACCAGGTCGTCGCCCTGGTCGGGCTCGTTGCCGGCTACCCATTCGAAGGCGGTAATACGATGGATCATGTCGCCGTCCTCGGCCCGATACAGCAACTGCCCGGTTTTTGTGCGCAGTGGTTCGGCTGTGCGCACCAGGCCGGATTTTCGCAGTGCGTCGACCCAGGCCAGCTCGGATTCGATTTCAGCATCGCTGTGGTACTCCGGGCGCTGCATACGCAACACCATACGCTGGCCCGTGCCTTTGTCCTCGGCAAGGTAGGTGGCGTTCTCCGAGATCGAAAGTAGCCTCAAGGCCGCGTCGGGCGGCATGTCCCAGGCTGGCAGCGCCCTTCGTAGGGCAGACTCCAGGCGGGCCATGAATTCGGTTTCGTACATCATGGAAACAATCCTCGCGGATTCATTTATGTTGATAGTTCAACATTTCCATGTGCAATTCTTGCGCCATCCACATTTTAATGTGTGATGCGCTACATTTTGCTGTGGTAAATCGCTTGCACTTGCCATCCGGGGCGATTGTTCTATGCCGTTATTCACCGGAAAGCGGCTTCGATAAAACCGCTGGAGGCAGGAAAGCTGGACGAAAAACAGCGGCGGCCACCGTCTTTCGTCCAGCTTTCCTGCCTCCAGCCTTGCGGCGCTGTTTCCGGCTGGGCGCGATTGCCCTGACTTGCATCCCTTGGTTCTTTTGCCGCGGTCGCAACATCATATAGACTCGCCCGTCGTGTCTCCTGCCGAGCCAGTCCATGTCCAAAGCCAAAAGCAGCCGCCAGTCGAAGATCCTTGCCGAGCTGTCCACCAGCCCCAGCTTGCGCATTGCCGATCTGGCCAACCTGCACAAGGTTTCGGCGGAAACCATTCGCCGCGACCTGGATGAGCTCACGCGCAAGGGCTATCTCAGCCGCACCTATGGCGGTGCGGTGAAGGCGGCCCCGAGCGAGCCGGCCGTCAGCGAGCGCCATCGCCTGTTCATCGACGAGCGCGAAGCCATCGCCAGAAAAGCGGTCAGCCAGTTGGCCGGGGCGAAGAACATCCTGATCGGCTCGGGCTCGACCACGGTGCATGTGGCGCGGCGGATTGCTATCGAGATGAAGGA
Source organism: Stutzerimonas kirkiae (assembly GCF_004327335.1). Taxonomy (GTDB): domain Bacteria; phylum Pseudomonadota; class Gammaproteobacteria; order Pseudomonadales; family Pseudomonadaceae; genus Stutzerimonas; species Stutzerimonas kirkiae. The sequence goes on along the minus strand of NZ_QJUO01000025.1, from coordinate 52,349 downwards.
CTTGCGGGTCATCACCCATTCCTTCGGGGTGGCGACCGTGCTCTCGTTCAACCCGACCATCCAGGTGCTGCTGCTGCCCGGCGACTATCAGGCGGGCGAGGGGGCGACTGTCGGCGCCCATGCCATCGCCTTCCTCCAGGGATTCAATGCGGATTACGCGATCATCGGCGCCAGCGGGCTCAGCAGCGAAGGGCCGACCGAGGCACTGCTGGAGTGCAGCGCGGTGTACAGCGCGATGATCGCTCGCGCCCGTCGTACCCTGGTGGTGGCAGATCACTCGAAATTCGACCTGCAATATCCGGCGCGCTATGCCAGTTGGCAGCAGGTGGACTTGCTGGTCACCGACCAACAGCCGGGTGGGCGCCTGTTGGAGAGCATCGGGCCCCAGCGCATCTGCATCTGAGCCAGCGGCTTCCCGATGGCAGGCCGGGCATTCGGAATCGGATGGTCGATTCTCGTTATGCGAAAGATATGGGCAGAGCCGGCCGCCTCATCGGTTGGCTGTCGACTATGCCCGGGATTCCAGTAGAATCATTCGCATTTATTCACGGATGCATGTCATGTCGGTTGCCTCTTCATCTCCTCTGCGGATTCTGGTCGTCGAGGATGACCCCGTGCTTGGTGCCCACCTGTTCGAGCATCTGGGCCAGCGTGGCGCTCAAGTGGTGTTGATGAATGATGGCGAGCAGGGGCTGCACTGTGCCTGGGAGGAGGATTTCGACCTGGTCCTGATGGACATCCTCATGCCGGGCCTGAGCGGGCTCGAGGTGCTGGCCAGCCTGCGCGCCGAGAAGCGGGTGCCGGTGGTGCTGATGTCGGCCCTGGGGGATGAGGAGAACCGTATCAGTGGTTTCAGCCAGGGGGCCGACGATTACCTGCCCAAACCCTTCAGCCTGGCCGAGATGGACGTGCGGATCGACGCGATCTTTCGTCGTATCGCGATGGAGCGTGGCGAGTCGCCAGCCAGCAGCCATGATCCGGACCTGGTGTTCGACGAGGCCCGTAGCGATATCTGCCATAACGGCCAGTGGGCGAAGCTGACACCTACCGAATACCGACTGATGGAGACATTCTCGCAGAACGCCGAGGAGGTCCTGACCAAACCGTTTCTTTATCAGCAGGTCCTGCACCACGCTTATTCGCGCTATGACCGCAGCCTGGACATGCATGTAAGCAATGTCCGGCGCAAGTTGCAGGCCATCGGTTACATACGCCAGCGTGTGGAGTCGGTATGGGGCAAGGGCTATCTGTTCACCCGCCCGGGTAATTGAGATGCCCGGTTTTCATTCTCTGTTGTGGAAGCTGGCCGGGGCGCTGGGGATTTTCTGCCTGCTGGTGCTGAGCCTGCATATTGACCTGGGCAAGCGGATCAATGCGGCGACCTCGCACCTTTCCGACGAGGCCAAGTTCCAACTGACACAATATGCGCAAGAAGCCGAGGCCGTCTGGCGCGCGCGTGGCGAGGCGGGCGTCGATGAGTTTCTCGAGGAGCTGCACGCGCGGGAGAGCGTGTGGGCAGTGGTCGTGGATGAGCATCAGCAATCCCTGTCTTCCCGGCCTTTGTCGGAGCGGGAATGGACGCGGCTGAGTTTCATACGCGCACTCGATTGGAGCATGGGGCGGCCGAATGGCTGGCCAACAGTCTACATTCCGTTCAGTGACGGAGTGTCCCGCCTGGTCATGGAGTTGCCGCGCCGCTTCAATCCAAAGGAATCGAGGGCGCTGCTGAGCATGTTGCTGCAGCAGGTATTGCCGGTATGCCTGGCCATTCTGCTGGGAGGGCTGCTGTACCGTGCGTTCATCTCCCCCCTGACCATTTTGCGCCGCCAGGCCAATGCCCTGCGGGCCGATGACTTGAGCGCGCGAGCCGGAGCGGTGGCGCAGCGCCGGGACGAGCTTGGCGAACTGGGTCGGGCATTCGACCATATGGCCGAGCGCCTGGAGCATACCGTTGAGTTCCAGCGCCAACTGTTATGCGATCTGTCCCATGAGCTGCGTACGCCGCTCAGCCGCCTGAGCGTGGCGGCCGAGCAGAATCTGGATCTTGCAACCCTGCGCCAGCGGCTGGAGCGCGAGGTGCAGGGGATGGAGCGGTTGGTCGGCGATACCCTGGAGCTGGTCTGGCTGGATACCGAGCGGCCGAACTTGCCACTCTGCCTGGTGGATGTGGCCCGTCTATGGGAAGTGCTGTGCGAGAACGCCTGTTTCGAGTCCGGTTGGTCGGCCGGGCGGCTATCTTGCGAACTGCCTGAAGATTGCCGGGTGCAGGGCAACCTGAACGGCCTGGCCCAGGCTCTGGAAAATATCCTGCGTAACGCTATCCGCCACTCTCCTGCCAATGGCGTGGTGCGACTGGCCGGTCGCCGTGACGGCGACTACTGGCACCTGTGGATCGAAGACCAGGGGCCGGGAGTGGCGGACGGCGAGCTGGAGCGTATCTTCCAGCCTTTCACCCGGCTCAATGTCGCACGCCCCGGCGGCGGCGGTTTTGGCCTGGGATTGGCGATCGCACGCAGCATGGTGCAGTTGCAGGGGGGAGAACTGTGGGCGGAGAACAGAAATCCCGGCCTGCGCCTGAACCTGCGGCTGAAAAGTGTATAGAATGTAAATTAGATTCTATATCAAATGGGAATATATACTATTCGTACCCGCTGCGCAGACAATGGGCGGGTCTGAAAGTTCCTGACGAAACGCTCGTTCCTGCGTGTATTTCCATTACAGCAGGAGCCGTTGTCGATGTGTCTGCTGCCTTCAAGCACAGCCATCCTTCTCTGTACTTGCCCCTGCGGCCATCTCTGTGGTCAACGACTTTCCGGATACGGCGTGCACTTATCTGCCCTGCCTGATTGCCAAGGTCGTTGATCGGTGAGCGGTTGTTCAGGGGGAGCATGGCCTTTGCTTCCCTGTGATGGACTGCAGTCAAACACAAAGCCGGTAGCTTGGATCATTCCGATTCATTTGGAGATAAATACATGTCACGCACCAGACACCCGCTCAGCGCAAGGCGGCAACCGCAGTTCAATAAGACTTTACTGGCTGCAGCAATGACATCCCTGGCCTGTTCGGCTTTTGCAGAAGAACAAGTGGACCTCGGTCCGGTGGTCGTTTCTGCCTCTGGTTTCGAGCAGAGTGTCAAGGACGCGCCTGCTACTATCAGTGTCATTACTGCGGAGGAGCTGAAGAAGAAATCCTATACGGATATCACTGACGCGCTGAAGAACGTGGCTGGTGTGCAGATTGCTGGTGGTGGCGTCGAACAGTCCATCATGATCCGAGGCATGTCTTCCGATTACACGCTGTTCCTGATCGATGGTCGTCCGGCCCAAAGCAATGATGCGTTCGGGTTGAACGGCGCACAGGCCGGTACGCCGATCAATTTCCTGCCGCCTATCGAGGCCATCGAGCGAATCGAGATTATCCGTGGCCCGGCTTCGTCGCTCTACGGCTCCGATGCAATGGGTGGTGTGATCAATATCATCACCAAGAAGATCCGCAATGAGTGGGCCGGTAGCATCACGTCGGAATACACACTGGCTGACAGTTCCAACGATATAAACGAGGATGGCTTTCAGACCAGCGTCTATTTGAATGCTCCTTTGATCGAAGATGTTCTGGCTCTGCAACTGACTGGGGCTTTCCAGAATCAGGATGAGAGTAACTTTGTCGGAGGAAGTGATAGTGCTTCCTCGGATCCGGAGTTCAAGAAGAAGAATGCCGGGGCAAAGCTGGGGTGGAATATCAATGACCAGAACATGCTGACTCTGGGGCATGGGTATACGGTACAAGAGCGCTGGCACAATCCTGGCAAGAGCCTTGCCGACGGCGCTGATGAAACCTACAGCAAATCCGTCAAGAAAAACTACTATGTTTCCCATGAGGGTAACTACGAAAATCTGCTGTGGAACTCGTACGTTAATTACGATACGTCGGAGAATCCAACCCGGGTCAACGCGACAACCGGCAATAGCATTGAGTATGACGTACTGACCGTCAATAGCCAGGCCAGCTATTTCTTCGGTTCACATACAGTGACAGGTGGCCTCACCCACAAGTATGAAGAGCTGGAAGATGGTGCCACCAGTGGTCTGGCACCACCGGTAGTGCCTGTTGCCAATGCAATCGTCAAAATGGATCGTTACCAGAACTCCATCTTCCTCGAGGACAACTGGAGCTTGACGGACGATCTCCTTCTTACTCTCAGTGGTCGATATGACGATAACCAGAAATTTGGTGGTCAGTTCAGTCCCAAGGTTTATGCGGTCTACCACCTGACCAACGACTTCACGTTGAAGGGCGGTATCACGTCGGGCTACAAAGCGCCCAACCTGCGCCAGAGCGCGACCGACTATGGTTCCACTTCCATGGGGGGCGTGATCATCGGTAACCCGGACCTGACGCCGGAGACCAGCCTGAATCGTGAGTTCGGCATCGGCTACGAGAACTTCGAACTGGGCCTCAGCGGTACCTTGACGGTCTACAAGACGGACTATGAAGACAAGATCAACCGGACTGGCCGGGTTTGTCTGCAGAATGTCCCCTGTGTATATAACGGTACGACCTACCCGGCCCACCAATATGGCTACACGGCCTATGAGAACGTCGACAAGGCCGAGTTGAAAGGGGTCGAGTTCACCCTGGATTACCATGTCCTGGATAATCTGGTTTACCGCCATAGTTATACCTATACCAGCACGGAACAGAAGAGTGGCGATTATGCCGGCAAGCCTCTCAATAACGTTGCCAAGCATATGTTCAATGCCTCCCTGGACTGGCAGGCGACTGACAAGTTGAGTTTCTGGACGCAGGCCAACTACCGAGGCAAGACTTCTGGCCGGTGGCAGACAGGTACCAGTGGCTCGAGCACCAACGGTATAACCTACCCTTCGTATAAGTTCGCCGATCTTGGGCTTATGTATAAACCCAACAAGGACCTGAGTTTGAAGGCGGGTGTCTATAACATTACCAACAAGACAGTCTCTACGGATGACGATTATGCCTATAACCTGGATGGCAGAAGGTTTATCTTTGCGCTGACGCAGAACTTCTGATTTCAGGATGGCAAGCCTGCTATAAATCCTGGCGGTAGAGGGATTTAGCGTAGGGTATTGAGGAGGTTGCTTCCGGATTACTTCTGGAGGCAACTTCCTTTTCGTATATAGATGTACTGTGGGTGATTCCTGTATCGGGGGCGCAAGCGGATGAAAAAGAAGGATGGGTATGTGCTGGATGTGCCCTACCCAGCGCATTTTCACAAGGAAATACAGCCTGTCTGGTTGTCCAGCCTGGTCGGTTTTCTAGGGGCGGTTGCCCCTGATATCACCACGCCGTATTCGTACTGCGAACTGGGTTGCGGAGTGGGAATCAACCTGTTGATCGCAGCGGCCACCAACCCTCAAGGCCAGTTCGTGGGCGTCGATTTCAATGAAAAGCACTTGGCCATTGCAAGAAGTGCGGCGCAGTCCATCGGGTTGAAGAATATCCGTTTCATCCAGGAAGACTTTGCCGGCTTTGCCAAGAGTAACAATCTGTTCTTCGACTTTATCGTGACCCATGGCGTCTGGTCATGGGTTTCCCCGCTTCAGCAGCAAAGCGTAATGAGGGTGGTCGCGAAATCGCTGAAGCCCAAAGGGTTGTTCTATCTGCATTACATGTGTCACCCGGGGGCGACCCGGATGATCCCGGTGCAAAAGCTGCTGAATGAACTGGCCCATCAGTTGTCGGGAACTTCCGAGCAGAATGTCCAGGCGGGCATTGATCTGCTCGGTCGCCTGGATGAGGTGGGAGTGTTCTGGGACCAGCCGGCGCTGAGTGCCAATGTGCAGGCGCTGAAGCAAAAGAATGCCTCCTATCTGGCCCATGATTTCCTGAACGATCACTGGCGGCCCCAACACTCGGTGGATGTGCACCGTCTAGTGGCGCAAGCCGATGTCGTCTATCTGGGCAGTGCCGATGCGTTCGAGAATCTGGATAACCTATCAATTCCAGGTGGCGTACAGCCTCTGTTGGCGAACTTGTCCTCGCCTGTATTGAGAGAGGTAGTGAAGGATTTGTCCAGGAACCAGCATCAGCGCAGGGATTTGTTTCAGCGTAACCCGGTGCGCTTGTCCACACAGGAACATCTGGAGTGTGTGGCGGCGATGCGCTTCCGGCTCTTGCCGGGTGCGCCACGCTCGGGCGGTTTGAGCTTCGCTACTCCCATAGGCGAGATCCAGGGGCCTGAGGAAGTCTTTTCTCCATTGCTGGAAAGATTGGCAGAGTGCCCGACCTCATTCGATGAGTTGAGTCGCTTGCCCGTCTTTTCCGGGAAGCCCGGGCTGCTTTCGCAGTCTTTGCAAATGCTGATGTGGCGTGGCTGCGTACATCCGTTGCGTGAGGGCGAGCAGCCTGACCCAGATGCCTTGGGCAGGTTGACGGAGTGGCTTGAAAAGAATCAGTTGGAATTAGCGGTTGTAGAGGACTGTGGGACGGCGGCCCACCGTCCACATGAAAAATGAAGCACACGCAGTGGGCCGGGCACACAGTGTCTCTGGTTCATGCGAGCTGTTTTGAGTGAGAAGTATCCAGATCGAAACACCATGGATACCCCTCGTCGTCCTGCCTGTTCATTTGAGGAAATCCGACCATGAGCTTCTCCCGTGTCACCTGGCCGGTGTTGTCACGTATCTTGGCTGCCATCCTTGGCGGCTACCTGTTCACTTACGCGTTCACCGCTGCTCTGGCGCGACTGTTGCCGCTGGAAAAGGCTGATGCGGTGATTGTGGCGACCCTGCCGGCTTTCGTGGTTTACACACTGATTATCCTCTGGGTCTTCGCCTGTCGTAGTGCCTGGCGGGCCTGGATGGGTATCGCGCTGGCGCTGCCGCTGGCCGCTCTCGGCTTCTGGCCGAAACTGCTGGAGGTGCTGGGATGAAGCCGAAGTCGAAAACCATCACGCAGTCGCTGTCCTGGCTGCATACCTGGAGTGGCCTGATTTTCGGCTGGCTGCTGTTCGCCATCTTTCTGACGGGAACCCTGGCCGTATTCGACAGGGAGATAGACGGCTGGATGCGTCCGGAAATACCTGCGCACAGCCTCGATCAGGTCGAGGCGGCGCAGGTCGCCATCGACTATCTGCAGACACACCATGGCGATGCCACTGCGTGGAACATCGGCTTGCCGACCGAGCGTTCGCCAAGCCTGACGGTGTCAGCCGGTGAGCAACGGCGTGGCGGGGGCCAGCAACTGGACCCGCACAGCGGCGAGCCCCTGGATGTTCGTGAAACCGCCGGAGGCAACTTTTTCTTCCGTTTCCACTACACCCTCAATCTGCCGCGTAACATCGGTATCTGGGTCGTCGGGCTGGCGGCAATGGCGATGCTGGTCGCCCTGATCAGCGGGATCGTGATTCACAAGAAGTTCTTCAAGGAGTTCTTCACCTTCCGCCCGGCCAAGGGGCAGCGTTCCTGGCTGGATGCGCACAACGCCACCGGGGTGCTGGTGCTGCCGTTCCACTTGATGATCACCTACACCGGATTGGTGATTTTCTATCTCGTGTATATGCCGGCTGCGGTGGATGCCTTGTTCGATGGTAACCGTGACGAAGGCTTTGGCCGTGGCGGCAACCGCGGCGGAGCGCAACAGGTGGCGCAACAGGAGAGGCCAAGGGGAGCGGCCGATCAGCCCGGGGAAAACGCTGAACGTGGTTTCAATCGAGGTGGGCCATCCGTCGCGGATACCGGTCGTGCCTCCAGTCAGGGCGTGCCGCCGGGTGAGCAGGGCGCGCGGGGTTTCAGCCGGCCCGAGCAATCGGCCGAGCGCGGTGAGAGAGGTTCCAACCGGGCCGGGCCGTCCGCTGGTCAGTTGGATTCTGCCATGCCTTCCGAGAGGGTTCCCCTTACGGCGTTGGGGCCGTTACTGGCCGAGGCCGAGCGGCTCATGGGCGAGGTTTCCGGGCTGTCCATCCAGAATCCGGGGCGCAGCGATGCGCGTATCGAGGCTCGCCCCGTGCTGGGCAATATCATCGAGCTGACCAAGGGGCGGAGCATGCAGTTCGACGGGGTCAGCGGCGTAGTACTGCGTCAGCCGGCGGAGAGCAATGTTAGCCAGTTGACGCAGAAAGTGATGGCTGGCTTGCATTTTGCCCAGTTCGGCGGTTATCCGATGCGCTGGCTGTACTTCCTCTGCAGCCTGGCCAGTTGCGCGATGATTGCTACGGGCGTGGTGCTGTTCACCGTCAAGCGCCGTCGCCGACATGATGCAGAGGGGGCTGTCGGGGCGCTGCTGTATCACGTGGCCGAGCGGCTGAATGTGGCGGTGGTGGCTGGCTTGGCGCTTGCCTGCGTTTCTCTGTTGTGGGCCAACAGGTTGTTGCCGGTGGAACTGGAACTGCGCGGTAACTGGGAAGTCCGGGTGTTCTTCCTGGTCTGGCTGGCGACGCTGGGGCATGCCATCGTGCGTCCATGGCTGAAGGCCTGGCGCGAACAGTTGGTGCTGGCCGCGTTGTTGTGCCTGGCTTTGCCGCTGCTGAACCTGCTGGTGGAAAACCGCGGTGAGCATGCCTGGCTGGAGGTAACGTCGGTCGGCATCGGCCTGCTGTTGGGCTGGACTGGCTGGAAACTCGGGCAGCCACCGAAAGAGCGCCCGCCCAGGCGTGCCGGCAAGGCATTGGCGGAGGCGGTCTGATATGAGTGCTGCATTTTTCGAGGGGGTGTTGTTGGCTTATGTCGGCATGCTGGCCCTGTGCCTGGGGCTGGAGCGGCATTACAAGCAGGTCTGGCAACAGGCTCCGGCCGTCTGGTTGCGTCGTACCCTGCGTGCCACCGGCTGGGTGGCGCTGGCCGGCAGCTTCGCTATCTGTGTTCTGCATTGGGGCTGGGCGATGGGGCCGGTTGGCTGGTTCGGGGCAAGCTCGATGGCTGCGCTGGCGCTGGTTCTGCTGCTGCCTTATGGCCCGCGTCTGTCGGTTGCGCTCGCAGCCCTGGGCTGGCCATTGCTGGCCGTGGTTTCTTTGCTGTGAAGATGATGATCGCGTAGAGGCTCTTCCAACAGCCGAAAGAAGCGCTGGAGGCTCGAGGCTGGACGAGGTGGAATGCTCACCTTTTCGTCCGGCGCTTAGCCTCCAGCGCTTCTTTCGGCTTTACCCTTTACCGATGTCGCGCTAGCTCCGCTCGCGCTCCAGCAGCGGGCCGAGGAAATGCCCGGTGTGGGAGGCCGGGTTGGCGGCCACATCCTCCGGGGTGCCGGTGGCGATGATCTGCCCGCCGCGCGAGCCGCCCTCGGGGCCGAGGTCGACCAGCCAGTCGGCGGTCTTGATCACGTCCAGGTTGTGCTCGATCACCACCACCGTGTTGCCGTGGTCGCGCAGGCGGTGCAGTACGTCGAGCAGTTGCTGGATATCGGCGAAGTGCAGGCCGGTGGTCGGTTCGTCGAGGATATACAGGGTCTTGCCGGTATCGCGCTTGGACAGCTCGCGGCTCAGCTTGACCCGCTGCGCCTCGCCACCGGAAAGGGTGGTCGCACTCTGCCCCAGCTTGATATAGGACAGGCCCACGTCGATCAGCGTCTGCAGCTTGCGCGCCACCGCCGGCACCGCGTCGAAGAAGCCACGGGCGTCCTCGATGGTCATCTCCAGCACTTCGTGGATGTTCTTGCCCTTGTACTTCACTTCCAGGGTTTCGCGGTTGTAGCGATGGCCCTTGCACACGTCGCAGGGCACGTAGATGTCCGGCAGGAAGTGCATTTCCACCTTGATCACGCCGTCGCCCTGGCAGGCTTCGCAGCGCCCACCCTTGACGTTGAAGGAGAAGCGCCCCGGGCCGTAGCCGCGCGAGCGGGCTTCCGGTACGCCGGCGAAGAGTTCGCGGATCGGCGTGAACAGCCCGGTGTAGGTGGCCGGGTTGGAGCGCGGTGTGCGGCCAATCGGGCTCTGGTCGATATCCACCACCTTGTCCAGGTGCTGCAGGCCATCGAACGCGTCGTAAGGCGCGACTTCCAGGCTGTTGGCGCCATTGAGCGCGGTGGCGGTGATCGGGAACAGGGTGTTGTTGATCAGGGTCGACTTGCCCGAGCCGGAGACGCCGGTGATGCAGGTCAGCAGGCCGACCGGGATTTCCAGGTCGACGTTGCGCAGGTTGTTGCCGCGCGCGCCTTTCAGCTTCAGCAGTTTCTTGCGGTCGCGCGCTGTGCGCTGGGCCGGGTAGCGGATGCGTTCGGCGCCGGACAGGTACCTGCCGGTCAGCGAGGCCGGATTGGCCATGACTTCCTCCGGCGTGCCTTCGGCGACGATGCGCCCGCCATGCACGCCGGCACCGGGGCCGATGTCCACCACGTAGTCGGCCATGCGGATGGCGTCCTCGTCGTGTTCGACCACGATCACTGTGTTGCCGAGGTTGCGCAGGTGGTTCAGGGTCGCCAGCAGGCGTTCGTTGTCGCGCTGGTGCAGGCCGATGCTCGGCTCGTCGAGGATATACATCACGCCCACCAGGCCGGCGCCGATCTGGCTGGCCAGGCGGATACGCTGCGCCTCGCCGCCGGACAGGGTGTCGGCGCTGCGGTCGAGGGTCAGGTAGTCGAGGCCGACGTTGACCAGGAACTGCAGGCGCTCGCGGATTTCCTTGAGGATCTTGTCGGCGATCTGCCCGCGCTGGCCGCTCAGTTGCAGGCCGCTGAAATAGTCGCTGGCATCGCCGACCGGCAGGCGCGTCACCGCCGGCAGGGTCTTCTCGCCGACCCAGACGTGGCGCGCCTCGCGCCGCAGGCGGGTGCCGTGGCAGTCCGGGCAGGGCTGGGTGCTGAGGTACTTGGCCAGTTCCTCGCGGACGCTGTTGGATTCGGTTTCGCGGTAGCGACGTTCGAGGTTGGGGATGATGCCTTCGAACGGGTGCGAACGGGTGACGATATCGCCACGGTCGTTCAGGTAGCGGAACTGCACGTTGTCCCGGCCGCTGCCGTGGAGGATGACTTTCTGTTGCGCCGCCGGCAGCGAACCGAAGGGTTCGTCCAGGCTGAAACCGTAGTGCGCGGCCAGCGAGCCGAGCATCTGGAAGTAATAGACGTTGCGCCGGTCCCAGCCACGGATGGCGCCTTCGGCCAGGGTCAGTTCGCCGTTGACCAGGCGCTTGCCGTCGAAGAACTGCTTGACGCCCAGGCCGTCGCAGGTCGGGCAGGCGCCGGCCGGGTTGTTGAAGGAGAACAGCTTGGGTTCCAGCTCGCTGATCGAATGGCCGCAGACCGGGCAGGCAAAGCGTGCGGAGAAGATGATTTCCTCGGCATCGTCATTGCCTTGCTGTTTGTCGCCTTCGTCGGGAAGTGGCGCCACCAGGGCGATGCCGTCGGCCATGTTGAGCGCCGTCTCGAAGGATTCCGCCAAGCGCTGCTGCAGGTCCGCGCGCACCTTGAAGCGGTCGACCACCACGTCGATGGAGTGCTTTTTCTGCTTGTCCAGCTTGGGCGCTTCGTCCAGTTCGTACAGGCGGCCATTGACCCGCACGCGGACGAAGCCCTGGGCGCGCAGTTCGTCGAACACCGCCAGGTGCTCACCCTTGCGTTCGCGGATCACCGGGGCCAGCAACATGCGCTTGCTGCCCTCGGGCAGCGCCAGGACCTGGTCGACCATCTGGCTGACGGTCTGCGCTTCCAGCGGAATGTCGTGGTCGGGGCAGCGCGGGATGCCTACGCGAGCGTAGAGCAGGCGCAGGTAGTCGTAGATCTCGGTGATGGTGCCGACGGTGGAGCGCGGGTTGTGCGAGGTGGATTTCTGCTCAATGGAGATGGCCGGCGACAACCCTTCGATGGTATCGACATCGGGCTTTTCCATCATCGAGAGGAATTGCCGGGCATAGGCCGACAGCGATTCGACATAGCGGCGCTGCCCTTCCGCATAGAGGGTGTCGAAGGCCAGCGACGATTTGCCGGAGCCGGACAGGCCAGTGATCACGATCAGTTTGTCGCGGGGCAGGGTCAGGTCGATGTTTTTCAGGTTATGGGTGCGCGCCCCACGAATCAGGATCTTGTCCACGGCAGCCTCGCGGCAGGGGAAAACGGGCGAGTATAAAGCAGCTTCAAGCGGCAAGCTTCAAGCTTCAAGCAAAGAGCCGGGAAGCAGGGCGATCGCGCTATACACGGCAAACAGCCGAAAACAGCGCTGGAAGCGCTCGAGGCTGGACGAAAGAGCGTGGCGGTCGGTGTTTTTCGTCCAGCTTTCCAGCCTCCAGCGCTTTTATCGAGGCACCTTGCCGGTTAACGGCATAGCGCGATCGCCCTGAGTCCGGAAGGGACAGCCGGATGGCCGTAGGGTGCGGCAAGTTGGACGCCTGTGCCATGCCCATGATGGCTGCTAGAATCGCTGCCGGTTCAATTCAGACGAGATTTCGATGCAGGATCCATACAACGGGCGCATGAGCGCTGGTGAAATGCGCGCTGCGGGTGGCCTGTCGCTGGTGTTCGCCTTCCGCATGCTCGGCATGTTCATGGTGCTGCCCGTTCTGGCCACCTATGGCATGGGCCTGGAGGGCGCGACGCCCGCGCTGATCGGCCTGGCTATCGGTGCCTATGGCCTGACCCAGGCCGCCCTGCAGATTCCCTTTGGCATGCTTTCCGACCGTATCGGGCGCTTGCCGGTCATCTATGCCGGTTTGCTGGTGTTCGCCGCGGGGGCCGCGCTGGCCGCGTGTGCCGACTCGATCTGGGGTGTTATCGCCGGGCGTGTATTGCAGGGTGTCGGCGCCATTTCGGCCGCGGTAATGGCACTGCTGTCGGACCTCACCCGTGAGCAGCATCGTACCAAGGCGATGGCGCTGATCGGCATGAGCATCGGTCTTTCATTCGCTGCGGCCATGGTCATGGGGCCGCTGCTGACCCGTCATTTCGGCCTCGCCGGGCTGTTCTGGGTGACTGCGATGATGGCCTTGCTGGGGATCCTCATCATGCTGACCATGCCGAAGGCGCCTGTGCGCCTGAGCCACCGGGAGTCCGGGGTAGCGCGGCAGGCACTGGCCGCGACCTTGCGCAATGGCGATCTGTTGCGGCTGGATTTCGGCATCCTGGTATTGCATGCGGTGCTCATGGCCAGCTTCGTCGCGCTGCCGCTGGCACTGGTCGACCTGGGCGGCCTGCCCAGGGAAGAGCACTGGTGGGTCTATCTGGTCGCCTTGCTCGCCGGTTTCGTGGGGATGATCCCCTTCATCGTCTATGGCGAGAAGAAGCGCCGCATGAAGCACGTGCTGGCGGGCGCCGTCGCGGTGCTGCTGGCGTGCGAGCTGTTCTTCTGGCTGGGTGGGGTGGGTTTGCACGGGCTGGTGCTGGGGATGGTGGTGTTCTTCGCCGCGTTCAACCTGCTCGAAGCCTCGCTGCCTTCATTGATCAGCAAGGTAGCGCCCGCTGGCGGCAAGGGTACGGCCATGGGCGTCTATTCCACCAGCCAGTTTCTCGGTGCCGCGCTGGGGGGCATCCTCGGCGGCTGGCTGTACCAGCTCGGTGGCCTGCCTGTGGTCTTCGCCGGCTGCGCTCTGCTGTGCCTGGCCTGGTTGGTGGTGGCCGTGGGCATGCGTGAGCCGCCTTACGTCACGGGCGTGCGTTTATCATTGTCGCCCACGGCAGTGCGGAATACGCGCCTGGCCACGCAACTGTTGGCTGTCCCGGGAGTATCCGACGCCGTGGTGATCGCCGACGAGGCTGCCGTCTATCTCAAGATCGATGCGCTGACGCTGGATCGCGAGGCGGTCGATCGACTGATATCGTGAACGGGTTCCAATACCGCGCATATACAGCCGGGAGCGGCATGGTCCGCTATCGGCTGCTCATGTAGTATTCACGCCTACAAGGCCGTCCATGTTGTCTGTGTTCAATATGGCAGCAGGCCTACTTCGAATCGTTTTCAGAAAAGGAGCCACCCATGGCCCGTGGGGTTAACAAAGTCATTCTGGTGGGTACCTGCGGACAGGACCCTGAAACCCGCTACCTGCCCAATGGCAATGCGGTCACCAACCTGAGCCTGGCCACCAGCGAGCAGTGGAACGACAAGCAGACCGGCCAGCGCGTCGAACGCACCGAATGGCACCGTGTCGCGCTGTTCGGCAAGGTCGCGGAAATCGCCGGCGAGTACCTGCGCAAGGGTTCCCAGGTTTACATCGAAGGCAAGCTGCAGACCCGCGAGTGGGAAAAGGATGGCGTCAAGCGCTATACCACCGAGATCATCGTCGACATGCAGGGCACCATGCAGTTGCTGGGCGGCCGCAACAACGATGCCGGCGATGGCGCTCCCCGCCAGCCGCGCCCGGCTGCCGCCCCGCGCCCGCAAGCGAGCCAGCCGGCGGCGCAAGCCCAGCCGCAGCAGCGCCCCGCGGCGCAGCCAGCTCCGGACTACGACAGCTTCGATGACGATATCCCGTTCTGACGGTCTCGGCGGCACTTCGGCATACATTGGATAGCGGAGTGTGCCGATTCTCGTAGCTTGGCTTCCGGCCCGCCTTCGCGGCGGGCCCATATGGGCGCAAGCCCACTCTAGGTTCTGGAGTAGACCGTACCACCATGCATATGCGTCTGATGCTATTGGGCGGCGGCAATGCCTTGGGGCAGGCGCTGATCCGTCTGGGAGCCGAGCAGAACGTCGGTTGCCATGCCCCGCGTCCGCCGGAAGGCGGCTGGGACAGCAGCCATCTGACGACGTTGCTCGACGAGCATCGGCCAGATGCGTTGGTCAACCTCGCCTATTATTTCGACTGGTTCCAGGCCGGCCAGGTCGCCGACAGTGTCCTGCAGCAGCAGGAGCAGGCCGTCGAAAGGCTGGCCGAACTGTGCCAGCACCATGGCGTGATCCTGCTGCAGCCGTCGAGCTACAGGGTCTTCGATGGGGCGCGCACCACGGCCTATAGCGAAACGGACGAGGTCGCGCCGCTGGATAACCGCAGCCAGGCGCTCTGGCGTATCGAACAGACGGTGCGGGCGCTGTGCCCACGGCATGTGCTGTTGCGTCTGGGCTGGCTGCTGGATGACAGCCCGAATGGCATCCTCGGGCGTTTTCTCCAGCGCCTGGAGCGGAACGATCCAGTGTTCCTGGCCGATGACCGGCGCGGCAATCCCACCCCGGTGGACGATGCGGCGCGGGTGATCCTGGCGATTCTCAACCAGCTCGATTGCCTGGCGCCGTTGTGGGGCACCTATCACTATGCCGGCCACGAGGCGGCGACGCCGCTGGTGGTCGGGCAGGCGATGTACGCCGAGGCGGCCAAGCACCGGCAGTTGCGGCTGCAGGAACTGACGCCGAGGGCGCATGCGGATTTTCCCGATGCCGCCACGGAGCCGCAGCACGGCGTGCTGGCCTGCCGCAAGATTCTCAATACCTTCGGTATCAAGCCCCGCGCATGGCGCACGGGCTTGCCGAACCTGGTGGAACGCTATTACCGACATGACTGATACTCGCGTTCTGGTTACCGGTGGTGCCGGCTTCATCGGCTCGCACCTGGTCGATGCCCTGCTGGCGCGAGGCCAGGCGGTGCGGGTGCTGGATGATTTTTCCACCGGCAAGCGGGCCAATCTGCCCGAGAATGGCCGTCTGCAGGTGATCGAGGGTGATGTCGCCGACCTGTCTCTGGTGCGCCAGGCGGTGCAAGGTTGCCGCTCAGTCGTGCACCTTGCCGCCGTGGCTTCGGTGCAGGCCTCGGTGGATGACCCGCTGGGAACGCACCGCAGCAACCTGATCGGTACCCTGAACCTCTGCGAGGCCATGCGCGAGAGCGGCGTGCGCCGTGTGGTCTTCGCCTCCAGCGCCGCCGTGTATGGCAATAACGGCGAAGGCGAGTCCATCCACGAGGAAACGCCCAAGGCGCCGTTGACGCCCTATGCGGCGGACAAGCTGGCCAGCGAGCATTACCTGGATTTCTATCGCCGCCAGCATGGGCTGGAGCCGGCGGTCTTTCGCTTCTTCAATGTCTTCGGGCCGCGCCAGGACCCTGCCTCGCCCTATTCCGGGGTGATCAGCATCTTTACCGAGCGAGCGCGCCAAGGCTTGCCGATCACCGTGTTCGGCGATGGCGGGCAGACGCGGGATTTCGTCTATGTGGCGGACCTGGTCGAAGTGCTGCTGCAAGCGCTGGACGCGCCGGAGCTGGAGGTGGGCGCGGTCAACCTCGGGCTCGATCGCGCCACCAGCCTGAACCAGTTGCTGGCGGCCATTGGCGAGGTGCTGGGCGATCTGCCTGCGGTGACCCATGCCGAGGCGCGGCCTGGCGATATCCGCCATTCGCGCGCCAGCAACGTTCGCTTGCGCCAGCGCTATCGGTTGCCCGAGCCGGCGACCAGCGTACACGAGGGATTGCGGGCGCTGCTCGATGCCTGAGCGGGGTTGCCGGTCGGAGAGGGCGCTTATCCTGCGCCGCTGACCGCTGATCCCGTCGGATATTCGCTGGCTTCGCGGTGCGCGCGGTGAAACCTACTGGTCAGAAACGAGAAAGGCGCCTTGCGGCGCCTTTTCTTTATCTGCGAACGGTGTCGTCAGAATTTGTAGCCGAGGCCGACCATGTAGACATAGGGGTCTACGTCCACGTCGACTTTGACTTTGCTCGTGCCCAGGTTCGTGGTACCTGTGGTTTCGATGTCTATATAACGGACCTGAGCATTGAGCAGGATTTTGTCGGTCAACTGATAGTCCAGGCCGATCTGCGCAGCCCAGCCCCAGGAGTCATCAAGGTCGAGTCCGCGCAAGCCTGCTTCTTCGGCTTTGCTGCCCAGGGAGTCATCGAAGAACCAAGTGTAGTTGATGCCGGCGCCAACATAGGGCTGGAAGGCCGAGTTGCCGCCCAGCGGGTAGTAGACGACGCTCAGGGTCGGTGGCAGGTGCTTGATGTCGCCCAGCTTGCCGTCATAGCCCAGTGCGGGGATCTTGGCGCCCACTTCGTGGGAGAAGGGCGTGGCGGCCAGCAGTTCGATACCGAACTTGTCGGTCAGCATGTAAGCGAAGTTAAGGCCCAGTTGGGTATCGCTATCCAGCGTTGCCTTACTGCCCGCAAGACCTGCGCCGTTCAACTTGATAAGCGAGCTATCTTCACGCGGATCAACGGTCACGGCACCAGCGCGGACGATGATGTCGCCGGCCTGGTGGGCTTGGGCAATGGGGGCGGCGATGGCGAGGGCCAGGGCGGAAGCGGCGAACAGTGTCTTGCGCATGGGTCACTCCAGTGAGTCTTGGCAGTACTTAGGTGCCAGTCATCTTAGGAGGCTATGTATTTCCTGTCTTGATCCAGCTCAATATATTTCCGGAGTGTGCGGTGGCGGTATGACGCAGTTATGTCACTCACCTGGGCAATTCGTAGGGATAGATCTTCTGCGCTTCCATGCGATAACCCGCTTCGGCCAGTTCGCTGCTGGCATGTTCGACCCTGAGCGGCCCTTCGATCCAGAACGGCTGGTAGAGCGCATCGACCCGTACGCCCAGTTCGCTGAGCGCATGCACGATCTGGTTGGAGGGTGGCGGCGGTACATGGATGCAGGCGCCGAAGTAGGGCACCAGCAGGAACTCGGTGACGCGGCCTTCCTCGTTCATGTCCAGCGGGACTATATAGCCGGGTAGCTTCACCTGGGTGCCATCGAGGGCCTCGACCACTGGTGCCGCAGGAGATTGCTGCTGCATGGCCGGGCCGCTCTCGGCGATCAGCGCTTCGGCCAGGCGCGACAGGTCGTGGATTGGGATGGGTGGCGGCGGCGGGGGCGCGCCCGGGGGAATCAGCTCTTCCCAGGTCAGTTCGCGAGGTTCGGCCGCCCAGAGCATGGGCATGAGCAGTAACAGCAGGATAGGCAGAATGCGTGGCATGGGGCCTCTCACAGGCGAATCGATAGACCGTCGGCCAGCGACTGTCGGTAGGCGCGCCAGGCCGGGATGCCGCCGATCGACAGGGCGGCGAGCAGAATGCCGCCGAGCAGTTGCCATTCATACAGGCTGGGCAGGGCGAGTGGCAGGTAAATGCCGTAGAGGCTCTGTAGCGGACCTTGCGCAAGGGCGATGCCGAGGTAGAGCAACGACAGCCCGAGCAGTATACCGGCCAGCGCGATGCAGAAGGCTTCGGCGAGCAACAGGCTGGCGATATGCCAGGGGCGTGCGCCGACCGAGCGCAGGATCGCCATTTCCCGGCGCCGTTCGTTGAGGCTGGTGAGAATGGCCGTGAGCATGCCGACCAGGCCGACCAGCACCACGAACAGCGATACGATGAACAGGGATTTTTCCGCCGTGCCCATCAGGCCCCACAATTCCTGCAGGGCGACCCCGGGCAGGATCGCCAGCAGCGGTTCGCCGCGGTACTGGTTGATTTCCCGCTGCAGGGCGAAGGTGGCGATACGGCTGTCCAGGCCCAGCAGGATGGCGGTGATCTGCCGGGGTTGCAGATCCATCTGGCGTGCCTGCTCGGCGCTGATACGGGCATTGCCACGGGCCGGCATGCCACTCTGCCAGTCGATATGCAGGGCCTCCATTCCTTCCAGGGAGATGTGCAGGGTGCGGTCTACCGGCGTGCCGGTGCGCTGCAGGATACCGACGACACGGAAAGGCTTGTCGTCGTGCTGCACCAGGCTGACGCTGGCCACGCCGTGGGCCAGGACGATTTCCTCGCCCAGGCCATAGCCCAGTGCGGCGGCCACTTCGGCGCCGAGCACCACTTCGAAGGGGTCGTCGCTGAAGCGCCGTCCTTCGAGGAGTGCCAGCGGGGTCTGGCGCGCGTAGCGATAGTGTTCGAAATACCCGGTGGTGGTCCCCAGCACCCGGTAGCCACGGTGCGAATCCCCCAGGGAGATCGGTACGGCCCAGGCCACGCGTGGATGTTCGGCGATCTGCCGGTAGCTGTCCCAGCGGATGTTGTTGGTGGCGTTGCCGATGCGGAATACCGAGTACAGCAGCAGGTTGATCGACCCCGAACGGGCGCCGACGATCAGGTCGGTGCCGCTGATGGTGCTGGCGAAGCTGGCACGGGTTTCCGTGCGTATGCGCTCCACCGAGAGCAGCAGGCAGACCGAGAGGGCGATGGCGAAGATGGTCAGCAGCGCGGTGAAACGGCGATTGGCCAGGCTGGCCAGGGCGAGTCGCAACAGGTACATGCTCAGGTTTCCCGTGGCTGGCTGGCGCGGTTGAGGTCGTCCAGCGACAGGCTGCGGTCGAACAGTGTCGCCAGGCTCTGGTCATGGCTGACGAACAGCAGGCTGGCGTTGGCGCTGCGGCACTCCTCGAACAGCAGGTGCAGGAAGGTTTCCCGGGTATCGCTGTCGAGGGCCGAGGTCGGTTCGTCGGCGATCACCAGCTCCGGCTGGCCGATCAATGCCCGTGCCGCGGCGACCCGTTGCTGCTGGCCGATGGAGAGGGATTCCGCGCGGCGGCGGTGCAGTGCCGGCGGCAGGCCGAGATGTTCCAGCAGACGGCTGGCGGCCTGCTCCGGGCTGCCGTGGCGCTGGCAGGCCCGTGCGTTGCGCAGGCGCGAGAAATGGCAGGGTAGCAGTACGTTTTCCTGTACCGAGAGAAACGGCAGCAGGTTGAATTGCTGAAAGATATAGCCTGTGTGATCGACCCTGAAACGGTCCCGCGCCCCGGCGGATAGCCGGCCCAGATCCTGCCCCAGTAGCCGGACCTCGCCTCGGCGCGGGCTGCTCACGCCGCCAAGCAACCCCAGCAGGGTGGTCTTGCCGCTGCCGGAGGGGCCCTTGAGGAACAGGCTTTCACCCTGGGACAGGTGGAACGCGGCAATGTCCAGGAGCGTCGCCTGGCCGGGCCAGGCGAAGTCCAGGTCGTCGATTTCCAGCACTGCTCGCGCTGTCGGTACGGCTTGATGCATGGGGGCGTGTCCGGCCTGAATGTGCGAAGCCTATCAGAATGACAGGCGGCTTCTGCCGGGGATTGTTTCCAGTCCTTGCTGCCCGGAAGGCCCCGTCAGTTGCACGATGATCTTCTCGGTGCCGGGGAAGGTCTTGAAAAAGACATCCAGGTCGAGCGTGCGCAAGGTATCCGGCGCCTGGCACTGGAAGCTGTAGCTGGCTTCGATATCGTTGTGCGCATGGCCCTTTGCATGAGCATCGTGGTCATGGTCATGGAAAAGGGGGCTGTGCAGTCGCTGCGTAGTCAGTGTGCAGCCTGCCTGTTGCGGCAGTGCGAAAAGCCTGTCGGGCGCCAGCAACTGCTGGCGTGCCTGTGCCAGGGTGGCGCGTTCGCTGTCGTTGCCGGGCTGGTGCTCGAAGCCGATCAGGTTGATGGCCGGGCTGTTCAAGGCGATATCCAGGCGTTCGCCTTCCAGAGCGATATCCAGGGTGGCGACGCCGTGTTCATGCGTGCCCAGGCTATCGTGGTCGTGGTCGTGGTCGTGGTCGTGGTCGTGGTCGTGGGCATGGGCGAGCGTCAGGGGGAGCAGTGCGAGGACGAAGGCTAGGGGGTTCATGGTGACTCCGTTGGATGGCTTTTGATTACGTTATAACAAGTTGTCGCGGGTGTCATGTCCAGTGGGCCCTGCCATCACGTTCACCATGGGTACAGTGCTTCGATAAAGGCGCTGCAGGCTGGAGCGCTGGACGAAAAGCATTGGCAGCCGCCGTTTTTCGTTCAGCTATCGGCTTTGCAGTATTTTATCGAGGCGCTGCGCTGTCGATTATCGTCAATGCTCGCTAGCCATTCTTGTGCCATCATTTACGCATAGCTCTCGGGAGGTGCCCGGCTGGCGGGGCAAGCATGAGGAAGAAAGACCTGATCGGGTGGTCATATGGACTGCCGTTCGCTGCGTTGCTGCTGGGAGGCGTGCTGGCTCTGTTGGGGGCGCAGATGATCCTTGTAAAGCAGGATCGTGAGCGGCTCGATGAGTATGCCAGTGGCTTGCTGGATAGAGCGCGGGAGGTCGCCATGGTCAGTGCCGACCTGCTGGCGCTGGTCCAGCATTCAGGCAATGTTCCCTGTTCGAAGGATGATATCGCCGAGCTGCGTGTGCTGGCGTTCCAGTCGCGTCTGCTACGCGATGTGGGGCGGGTCCGTGACGGTCGCATCATTTGTACCGCTGGCTGGGGGGACCTCGTACCCCCGGTTACGCTACCGCCCTATCGGTTGGAAACCGCGCGAGGTGTCAGGCTCTGGACCTCTGTCGGGAATATCGTTGATCCGCGCATCGTTGCCGACATGGCAGGGCAGGGTGATGTGATCGTATTCACCTCGCCGAATGCCTTCGAACTGTTCGAGCATCCTCCCGCCGGGATCGGGGCTTTGGTGACCAACAGTGATAGTGGCTATGTTTTCCAGCGTTTCGGTGATGTACGGCACCTGGAAGGGGGCAAGGAGCAGTACTCCATGCTTGGCCGCAGCCAGACCCTGTATCAGTGCAGCCCGCCAGGTGGGGTGGATGTCTGTGTCACTGCTGGTTATCACGAGATCAATATCCTCAAGCGACCATTGCCACTGCTGGCCGGGGTGGCCGGGCTGGGAGGCCTGGCGGGTGTCGGGCTGGGCCTGGCGCTGGCTTCCTGGCGGCGGGAGCGGCATTCGCTGGCGATGCAATTGCGCCGTGCGCTGTTGCACGGCGACCTGCATATCCACTATCAGCCGCTGGTGTGCCTGCGCGACCGGCGAATGGTCGGTGCCGAGGCGTTGGCGCGCTGGGAGGATGACGAAGGCGAGGGTGTCAGCCCGGAAGATTTCATCCCGATGGCCGAGCATATGGGGCTCATGAGTTCACTGACCCGGCAGATCGTGCGCAAGGCCCTGGACGGCGTGCGCGAGCGGTTGGTCGATGACAGCGGCTTCTATATCAGCATCAACCTGACCGCATCCAATATCGCCGATGCGGAATTCCACTTATTCCTGCAGAAGGAACTGGCGAGCCGTGGTATCTCCCCCTGCCGGGTGGTGCTGGAAATCACCGAGCGCTCGACGGCCAAGCACTGCCACTTGATCGAAGGTATCGAGGCGTTGCGTGCCCTTGGCTACCGCATCTATGTGGACGACTTCGGTACCGGCTATTCCAGCCTGTCGTATCTGGCCGATCTGCCCATCGATGCCATCAAGGTCGACAAGATGTTCACCCGCGCCATCGGCAGTGGTTCGGCTACGGAGCGGATCGTCGAGCAGATCTGTGCGATGGTCGGCCCCCTGGGGATCGGCCTGGTGGTCGAGGGGATCGAAACGGAGCAGCAGGCGGCCTACGTGCAGGCTATCGTGCCGGAAGTGATCGGGCAGGGCTGGCTGTTCGGCCATCCGGTAGCGGCGGATCGGTTGGGGGAGACCGAGGTGACGGGAGAGAATACCTGCGGCACTTCCGCTTCCGACGCTCCCGAGGGTCGGGACTGCTGACCCAGGCATTGCGCCCATAAAAAAGCCGCGCCCTTGTGGGCGCGGCTTTTGGGTCCATGGCCCGCTCGTGTGAGCAGGCCATGGCTGCGAGGATTACAGGCCGTTTTTGGCCTTGAACTCGCGGCGACGACGGTGCAGGACCGGCTCGGTGTAGCCGTTCGGCTGCTTGGTGCCTTCGAGGACCAGCTCCAGTGCGGCCTGGAAGGCCACGTTGTTGTCGAAGTCCGGAGCCAGCGGGCGGTAGAGCGGGTCGGCGGCGTTCTGCTTGTCGACCACCAGCGCCATGCGCTTGAGGCTTTCCAGCACCTGCTCGCGGCTCACCACACCGTGGCGCAACCAGTTGGCGATATGCTGGCTGGAGATGCGCAGGGTGGCACGGTCTTCCATCAGGGCGATATCGTTGATGTCCGGCACCTTGGAGCAGCCGACGCCCTGGTCGATCCAGCGCACCACGTAGCCGAGGATGCCCTGGGCGTTGTTGTCCAGCTCGTTGCGCTTCTGCTCATCGCTCCAGCCGGTGTCCGGTGCCAGTGGGATGCTGAGGATGTCATCGAGGGAAGCCGGCTCGCGCCTGGCCAGCTCGACCTGACGGGCGAACACGTCGATCTTGTGGTAGTGCAGCGCGTGCAGGGTGGCGGCGGTTGGCGACGGCACCCAGGCGGTGTTGGCGCCGGCGTTCGGGTGACCGATCTTCTGCACCAGCATTTCCGCCATCAGGTCGGGCATGGCCCACATGCCCTTGCCGATCTGTGCGCGGCCCGGCAGGCCGGTGGCCAGGCCGATATCGACGTTGTTGTTTTCATAGGCGGCGATCCACTTGGCGCCCTTGATCTCGCCTTTGCGGATGAACGGGCCGGCTTCCATGGACGTATGGATTTCATCGCCGGTACGGTCGAGGAAGCCGGTGTTGATGAACACCACGCGCTCGCGGGCGGCCTTGATGCAGGCCTTCAGGTTGACCGTGGTGCGGCGCTCCTCGTCCATGATGCCGACTTTCAGGGTGTTGCGCGCCAGGCCCAGCACATCCTCGACACGCGCGAACAGTTCGCTGGCGAAAGCGACCTCTTCCGGGCCGTGCATCTTCGGCTTGACGATGTAGACGCTGCCGGTGCGGCTGTTCACGCGGCTGGTGTTGCCCTTGAGGTTGTGGATGGCGATCAGGCTGGTGAACAGGCCATCGAGGATGCCCTCGGGCACTTCGTTGCCTTCGCGATCGAGCACCGCGTCATTGCTCATCAGGTGGCCGACGTTGCGGATGAACAGCAGCGAGCGGCCATGCAGGCTGAGCTGCCCGCCGTTGGTGCCGGTATAGACGCGATCGGGGTTCAGTGCGCGGGTGATACGCTTGCCGCCTTTTTGCAGTTCCTCGACCAGGTCGCCCTTCATCAGGCCCAGCCAGTTGCGGTAGACCAGGGTCTTGTCATCGGCATCGACGGCGGCGACGGAGTCTTCGCAGTCCATGATGGTGGTCAGTGCCGATTCCAGCAGCACATCCTTGACGCCCGCCGCGTCGGTCTTGCCGATCGGGCTGTCGCGGTCGATCTGGATTTCGAAGTGCAGGCCATTGTGCTTGAGCAGTACCGCGCTCGGCGCGCCGGCTTCGCCCTGGTAGCCGAGCAGTTGGGCGTTGTCTTTCAGGCCGCTGGCGCCGTCTTTCAGGGTGACTTGCAGTTTGCCGCCCTCGATACGGTAACCGGTGGCGTCGACGTGGGAGCCACTGGCCAATGGCGCGCTCTCGTCGAGGAAGGCACGGGCGAAGGCGATGACCTTGGCGCCACGCACTTCATTGTAGCCGGGGCCCTTGCTGGCACCGTCTTCTTCGGAGATCGCGTCGGTGCCGTACAGGGCATCGTACAGCGAGCCCCAGCGTGCGTTGGCGGCGTTCAGCGCGAAGCGCGCGTTCATGATCGGCACCACCAGTTGCGGGCCGGCCATACGGGCGATTTCGTCGTCGACGTTCTCGGTGGTGGCCTGGAAGTCCTCGGCCTCGGGCAGCAGATAGCCGATTTCCTGCAGGAAGCTCTTGTAGGCCGCGGCATCGTGGGTCTGGCCTGCCCGGGCCTGGTGCCAGGCGTCGATCCGTGCTTGCAGGTCGTCACGCTTGGCCAGCAGGGCGCGGTTCTTCGGCGCCAGGTCATGGATGAGTTGTGCTGCACCGGCCCAGAAGGCCGAGACATCGACACCGGTGCCGGGAATCGCTTCATTGTTCACAAAGTCGTACAGGACTTTGGCGACCTGCAGGCCACCGACTTCAACGCGCTCAGTCATTACTCGCCTCACTTTATTCTTCAATTCCCGCGTGGATCTTGCGTTTTGTAGTCCGCGCGAAGAGATACTACATGATGGGATATGGAAAAGCAGTCCGGCATCCATCGATGTTTTGCCATAACCATGGCGGAACGGGTTTCGTCGCGAATCGGGGCATGCTCCGGTCGTGCCCGGGCGATGCCGTATCGCATGGGAACGGGCGCGGTCCGCGCACCGATACGCCAGTGGAGCCGGTGATCCGCTGGCGCATGCTCCCCTGGAATCGCGGGGGATGACCGCAGGGGCAGGAGGTTCGCAGGGCCGGTTTTTCACTTGTGGCGAGTCGGCTGCCTGGCGAATGCGATCTATACCGATTGCGCCGTTCGACTGTCAAATAGGCCTTGGTAGTAGGCGGGCGATCGCACTACGCGTTTCGGCCCATTGCAAAGTGCGCTGGAAAGCGGAAACGGGGGCTGCCCGTGCTTGCGTCCGGCGTTCCAGCCTTCAGCTCTTTTATCGAAGGGCCTTGTCGCTGCCCCTGCGCAACCACCGCCAGATGTCGTAGCTGTAGATGGCCAGGCCGCTCCAGATAAAGAAGAATGCCAGTTGTCTGTCCGCCGGGAAGGCTTCGTCGAATACCCATACGGCGAATACCAGCAGCAATGTCGGGGCGATGTATTGCATGAAGCCCAGGGTGGAGTAGGGCAGGTAGCGCGCCGCGGAGTTGAAGCACAGCAGCGGGATGATGGTTACCGGGCCGGCGGCGATCAGCCAGAGTGCCTGCGGTCCATGCCAGAAAACGGCCTCGGTGCTGGGGCCGGAGCCGAACAGCAGCAGCCAGCCCAGAGCGACAGGTAGCAGCAGCCAGGTTTCCACTACCAGGCCGGGCAGTGCGGCGACTGGAGCCATCTTGCGCAGCAGCCCGTAGAGACTGAAGCTAAACGCCAGTAGCAAGGCAATCCAGGGCAACTGGCCCAGCATCAGTAATTGCAGCCCGACGCCGGCGGCGGCCAGCAGGACTGCGGCCCATTGCAGCGGGCGCAGACGCTCACGCAGCACCAGCATGCCGAGCAGCACGTTGACCAGTGGGTTGATGTAGTAGCCCAGGCTGATCTCGATGATATGCCCGTTGTTCACCGCCCAGACATAGATCAGCCAGTTGCCGGCGACCAGCAGCCCGGAGATGACCAGCACGGCGAACCGCCGGGGGTGGGCGGCCAATTCACGCCACCAGCCGGGGTGTCGCCAGAACAGCAGCACCAGTGCGCCGAACAGCGCCGACCAGATGGCGCGCTGGGCGATGATTTCCAGTGCGCTGAATGATTCCAGTGTCCTGAAATAGAAGGGGAAGAGCCCCCATAGGGTGAATGTGGCGAGAGCCAGCAGATAACCTTTGCGCAGATCGCTCATGATCGGTCCGTATGTTCGAGCGGTCGGTAATTGTGCGCCCGCGTGGCGGGCTTGTCTGCGTACAGTCGCGAGTTGCCAGGGCGCAACAGTCGGCCTTTGCTGGCTTGTTCACCGAAGGCGTGCACAGACTTGTGGATAAGTTGGGGAGGCTATCCTGCAGGCCTTGAGCGGCGCTTATCGGCGCTGGGTGATCAAGAAACGAACAGCATCAGTCGACTTGTCAACAAGGATGGGGGATGGCGCTGTGGATAACCTCTGGGTGAACGGCTGCAGGCCCGTCGCGCCGCCTGTCCCGGCTATGCGACTGTTTTTTGAGCAGATTCCGGTGTCACGGAGTATCGGCCAGAGTGGTGAGGGTGTTTTATCCCGTGCCGGTCGTGGCCTGCTTCCCGATCCATGGAAAGGTAAAAACTATTGGCTTGTTTGTTTTAATAAATTATCCCGTTAAGCCTTCTGCATTCTAGACTTGCCCCATGACTATCCCTTTATATGGGATGGCTGTTGAAGATTCGATGATGAGGAGATAAGAGATGAGTCAGAACACTGAAGGGAAGTGTCCGTTTTCGGCTGGTTCGTCCGGGAATGCCCCGGTGCATAGCATTGGCGGCGGTACCGGCAACCGCGACTGGTGGCCGAACCAGTTGCGCGTGGACCTGTTGAGTCAGCACTCGTCCAAGTCCAATCCGTTGAGCCAGGATTTCGATTATGCCGAAGCCTTCCAGAAAATCGACTACGAGGCGTTGAAGAAGGATTTGCGCGAACTGATGACCGACTCGCAGGACTGGTGGCCCGCCGACTTCGGTCATTATGGCCCGCAGTTCATCCGTATGGCCTGGCACTCCGCCGGTACCTACCGGGTCGGGGACGGTCGTGGCGGTGCCGGTCGTGGCCAGCAGCGTTTCGCTCCGCTCAACAGTTGGCCGGACAACGTCAACATCGACAAGTCGCGTCGCCTGCTGTGGCCGATCAAGCAGAAGTACGGCCAGCAGATTTCCTGGGCTGACCTGCTGATCCTCACCGGTAACGTCGCGCTGGAAACCATGGGGTTCCGTACCTTCGGCTTTGCCGGTGGCCGTGTGGATACCTGGGAGCCGGACCAGGATGTCTACTGGGGCAGCGAAACCGAATGGCTGGCCACCAGCGACAAGCCGAACAGCCGTTACTCCGGCGATCGCGAACTGGAGAACCCGTTGGCCGCCGTGCAGATGGGCCTGATCTACGTCAACCCGGAAGGCCCGGACGGCAATCCCGATCCGCTGGCGGCGGCCCGCGATATCCGCGAAACCTTCCGCCGCATGGCGATGAACGATGAGGAAACCGTCGCGCTGATCGCTGGCGGCCACACCTTCGGCAAGAGCCACGGCGCTTCCGCCGAGTCGCACAAGGGGCCTGAGCCGGAAGCGGCCGGTCTTGCAGAGCAGGGCCTGGGCTGGAAGAGCGATTTCGGCAGCGGCAAGGCCGGTGATGCGATCGGCAGTGGCCTGGAAGTGACCTGGACCACCACGCCGACGCGCTGGAGCAATGACTTCCTGGAGATTCTCTTCAAGTTCGACTGGGAACTGAGCAAGAGCCCGGCCGGTGCACACCAGTGGGTGGCCAAGAACGCCGAGGAAATCATTCCCGACGCCCACGACAAGTCGAAAAAGCGCCTGCCGACCATGTTCACCACCGACCTGGCGCTGCGTTTCGACCCGGCCTACGAGAAGATCTCGCGGCGTTTCCTGGATAACCCGCAGGCCTTCGCCGAGGCCTTCGCCCGCGCCTGGTTCAAGCTGACCCACCGCGACCTCGGGCCGAAGTCGCGCTACCTGGGGCCGGAAGTGCCGAAGGAAGACCTGATCTGGCAGGACCCGCTGCCGCCGGTCAACCATCCGCTGATCAGCGATGCGGATGCCGCGGTGCTCAAGGTGCGCATACTGGATTCCGGCCTCTCGGTTTCCGAGCTGGTTGGTACGGCCTGGGCCTCGGCTTCCACCTTCCGTGGCGGCGACAAGCGCGGCGGTGCCAATGGTGCGCGCGTTCGCCTGGCGCCGCAGAAGGACTGGGAGGCCAACCAGCCCGAGCAACTCGCCAGGGTTCTGGCGGTGCTGGAGGCCATTCGTGCCGAGTTCAATGCGGGCGCCACTGGCGGCAAGCAGGTGTCGCTGGCCGACCTGATCGTACTGGCGGGCAACGCTGGCATCGAGCAGGCCGCGAAGCGTGCCGGCCATGATGTGAACGTACCTTTCGCGCCTGGCCGCACCGATGCCACCCAGGAGCAGACCGATGTCGAGTCCTTCACTTTCCTGGAGCCGGTCGCCGATGGCTTCCGCAACTATCTCAAGGGCCGCTACAGCGTACCCGCCGAGCATCTGTTGATCGACAAGGCGCAATTGTTGACGCTGACCGCACCCGAGTTGACCGTACTGATCGGCGGACTGCGGGCGATCAATATCAATGTCGGTGGTGCCAGCCACGGTGTGTTCACCGACAGGCCCGGCGTGTTGAGCAACGACTTCTTCGTCAACCTGCTCGATATGGGTACGGCGTGGACGGAAGTGGCGGGCGACCCGAACCTGTTCGAAGGGCGTGATCGCAAGACCGGCGAACTGAAGTGGAGCGGTAGCCGCGTCGACCTGGTGTTCGGCTCCAACTCCATCCTGCGCGCGCAGGCCGAGGTGTACGCCAGCGCCGATGCACAGCGCAAGTTCATCGAGGACTTCGTCGCGGCCTGGACCAAGGTGACCAACCTGGATCGCTTCGATCTGGCTTGATCGCGGGGCTTGAACGAAAAGGCCGGGCAGCGATGCCCGGCCTTTTCGTTGGCGTTGTCCCGTATCCGAGTGAGCGGCGGTGCGGGCAGGCGTACCTATGGCTGGTCGGAGAAGTCGCCCCACAACTGCTGTGCCACGCTGAGGGCCACCACCGGTGCGGTTTCCGTGCGCAGGACACGGGGGCCGAGGCGGGCGCAGTGGAAGCCGTTGCGCTGTGCCAGCTCGATCTCGCTGTCGCTCAGGCCGCCTTCGGGACCTATCAGGAAGGCCAGGCTGGACGGGCGCGCATGGCTGGCCAGGGGCTCGGCGACCGGGTGCAAGAGCAGCTTCAGTTCGGCCTGCAGGGGTAGCCATTGCGCCAATGCCTGTGGCGGATGGATCTTCGGCACCACCGAGCGCCCACATTGCTCGCAGGCGCTGATGGCGATCTGGCGCCAGTGGGCCAGGCGCTTGTCGGCGCGCTCGTCGTTCAGGCGCACTTCGCAGCGTTCGCTGACGATGGGGGTGATTTCACTGGCCCCCAGTTCGGTGGCCTTCTGGATCGCCCAGTCCATGCGCTCGCCGCGCGACAGGCCCTGGCCAAGGTGGATATGCAGGGGGGATTCCGGTTGGCCGGCGAGTTCCTCGACCAATGCCACGCTCACCCGTTTCTTGCCGGCTTCCAGCAGGGTGCCGAGGAATTCCCGGCCACTGCCATCGAACAACTGCACGGCGGCACCGGCCTGCAGGCGCAGGACCCGGCCAATGTAGTGGGCCTGTTCCTCCGGCAGTTCGTGCTGGCCGAGGGCAAGGGGGGCGTCGATGAAGAAGCGGGACAGGCGCATGGTGGTGTTCTATCCAGGGCGATAGTCGGGGGCGAGTCAGCGTAGCGCTATCCTGGCAAAGGTCAAATGTGGGAAAGCCGATAAGAGCGCTATAGGCTGGAAAGCAGGACGAAAAAAGCAGGAAAGTCTTGACCGCGTTTTGGCGTCGGTGCGCACACTGTCCAGCCAGCCAGCCAGCCAGCCAGCCAGCCAGCCAGCCAGCCAGCCAGCCAGCCAGCCAGCCAGCCAGCCAGCCAGCCAGCCAGCCAGCCTACAGCGCTTTCTCGAATATCTTCGAGTTACGCTGGAAGTTGTACAGCGAGGCGCGAGCCGCCGGCAGGCGTTCGATGCCGCTGGGGGAGAAGCCGCGTTCGCGGAACCAGTGGGCGGTGCGGGTGGTGAGCACGAACAGGGTTTTCAGCCCCAGGGCACGGGCACGTTCTTCGATGCGTTCGAGCAGTTCGTCGCCGCGGCCGCCATGACGGTATTCTGGATTCACCGCCAGGCAGGCGAGTTCGCCGGTGTGGGAGTCCGGTATGGGATAGAGCGCGGCGCAGGCGATGATGCGTCCCTCGCGTTCGACGATGCTGAACTGTTGCACCTCGCGCTCCAGCACTTCGCGGGAGCGGCGCACCAGGATGCCCTGTTCTTCCAGCGGTGTGATCAGGTCGATCAGGCCGCCGACATCCTCGATGGTCGCCTCGCGCAACTGCTCGAACTGTTCCTGCGCCACCAGGGTGCCGCTGCCGTTGCGTGTGAACAGTTCATTGAGCAGGGCACCGTCGGCGGTGTAGCTGACGATATGGCTGCGGCGCACGCCGCCCTTGCAGGCCTGGGCCGCGGCATCCAGCAGTTCGGCCTGGTACTGGCTGCCGAGGCGTTCGATATGGCCCGGCACCTGCGCCGGACGCAGTTCGCGCACCAGTTGGCACTGCTCGTCGAGCAGGCCGGTCTCGGCACCGTAGAGCACCAGCTTGTCGGCCTGCAGGTCGATGGCGGCGCGGGTGGCGACATCTTCGCAGGCCAGGTTGAAGATTTCCCCGGTGGGCGAATAGCCCAGTGGCGAGAGCAGCACGATGGTGCGTTCGTCGAGCAGGCGGCCGATGCCCTTGCGGTCGAGCCGCCGCACTTCGCCGGTGTGCTGGTAGTCGATGCCATCGACTACGCCGATCGGCCGCGCGGTGACGAAGTTGCCGCTGGCCACGCGCAGGCGCGCGCCCTGCATCGGCGAGGTGGCCATGTCCATCGACAGGCGTGCCTCGATGGCGATGCGCAAGTGACCGACGGCGTCGATCACGCAATCCAGGGTCGGCGTATCGGTGATGCGCAGGTCACGATGGAAATGTGGCAGCAGGCCTCGTGCCTGCAGGTGCGCCTCGATCTGTGGGCGTGAGCCGTGCACCAGCACCAGGCGCACGCCCAGGCTGTGCAGCAGCACCAGGTCATGGACGATATTGGCGAAGTTCGGGTGAGCGATACCGTCGCCGGGCAGCATGACCACGAACGTGCGGTCGCGGTGTGCGTTGATATAGGGCGTGGAGTCGCGTAGCCAGGAGACGTAGTCGTGCATGGTGGTCCTTCAGGGATGAGCCGCAGCCTCGGCGGGCGTCAGGCAGTAATGTTCGATCATGCGCCGCAGCAGCTGTACCGTCGGTTCGATGCGGGCCAGGTCGAGATACTCGTCGGGCTGGTGGGCGCAGGCGATGTCGCCGGGCCCGAGGACCAGCGCCTGGCAGCCGAGCTGTTGAAAATAAGGCGCTTCTGTGGCGAATGCCACCGCCTCCGCCGGGTGCCCGGTGAGGCGTTCGGCGAGGCGCACCAGTTCGCTGTCGGCGGCCTGCTCGAAGGCGGGCACGCCGGGGTACAGCGGCTTCAGCTCGATGGCGACCTGGTGGCGTTCGGCGATCGGCAGCAGGCGCTGGCGGATGGTCGCGCGCAGTTGCTCGCTGTCCATGCCCGGTAGCGGGCGCAGGTCGAATTCCAGGGCGCACTGGCCGCAGATGCGGTTGGGGTTGTCGCCGCCGTGGATGCAGCCCAGGTTCAGGGTCGGCTTGGGCACGTCGAACAGCGGGTTGTCGAAGCTCTTCTGCCATTGCCGGCGCAGGCCGATCAGTTCGCCGAGTACGCTGTGCATGGCTTCCAGGGCGCTGTGCCCGTAGGCCGGGTTGGAGGAATGGCCGCTCTGGCCGAGGATGTCGATGCGCTCCATCAGGATGCCCTTGTGCAGGCGTACCGGCCGCAGCCCGGTGGGCTCGCCGATCAGCGCGGCGCGACCGAGCGGGCGGCCCGCCTCGACCAGCGCGCGGGCGCCGGACATCGAGGTTTCCTCGTCGCAGGTGGCGAGGATCAGCAGGGGCTGCTGGAAGGGTTGGTCGAGCAGCCCGCGCACGGCCTCGATGACCAGGGCGAAGAAGCCCTTCATGTCGCAACTGCCCAGCCCGTACCAGCGATCGTCGGCTTCGCGCAGGCGCAGCGGGTCGCTGCTCCAGAGCGGCGCGTCGAACGGCACGGTATCGCTATGGCCGGCCAGTACCAGCCCGCCAGGCCCGCTGCCGCGGCTGGCCAGCAGGTTGAACTTGCCCGGTAGCACCTGTTGCAGTTCGCAGTCGAAGCCGAGGTCGCGCAGCCAGCCGGCCAGCAGCTCCACGACCGGCAGGTTGCTCTGGTCGTGCTCGCGCTGGGTGCTGCTGACCGAAGGGGCCGCCAGCAGGGCTGCGAATTGCTCTTTCAGCGAAGGAAGGGGCATGCGGGCGCTCCGGAGATGGCCCTTGATCATAGCGCAAAGAGTGGTTGGAAGAAGCTGGAAGCCATCAGGGCGACAGGGCGATTGCGCCATACCGTCATTCACTGGAAAGGAGCTTCGACAAAAGCGCTGGAGGCTAGGTGTTTATTGACGTTTCGTCGCGACAATGCGCTTGCGACGAAACGTCAACAGGCCCTGGAAAGCTGGACGAAAAACACCGGTTGCCACGCTCTTTCGTCCAGCCTCGAGCCTTCCCGCGCTCTTTCCGGCGCTTTGCCGCGCATCGCCCGATCGCCCTGAGGCCGCCATGAGCGGGAAGACTTGCGTACGCCGCGTGCATTCGACAATGGCTCGCAGCTTGCCGCTTAAGGCCGCTCCTATCCCTTACAGGAAGATGAACATCATGATTTCCAGATAGATGATCGCGAACAGTGCCCCCGCAGGCAGGGTGATCACCCAGGTGGAGAAGATCTTGCCGATCATGCCCAGGTTGAGCGCGCCGATACCCCGGGCCAGGCCGATGCCCAGCACTGCGCCGACCAAGGTGTGGGTGGTGGAGATCGGCAGGCCGATGCCCGAGGCGGTGACCACGGTGATGGCGGTCGCCAGTTCGGCGGCGAAGCCACGGCTCGGAGTCAGTTCGGTGATGCCCTTGCCGATGGTCGCCATCACCTTCCAGCCATAGGTGGCCAGGCCGATGACGATGCCCACCGCGCCCAGCAGCAGCACCCAGCCGGGCACCGACGACTTGCCGCCGATGGCCATGTCGCCACCGGCGTGGATCACGCCGACCACCGCCGCCAGCGGGCCGACCGCGTTGGACACGTCGCTGGCGCCGTGGGCGAAGGCCATGGAGCAGGCGGTAAAGATCATCAGTACCGCGAATACTTTCTCGACACTGGCGAAATGGAAGGCGCGGTTGGCTTCCGGGTCGACCTGGATGCGGGTCAGCAGGCTGATGCCGAGGGCGGCCACCAGTACGCCGATCAGCACCGAGTAGAGGAAGCTTTCCAGGCCGCTGAAATCCAGGCCGACGTGCTTGAGGCCCTTGGTGAAGGTCATCAGCGCCAGCATGAAGCCGGTGAGGAACATGTAGCCCGGCACCCAGCGCTTGGCGTTGCGGAAGGGGTCCTCGGTATCCATGATCAGCCACTGCACGCTCTTGAAGATACCGAAGGCGATCAGACCGGAAATGAAGGGTGTCACCACCCAACTGGAGACGATCGGCAGCAGGCCGATCCAGTTGACGGTGTCCACCGAGATGCCGATGGCGGCGAAGCCGATGATGGCGCCGACGATGGTGTGGGTGGTGGATACCGGCCAGCCGCGCAACGAGGCGATCAGCAGCCAGGTGCCGGCCGACAGCAGCGCCGACATCATGCCCAGCACGAACAGGTCGGGCTCGATCTGCGATGCGTCGACGATACCGTTCTTGATGGTCTCGGCGACCTGGCCGCCAGCCAGGTAGGCGCCGAAGAATTCGAAGAACATGGCGATCAGGATCGCCTGCCGGATGGTCAGCGCCTTGGAGCCGACCGAAGTGCCCATGGCGTTGGAAACGTCATTGGCGCCTACGCCCCAGGCCATGAAAAAACCGAAGCAACAGGCGAGCACGAGAAGTACGGTGCCGTATTCCGTGATGAAAGACATAAAAGAATTTACCTTTAAAGCCGCGAGGGGTGCCGACACTCAGCGTGCCAGCAGTTGTTCCAGCCGGTTGCCGACGCGTTGCGCGCGATCGGCGATATCGCCTACCCAGTCGATGACCTGGTAGAGAAACATCACGTTGATGGGGGGCAGTTCGTTCTCCAGCCTGAACAGGGTGCGGCGGACTTCGATCTGCTGGCGGTCGGTTTCGTGTTCGATCTGTTCCAGTTCCTCGACCATCTCCTGCACGAGCCTGGCCTCGCGGCCGCCGAATCCGGTTTCCAGCAGTTCGTCGAGTTCGTTCATGGCTTTCAGCGCCTGGGCGCTGGCGTCCACGCAGCGGCGCACATACAGCAGCATCTGCCGGCGCAGCGGGCTGGGAATGCTCATCTGCCGGCCGAGCATCAGGCCGGCGATGTCCTTGGCACGGTTGGCCACCTTGTCCTGTACGCTCAGCAGTTCCAGCAGGTCCGAGCGTGGCACGGGCAGGAACAGGCTCTTGGGCAGGTGCATGCGCACGCTTTTCTTCAGTTTGTCGGCTTCACGCTCCAGGCGCACCATCTCCTGTTGCACGAACTCGACGCGCTCCCAGTCTTCCTCCATGACCGCTTCGAAGAAGGGCACCAGATGGGCGGCACATTCGTGGACCTTGGCGATGTGCTGCTGCATCGGCCCGATGGGCGAGCGGCCGAAGAGGCTGACGAACGGGTTGGTTGGCATGGGGTGGAACCCTATCCTGTAATAGTTCTGAAATTATAAGGGTGGCCGTACCGCCAGGACCAGTTCGCGCCATGGGAAAAGTATTGAGCGGCGTCATGCGGCGATGAAACTCTTTTGCCGGAAATGACCAAGTTGCCATCCGGCAGCGCTACGATGCCATCCAGGCCGTACAATGGCGACCTTGCGGCTTGCCCGCCCACCGACCCCGTAGAGCGTCATGAACAAAGAAACCGAGATCAAGCTGCGCGCCAGCCGTGAAACCCTGGCGGCCCTGCAGGAGCATCCGCTGCTGAAGAAGCGCAACAAGAGCGGCTGGCAGCGCCGTGAACTGTTCAATCAGTATTACGACACCCCGGCGCGCGAGCTGGCCGAGGCGCGGGTGGCGCTGCGCCTGCGCCGGGATGGCGAGGACTATATCCAGACGCTCAAGAGCCGTGGCCAGAGCGTGGCCGGGCTGTCCTCGCGCAACGAATGGGATTGGGCCGTGGGCAAGCCGCGGCTGGACCTGAAAAAGCTGGATGACCAGTGCTGGCCGGCCAGCCTGGCGGCGCTGGACAAGAAGAGCCTGAAGCCGATCTTCAGCACCGACTTCGTGCGCCACAAGGCCGACATCGCCTGGGGGCGGGGCAAGGCGCGGGTGGTGATCGAGGCGGCCCTCGACCTGGGCGAGGTGAAGGCGCAGCGGCAGCGCGAGGAAATCTGCGAACTGGAGCTGGAGCTGCGCCAGGGCGAGCCCGAGGCCCTGCTGGAGCTGGCCATCGAACTGGCCCGCGACGTGCCGTTGATGCCCTGCGACATCAGCAAGGCCGAGCGCGGCTACCGGTTGTTCGATGCCGGCAGCTATGCCGTCACGCTGCCCGCCGCAACGCTGCAGGCCGAGACGCCCCTGGATGACGCGTTCGCCGCCTTGGCCTGGCAACTGCTTGGCAACAGCCAGCGCCTGGCCGAGCAGTACCGCTTCAATGGCCACTGGAAATTGCTCGAGGAGTGGCTGCAGCAACTGGTCGACCTGCGCGCCCTGATCGGCAGCCTCGGGCAGGCCGCGCCGCGTGCCAGTAGCCGTGAGTTGCGCGAGGGGCTGGATGCGCTGCTGCAGGACTGGCGCCCGCTGATCGAGGCCGGCCAGCAGGATGAAAGCGTGCGCCATGCCGCGCCGGAACGCTTCGCCGAGGAACTGGGCAAGACGCGCTGGGGGCTGTTCTCCCTGTCGCTGTCACTGTGGCTGTTGCGCCGTGGCTGGAGCGTTGGCCGCAATGCCAAGGGCGACCGCCAGGGTGCGGTGGCGCTGGCGAACTGGCTGGAGCATACGCTGGCCGACGAGGCGCTGGCCCTGCAATTGTCGCGCTACCAGCGGCAGCCAGAGGACCTTGCCGAGCAGACGCCACGTATCGAGCGGATGCTGGCCTGGCTGCGGCTGGCGCGCGGTGTGCTGGATATTCCCGAGGCGGACCGGCTGTACGGCGAACTGGGCAAGCTGGAGGCCCTGGCCCGCCAGCCGCTGGATGAGGAATTGCGTCAGTCGCGCGTCGAACACGCTATCCGCGTACAGAGTCTCAAGTCGTGGAAGGCGCTGGTGAAAAAGTGACACCTGGAGGGTGCCGGTGAAAAGTAACGATCGACAGGAGGTGGGGACGGCATGTTCATCAAGCAGAGCCTGAAATCCATCGTCACCACGTGGCTGACCGGGCTGCTGGCCCTGCTGCCGCTGGTGCTGACCCTGGCCTTGCTGGCCTGGATCGTCAGCCTGCTGAACCGGCTGGTCGGTCCTTCCACGCTGATCGGCCAGTTGTTCGGCGCACTCGGCCAGCCGTTCTCCAGCAATACCTACCTGGCCTATACGTTGGGCAGCCTGGTGCTGCTGCTCAGCCTCTATCCCCTGGGACTCGCCGTGCAACTGGGGTTGCGGCGCCCGCTGAGCCGGCTGCTGGACGTGACCCTGCGGCGCACACCGCTGATCGGCAACCTCTATGCCCTGGCCGACCGTTTCGTCGGCCTGCTGGACAAGACCAAGAACCCGGACATCGCCGCGATGAAGCCGGTCTGGTGTTTTTTCGGTGGCGACGGTGTCGCCGTGCTGGCGCTGCAACCCAGCTCTCAGGCCGTGCTGCTGGAGGGGCGCGAGCATTATGCCGTGCTGGTTCCCACGGCGCCGATCCCGATTGGCGGCGGCCTGCTCTATGTGCCGGTGGAGTGGGTCAAGCCGGCCAACATGGGGGTCGATGCCCTGACCGGTATCTACGTTTCCATGGGCCTGACACCGCCACCACCACAAGCGCAGGCCATCGCGCCTGCCGTGGTGGCTGGCACTCCGTCCGGGGCCACTGGGCAGCATTGAGCGTCTGTGGCTATGATCCGCAGCCATGAACGAGCCATTCGCGATCCGTCAGCCTTGCCCGCCAGGCGCCTGTACCTGTGAGCGCGAGCGCTTGCAGGATGCGCCCGAAGTCGATTTGCGCATCCTGCGCCTGACGCGTGAAGAAGAGCGGCGACTGCTCGAGCGGCTGGAAAACATCGAGAGCATGGCCGATCTCGAACATATGCAGCGGCGGCTGTACGAACAACTGGGCATTCGCCTGGAAATCGCCCCGGGGTTTGGCGAGGTGCGCAGCATGCGTGGCATCGTCATTCGCATGGACGAAATGCCCGGGCTGTGCCGGCGCACCCGCCAGGCGATTCCGGCGGCGATCCGCCGTGGCCTGGCCAGGCGCCCGGAAATCGCCTGGCGCCTGCTGGATGCCAACGACCTGTTGCGCGATGCCTGAGAGAAGCTGCTGCAAGCTTATGGCTGGCCGCCGCTCGCGGTGCCTGTACGCTCTGCCGGGGGCGACGTAAGATGCGGCCTCCGTGAAGCCAGCCATGCCAGAATAAAACCATGTCCTTGCCCAAGCACCACCTGGAACTGCTCAGCCCGGCGCGGGATACCGCCATTGCCCGCGAGGCTATCCTGCATGGCGCCGACGCCGTGTATATCGGTGGCCCCGGCTTTGGTGCCCGGCACAACGCCAGCAACAGCGTGGAGGATATCGCCGCGCTGGTGGAGTTCGCCCACCTGTTCCATGCCAGGGTCTTCGTCACCCTGAATACCATCCTGCATGACGATGAGCTGGAAGCCGCGCGCACATTGATCCGGCAACTCCATGATGCTGGTGTCGATGCATTGATCGTGCAGGACATGGGCGTCATGGAGCTGGATATTCCGCCCATCGAGCTGCATGCCAGCACCCAGACCGATATCCGCACGCTGGACAAGGCGCGCTTTCTCTCCCAGGCGGGGTTTTCCCAACTGGTGGTGGCGCGCGAGCTGAACCTGCAACAGATCGACGAGATCAGCCGCAACGTCGATGCGGCCATCGAGTTCTTCATCCATGGCGCACTCTGCGTGGCCTTTTCCGGGCAGTGCAATATTTCCCATGCGCAGACCGGGCGCAGCGCCAACCGTGGCGACTGTTCCCAGGCCTGCCGGCTGCCCTACACCCTGAAGGACGACCAGGGGCGGGTGGTGGCCTATGACAAGCACCTGCTGTCGATGAAAGACAACAACCAGAGCGCCAACCTGCGCGCCCTGGTGGATGCCGGGGTACGCTCGTTCAAGATCGAGGGCCGCTACAAGGACATGAGCTATGTGAAGAACATCACGGCCTTCTATCGTCGCCAGCTCGACCAGATCCTGGCCGAGCGGCCCGGCTTGGCGCGTGCCTCCAGCGGGCGCACCGAGCACTTCTTCATCCCCGATGCGGACAAGACCTTCCACCGCGGCAGCACGGATTATTTCGTCAGTGAGCGCAAGGCCGATATCGGCGCCTTCGAGTCGCCCAAGTTCGTCGGCCTGGTGGTCGGCGAGGTGCTGCAGGTGGGCAAGGATGACCTGCTGGTGCAGACCCGCGAGCGCCTGGGCAACGGCGATGGCCTGAACGTGCTGTACAAGCGTGAGGTCGTCGGCTTCCGCGCCAATACGGTCGAGCAACTGGCAAGCTTCGAGGAGGAGGGCGTCGAGCAGTGGCAGTACCGCGTATCGCCCAACGAAATGCCACCGCAACTGCGCCAGTTGCGCCCGCACCATGTACTCAATCGCAACCTCGATCACGACTGGCAGCAGGCGCTGCTCAAGGCTTCCGCCGAGCGGCGTGTCGCGCTGAGCTGGCGGGTGCGCCTGGATGCGTCGCGGCTCAGCCTGAGCGCCACCAGCGAGGAGGGCGTCAGTGTCAGCCTGGACCTGCCGGGCCCGTTCGGCCCGGCCAGGGACCCGCAACAGGCCCGCAGCCAGTTGCACGAGCATCTGGGCAAGCTGGGCACCACCTGCTATTTCGCCAGTGCCATCGAGATCGACGCGCAGACGCTGCCGTTCGTTCCCAATTCGCAGCTCAAGGCCCTGCGCCGCGAAGCCATCGAGGCGTTGACCACGGCGCGCCTGGCCGCTCATCCGCGCGGTGCGCGCAAAGCGCTCAGCGTGCCGCCGCCGGTCTATCCCGAGGCGCACCTGAGCTTCCTCGCCAATGTCTACAACCACAAGGCGCGGGCCTTCTACCATCGTTTCGGCGTGCAACTGATCGATGCCGCCTACGAGGCCCATGAAGAAGCCGGCGAGGTGCCGGTGATGATCACCAAGCACTGCCTGCGCTTCTCGTTCAACCTGTGCCCGAAACAGGCCAAGGGGGTGACGGGCGTGCGTACCAAGGTCGCGCCGATGCAACTGATCCACCAGGATGAGGTGCTGACGCTGAAGTTCGACTGCAAGCCCTGCGAGATGCATGTCATCGGGCACATGAAGAAGCATATCTTCAACCAGCCGCAACCGGGCAGCGCCCAGGGCATGGTCGGCTTCATCAGCCCCGAGGACCTGCTCAAGACCATCAGGCGCAAACCGCAAGGCGCCAGCGGCAAAGCCTGAGGTCCGTTGCCTGAGGCTGGTCCGGGACTACCGTCTTTGCGATACTTGGACGCTGCCGGTAGCCGTCACGAGTCGTATCGCCCTGTTCCATGACCGGGCCACGCATGGGTGACGGTTCCGCAGGTCGGGCGAAGGCCCGGCAGGCCGCTCGCCCACAAGGCGTACTGGCCGGAAACGCACACAATGGCAGTCGTGTCGCGTTATTTTCCTTGTCGCGTCTTCGGGCGCCCTTGGCGATCTACCCGGTCGCCTGTGGATTTCCCTGCCGTTGCCGCGTGGGCGATGGCGCTCCTGCGCTGAACCACTTTCCATGCCTCTGGTCGATAGGAAGTGGTTTCCGCAGCGAGCTTTCGAGGGAAAGAAAATATGGATCTACTACGTATCATCATCGCCATTCTGCTGCCCCCGCTCGGGGTATTCCTGCAGGTGGGGTTCGCCGGGGCGTTCTGGCTGAATATCCTGCTGACCCTGCTGGGTTACATCCCCGGCATCGTGCATGCGGTCTGGATCATCGCCCGCCGCTGAATCCGCTGGATGGCTGTGACAGCTTGCTCGAGCAACCCCGCGAAGGTCGGACTTTCGCGGGGTTTTTCTGTCGGCATGGGCAATGTCTGTGTAAAGTTCCGGGCATCCCACAGGCATGACGGAACAAGGAAAGAGGATGACTGACGTCTTTATCGACCCACTTCAGTTCAAGCGCATCCTGCGGCGCAATGTGCTGGCGCCTCTTGGGCTCGGTTTTTTCAGCGCGGTGTTTTTCAGTGCCATCGTTTATTACCTGCTGACACTGAATGCCTGGGTGGCGCAGTCGATACAGGGCGTTGCCGTGGCCAACGAAACCTACAAGCTGATGATCGACCAGGAAACCGGCATGCGCGGCTTCCTGATCGCCGGCGAAGAGTCTTTCCTCGACCCCTACGAGCGGGGCGTGGACAGGGTCGAGGACAGCTTGCAGGCGTTGCGCGAGTACGCCCGGAACGACCCGCTGCAACTGCGGCATATCGAACTGATCGATTCGACCCACAAGCAGTGGCTGCCCTATGCGCAGCGGATGATCGAGTTGCGGCGCCAGGGGCGGCCGATCGTCGAGTATGTGCAGGAAGGCCGCGGCAAGGCGATGATCGACCGCATTCGCAGCGAGTTCAATGCGTTCATCGCCCAGGAACGCCAGGTGCGCGTCGACCGTACGCGCACGGCCGAACGTGTGACCTGGTTGCTGGTCGGTTCCTTCCTGTTGTTCAGCCTGGGTTTCAGTGGCGTTCTGATGTTGCTGGCCCGGCGCGATCTGCTGGCCTTGTCGGAGGGGTACCAGGGCAGTCTCGAACAATTGAGTTCACATGCCGGCATGCTGGAGCGCGAGGGCTGGCTGCGTAGCGGCCAGAATCAACTGAGCGAAGCGGTCATCGGCGAGCAGAGCATGCAGGTGCTGGGGCAGAGCATTCTGGGTTTTCTGGCGCGCTACCTGGATGCGGGCATCGCTACCCTGTACGTGCTGCAGGATGGCAAGTTGCAGCGTGTGGCCGAATTCGCGCATGACGCCACGCAACTGGCCAGCAGTCCGTCGCTCGCGTTGGGCGAGGGCCTGGCCGGGCAGGCCGCGCTGGAGCGCCGGTTGCGCGTGCTGAACGACCTGCCTGCCGGTTATCTGCGAATCAGCTCGGCCCTTGGCGGCGGTTCCCCGACGTCGGTAATGATTCTGCCGGTGGAAAGTGGCGGCACGCTGAATGCCGTGCTGGAAATAGGCCTGTTGCGCCCTGCGCAGGAGCGGGATGCCGAACTGCTGGAGCGTATTTCGGAAAGCCTCGGTTCGGCGATCGAGTCGGCGCGTTATCG
The DNA here is from genome assembly GCF_004327335.1 of Stutzerimonas kirkiae. GTDB lineage: Bacteria > Pseudomonadota > Gammaproteobacteria > Pseudomonadales > Pseudomonadaceae > Stutzerimonas > Stutzerimonas kirkiae. The sequence goes on along the minus strand of NZ_QJUO01000025.1, from coordinate 11,032 downwards.
CGTGCGCCTGCATCAGGCGCTGGCACAGACCCAGCAGCTCAACGAGGAACTGCAGGTGCAGCAGGAGGAGCTGCGCGCCGCCAACGAGGAGCTGGAGGCGCAGTCGGGCGTGTTGCGCGAGTCCCAGCAGCATCTCGAAGAGCAACAGGCCGAACTGGAGCAGACCAACGAGCAACTGAGTGAGCAGGCGCAAGCGCTGGAGCGTCAGCGTGACGAGGTGAATGACAAGAACGCGCGCCTGCAGGATGTGCAGCGCTTGCTGGAGCAGCGCGCCGAAGAGTTGCAGCGCGCCAGCCGGTACAAGTCGGAGTTCCTCGCCAATATGTCGCACGAGTTGCGTACGCCGCTCAACAGCTCGCTGATCCTGGCCAAGCTGCTGGCGGACAATGCCCAGGGCAACCTGAGCGAGGACCAGGTGCAATACGCCCGCTCCATCTATGGGGCTGGCAATGACCTGCTGACGCTGATCAACGATATCCTCGACATCGCCAAGGTCGAGGCCGGCAAGATGGACGTGCGCCCCGAACTGATGATCCTTTCGCGGGTGCTGGATAGCCTGAGAAACCTGTTCATGCCGCAGGCGACGGAAAAGTCCCTGCAATTCTTCCTCGAGTATGGCGAAGACCTGCCGGCCAGCCTGTATGCCGATCGCCAGCGCCTGGAGCAGATTATCAAGAACCTGTTGTCCAACGCCTTCAAGTTCACCGAGGAGGGGACGGTCACCCTGCGCGTCGAGCGGCGCGCTGACGGGTTGTTGGCCTTCCAGGTGCGGGACACCGGCATAGGCATCGCCGAGAGTGAGCGGGAGGCGATCTTCGAGGCCTTCCGCCAGGCTGACGGCACTACCAATCGGCGTTATGGCGGCACCGGTCTGGGCCTGTCGATTTCCCGTGAGCTGGCGCATTTGCTCGGCGGTTCCATCGAAGTCGACAGCGAACCCGGCGTCGGCAGCACTTTCACGCTGCTGTTGCCGGAGCGCTATGACAATGTGCCCGCCGCGCCGAAGGCGCCACCGGCAAGCGTCGAGACCGCAGCCGTCGCGCCCATGCCTGCCACTGCGCTGGCGGAGCCTGAGCGCCTGCCGGATGACCGCCAGGCCCATCCATTCAAGGCGCGCAGTGTGCTGGTGATCGAGGATGAGCCGCGCTTCGCCTGTATCCTGCGCGACCTGGCGCACGAGCTCGGTTACAACTGCCTGCTCGAACAGAGTGCCGACAGCGGTTTCGAAAGCGCCATGCGCTACCAGCCGGATGCGATCCTGCTGGACATGCGCCTGCCTGACCATTCCGGCCTGACGGTGCTGGAGCGACTCAAGGAAACACCGGAAACGCGGCATATTCCCGTGCATATCGTGTCGGTGGAGGATCGCAAGGAAGCGGCCCTGCAGATGGGCGCCATCGGCTATGCGATGAAGCCGGCGACCCGCGAGGAGTTGCGCGAGGTCTTCCTCGGGCTGGAGGCCCGGCTGGCGCAGAAGGTCAAGCGTATCCTGCTGGTCGAGGACGACGCCCTGCAGCGTGCCAGCGTTTCACGCCTGATCGAAGACGAGGACGTGGAGATCACCGCCGTGGAGTTCGGCCAGCAGGCGCTGGAGTTGCTGCGCGATACGGTCTTCGACTGCATGATCATCGACCTCAAGCTACCCGACATGGACGGCAGCCAGTTGCTCGAACGCATGGCGTGCGAGGATATCTGCTCGTTCCCGCCGGTGATCGTCTACACCGGGCGCAACCTGAGCCGCGACGAAGAAGCGGCGCTGATGAAGTATTCGCACTCGATCATCATCAAGGGCGCCCGCTCGCCGGAGCGACTGCTCGACGAGGTCACGCTGTTCCTGCACAAGGTCGAGTCGGACATGCCGCCGGAGCGGCGCAAGATGCTCAAGAGTGCGCGCAGTCGGGAGAAGACCTTCGAAGGCCGCACGATCCTGGTGGTGGATGACGATGTGCGCAATGTCTTCGCCCTGACCAGCGCGCTGGAGCAGAAGGGCGCACGGGTGGAAATCGCCCGCAATGGCCATGAAGCGATTGCCCGCCTGCATGAAGTCGAGGGTATCGACCTGGTGCTGATGGACATCATGATGCCGGAAATGGACGGCTTCACCGCCATGCGCGAGATTCGCAAGGAGGCGCGCTTCGAGCGCCTGCCGATCATCGCGGTGACCGCCAAGGCGATGAAGGATGACCAGGACCGCTGCCTTGCCGCCGGGGCCAACGACTACCTGGCCAAGCCCATCGAGCTGGACCGCCTGTTCTCGCTGATCCGCGTCTGGCTGCCGAAAGTGGAACTGCTCTGAGATGCCTGAGCGCAGCGTCGACATCGAAGTCCGTTTGCTGGTCGAGGCGATCTACCTCAAGTACGGCCATGACTTTCGCAACTATTCCGGCGCTTCGCTCAAACGCCGCGTGCTGCTGGCGCAGCGACAGTTGCAGTGCGCGAGCGTTTCCCAATTGCAGCAGCGGATTCTCTACGACGAATCGGTGTTCATGGACCTGCTGCAATACCTCACCATTCCGGTCAGTGAAATGTTCCGCGACCCCGGTTACTACCGGGCCTTGCGCGAGCAGGTGCTACCCGTGCTGCAGACCTACCCGTCGCTGAAGATCTGGATCGCCGGCTGCAGTACCGGGGAGGAGGTCTACTCCATGGCCATCCTGCTCAAGGAGGAAGGGCTGCTGGAGCGCTCGATCCTGTATGCCACGGATATCAACCCGCGCTCGCTGGAGCGCGCGCGCCAGGGCATCTTCGCCATCGACAACCTGCGCCGCTACAGCGAGAACTACCAGCGTGCCGGGGGAGCGGGCAGCCTTTCGGACCATTATGTGGCCGCCTATGACTCGGTGATCATGGACAAGTCGCTACGGCAGAAGGTGACTTTCGCCGATCACAGCCTGGCCACCGACAGCGTGTTCGCCGAAACCCAGTTGATTTCCTGCCGTAACGTGCTGATCTATTTCAATAGGGTGTTGCAGGACCGGGCATTCTCGCTGTTCCACGAGTCGCTCTGCCACCGGGGCTTTCTCGGCCTGGGTAGCAAGGAGACACTGGAGTTCTCGAGCCATGGGCCGGGCTTCGAGGCGTTCGACAAGCAGGAAAGGATCTTCCGCAAGCTATGAGTATCCAGGGGCGCGCACGCAGCATGCCGATCGATGCCGTGGTGGTAGGCGCTTCCGCGGGCGGCCTGCATGCCCTGAGCGAGCTGCTGCGGGATTTGCCCAGTGGCTATCGCTTGCCCGTGCTGGTGGTCCAGCACATTCCCGAGGGGCGTCCGACCCAGTTGGCGCAGATTTTCCAGAGCAAGACCCGGCTGCAGGTCAAGGAAGCCGATGACAAGGAGGCGCTGGTCCCCGGGGCGCTGTATTTCGCGGCGCCCGGCTACCACCTGCTGGTCGAGCGGGATTTCAGCCTGGCCCTGAGCCAGGAGGAGCCGGTGTGTTTTTCGCGCCCGTCCATCGACGTGCTGTTCGAGTCGGCCGCCGATGCCTGGGGCGAGCGGCTGGCTGGCGTGCTGCTCACCGGCGCCAGCGAAGACGGTGCCCGCGGGCTGGAGTGCATCCGCCGCGTCGGCGGGCTGACCATCGTCCAGCGCCCCGAGGAGGCCGAGGTGGATATCATGCCGCGCGCGGCCCTGAAGCGTTTCGAGCCCGACCATATCTTATCCTTGCGTGACATCCATCGGCTGTTGCGCGAGCTGGAGTGACAGATGCCCAATCAAACCGATGAAGCCAACCTGCTGGTGGTCGACGATGTGCCGGAAAACCTGCAGGCCCTGCAGGCGTTGCTGCAGGCGCCGGGCATGCGGGTGTTTCTCGCGGGTTCCGGCGAGCAGGCGCTGGAGCTGTTGCTGGCGCATGAATTCGCGCTGGCCATCCTCGATGTACAGATGCCCGGCATGGACGGTTTCCAACTGGCCGAGCTGATGCGTGGCACCGAGCGCACCAAGCAGATCCCCATCGTCTTCGTCAGTGCCGCCGGGCGCGAGTTGAACTACGCCTTCAAGGGCTATGAAAGTGGTGCCGTGGATTTCATGCACAAGCCGCTGGATACCCATGCGGTGCGTAGCAAGGTCAGCGTTTTCGTCGATCTCTATCGCAACCGCAAGCGTTTGGCGCGACAGGTCGATGCCTTGCGCAAGAGCCGCATGGAACAGGAACTGCTGCTCGATGAGCTGCGCAATACCAAGAGCGAACTGGAGCATGCGGTGCGCATGCGCGACGATTTCATGTCGATCGTCTCGCACGAGTTGAAGACGCCGCTCAATACGCTGATTCTCGAAGTCCAGCTACGCAAGTTGCAACTGCAGCGCAGTAACCTGGCGGCCTTCGGTGAAGAGCGGTTGCGGCAGATGGTGGAGAAGGATGAACGGCAGATCCAGAGCCTGATCCGGCTGATCGACGATATGCTCGACGTATCGCGCATCCGCACCGGCAAGTTGTCGATCCGCCCGTCGCGCTTCGATCTTTGCCAATTGGTGGCCAATGTACTGGAGAGCTTTGGCGCACAGATGGATATCTGTGGTTGCACATTGCACTTCGAGCCTTGCGGCCCGCTGTTCGGACGGTGGGACGAGTTCCGTATCGAGCAGGTGCTGGCCAACCTGCTGACCAATGCCATGCGCTATGGCGCTGGCAAGCCGGTGTCGGTGAGTGTGCGGGCGCTGGGCGACGAGGTCTGCATCGAGGTGCGCGACCAGGGGATCGGTATCGAGAGCAAGAACCTGCGGCGCATCTTCTGCCAGTTCGAGCGTGTCGAGGGTGCGGGGAGCAGTGCTGGACTGGGCCTGGGGCTGTTCATTTCCGAACAGATCGTCAAGGCTCATGGCGGGCGGCTGCTGGTCGAAAGCGAGGAGGGACGGGGCGCGTTGTTCCGCCTGCTGCTGCCGTGCAATGGCGACAGCGCCGGGTAACGGCTGCCTCAATCCACGTTGCCTGCCGCCTCAGCCGCTGAAGCGGGCGACCAGCGCGTGCAGCGAGCGGGCGGTCTGGGTCAGTGCCTGGCCAACCCGGGAGGATTCTCCGGATATGTCGGCATTGCGCTCGGAAGCCTGGGCGATATTGCTGATCTGGCGTGAAATCGCTTCCGACACACAAGCCTGCTGTTCGGCGGCCGAAGCCATCTGCTGGGCCATGGCATTGATATGTTCGACGGCCTGGTCGATGCCATGCAGTGCCTGCTGGGTCGAGATCACCTGTTCCAGCCCGGCCGAGGCCGCGTCGCTACCGGCCCGGGCGATGACCACCGCTTCCTGGGCGCGCTGCTGCAACGACTCGATGATCTGCTCGATGACGCCGGTCGATTCCTGGGTCTTTTGCGCCAGTGCCCGTACCTCGTCCGCGACCACGGCGAAGCCACGCCCCTGTTCCCCGGCGCGGGCCGCCTCGATGGCGGCGTTCAGGGCCAGCAGGTTGGTCTGTTCGGCCACCGCGCGGATCATGTTGGCTGCCTGCTGAATCGATTGCGTTTCTTCGGCCAGCGCTTCGACCGATGTGCTGACCCCCTGTACCGTGCCGGTCAGGCGCTCGATCACCTCGCGGGTTCTCAGCGCGTCCTGGGCACCGCCACTGGACAGCTCGGCCACCTGCCGGGCGTGCTCGGCGGTCTGTTGCACATGGCTGGCAACTTCACCGATGGACGCGGCCATCTGGTGCATGGCCGTCGCCGCCATATCCGCCTCGACACGCAGGGACTGCAGCGAGCTTTCCGCCTGGGTGGTCAGTTCATCGCTCTGCCCGGCCAGGTGGGTGGCCTGGTCCGCATAGTCCTTCAGGCGGCAGAGGGCGGTGCGATTCTTGGCGCGCTCGCTGATCAGCAGCATCTTCAATTGCGCGGGAAAACCCTGCAGTCCCGTGTAGGTGCAGGCCGCCACTTCGCTGTCGTGCAGGTTCTCGTCGCCGCGTATGGCCCGCAGGGTGCGTTTCAGCCGCCATTCGCCGAACCACTGCCCAGCTACCAGGGCGAGCAGCGCAAGCCCCAGGCCGGCCGCCGGCGCCACCAGGAAGTGGGTGAGGGAAACGGCTAGCGCGGCCAGCAGTACGAACCCCACCAGAGCGGCCATACCGAGCAGCCGATGGTGCCAGGCCAGCGCCTGCCTGCCGCTGCTGATCCGGGAATAGAGGGCCGCGGCCCTGGCAACCTGCTCGGGTTCGGCACTGACCCTGACCGATTCATAGCCGATCAACTGGCCTTTTTCCGAGATGGGCGTGACATAGGCACTGACCCAGTAATGGTCGCCATTCTTGCAGCGGTTCTTGACGATGCCCATCCAACTGCGGCCTGCTTTCAGACACTCCCACATCTGCTGGAAGACCGGCTCCGGCATGTCCGGATGACGGACGATGTTGTGGGCGCTGCCGATCAGCTCGTCACGGCTGAAACCGCTGATTTCGACAAAGGCATCATTGCAGTAGGTGATCCGCCCCTTGGTATCGGTGGCGGTGATCAGCCGTTGGTCTGCCGGAAAGCGGCATTGTTGTTGGGTAACAGGGAAATTCCTTTTCATTGTGAGACCTCGTACGAGTCAGCCGCCATTAAGTCAGAAAGATAGATGGCCTTTTGGCAGCTATCGTTCCGTGGGCGTTCACAATGAATATGAGCCAGGGGCGCCATGGCGCCCCTGGCAGCTACCCGCCGGTAATGGCGGGGCAGCGTTCAGACCTTGAAGTAGCTGGCCTCGCGACGTAGCAACTGGGCCAGTTCGGCCAGGTGGAAGGACGCCGTGGAGGTTTCCCGGGCCTGGGCGTTGACCTCGCGGATGCCGGTGTTGAGCTGGTCGACAGTGAGGTTCAACTCGTCGATCACCGTGCTCTGTTCTTCGGTGGCGGTGGCGATCTGCTGGTTGAGGCCGAGGATCTCGTCGGCCGAACTGGCCGTCATCTGGAAGCTCTGGGTCGACTGCCGCGAGCTTTCCATGCCCTGTTGAGTGAAGGTACGGCAGTGGTGCATGTGGTCGAGCGCTTCCTGCGCAGCATTGCGGAACAGTACGATCTTCTCGCGGATGGTGCCTGCCGCGCTCTGCGAGTTGCCGGCCAGCGAGCGGACTTCATCGGCGACCACGGCAAAACCGCGTCCGTGTTCCCCGGCGCGAGCCGCCTCGATGGCCGCATTGAGTGCCAGCAGGTTGGTCTGATCGGCAATGCCGGTGATGATCGTGAGGACTTCGTCGATTTCCTCGGTGCGGGAATTGAGTTGCGCGACGATGTCTTCCGATTGCACGACCTGGCGGGTCAGTTCGCTCATGGTCGCCTGCTCGGCCTCCACCGTGCTGCGGCCCTCGGTGACTTCCTGTACCGCACGCTCGGCCTTTTCCGAGGCGTTCGCGGTGTTGCTCGCCACTTCGTGGATGGCGTAGCTCATTTCCTCCAGCGCGGTGGCCACCGACATGGTCATGTCGCCTTGCTGGGTAGATTGCTCCAGCAGGCTCGCACTGCTGTGCTTGAGCTGTTCCGAGGCGGCGAAGAGCTGGCCGGTGGAGTCGCTTATGCTGGCGATCAGCGTACGGAAACGATCGACCATGCCGTTCAGGGCGAGGCCGGCCGTGGCCACCTCGTCCTGGCCCCGTACATGGGCCTTGAGGGTCAGGTCGCCGGTCTGCTGGATACGCGATACGACATCCATGATGTGCTTGAGCGGGCGGACCACTGTACGCTGGCAGAAGCTCCAGGCCAGCACCATGCCCAGTGCGATGGAGCCAAGGGAAAGGAAGGCCAGCATCCACTGCAGGTGGTTCAGGCGCTGGAAAACCTCGCCCTGCTCGGCAGTGACGCCAAGCTTCCACTGGGTACCCGGCACCTGCTGGTAACCGACCACGTAGTGCCGCTGCGCTTCGATCAGGTGGCTGACACCGCTGCGGCCCGCCTGCATTTCATGGTAGGCGCGGGAGGCCTCGGCATGGCCGCCGGCCAGCGGCTGGTGCTGTTCGAGTACCCGCTTGCGATCGCGGTCGGCGATCAGGGCGCCATCCTGGTTGAGGATGAAGGCATAGCCCTGTTTGCCGAAACCCAGGTCGTCGGTGATATCGCTGAGCAGGCTGGCATCCATGCGCGCGATGATCAAGCCCTTTACCTGGCCGTTGGCATGGTCGCGCAGGGGGGTTGCCAGCATGATGACCGGCAAGTTGACGGCCCTGCTGATGATCACGTCCGAGAGGTTGCTTTCGCCCTGGAAGCCCCGGCGGATGTAGTCCCGGTCGGAAAGGTCGGCACTGCTGCCATCGGCATAGTGGGCGATGCCAGCGCGGTCGACCCAGCCCATGCCCATGTAGTCCAGGCGTGCCGTGGCCGTTTCCAGGTAATTCAGGGCCCGTTCGTCGAGGGCCTGCAGGTCCGGGTGCTGGGCCACTTCGGCCAGGGTGGCGAGGCGGGTATCCATGCGTGCCCGGACAATCTTGCCGGCATCGGTGGCCATGCTCCGTAGAGCCTGCTCGACCTGTTCGGTAACGGCCATGCTGGCCTGGTGGACGGCGGTGATGCCAAGGCTGCCGGAACTCAGAAGCAGGACTGCGAGGAAGGTCAGCAGCAGTTTGCCGCCGATACTGGTAGGTCTGAAGAGGGACATGCGCGCGCTGCCATTCTATTGTTGTGATTGAGCGAGGCATGATGACGCATGGGAAGTGATGGCTTTTTGATGGCGATCAAGACGGCGCGAGTTGGTGACCGCTGTCTTGGCCCGGATACCAGGCGCCGGAAGTGGAGCTTCCATGCGTGCCGGGATGGCTAGTGTCACGACAGGCATCAACTGTTGGCATGTGGCCAGCTCTCCGTGGGAAGGGTGCGCCGTGCGCACCTGGGATAGTGGTGCCGATCACTCAGGTGCGCGCGGCGCAGTCACAAGGCTGCCGTCCGCGACATTTGATCGTTGACGCGAGACTAGCTTCAAGCTCCTGGTTTCCAGCTTGCCAGCGCAGAGCGGCGACTAGATCAATAGAGCGCCTGGTAAAGACGGCGGCGGTACTGGGTGACCAGTGGATGGTCATTGCCCAGCAGTTCGAAAACCTGCAGCAGTGTCTTGTGCGGCAGGCCGCCGGCATAGTCGCGGTTGCGCACGAACAGCCGCAGCAGCGCATCCAGGGCCGCCTCGTACTGCTGGCGGGCCAGTTGGTGGATGGCCAACTGGTAGGTGGCCTCGTCGTCATTGGCATCCTGTGCCAGGCGCGACTTGAGCGTGGCGGTTTCAGGCAGTTCGCCTACCTGCCTGAGGAAGGTCAGTTGGGCGCGGGCGGCGGCCAGTGCCTGTTTGTGTTCATCGCCCTGCACGGCGTTGAGGACCGTTTCCGCCTCGCCCAGTTCGCCGCGTTCGGCCAGGCAGCGGGCGTAAAGGATCAGTGCGGGCGGGTTTTCGCTGTTTTCACCGAGCAGCGCCTTGAGCTGCGCTTCCGCCTCGGCGATATGGCCCTCGCTGAAGAGTGTCGTGGCGCTTTGCAGTGGGTCGGTGGGCGCGGCGGCCGGGGGCGCGACATGGGGTTCGAGCATGGCGCGAATCTGCGATTCGGGCTGCGCCCCGGCGAAGCCGTCGACCGGCTGGCCGTCCTTGAACAGCACGACCGTCGGCAGGCTGCGGATGCCGAAGCGCGCCACGGTTTCCTGTTCGATGTCGCAATTGACCTTGGCCAGTAGCAATTCGCCCCGATACTCCTCGGCGACCTTGGCCAGCAGCGGCATCAGTGCCTTGCAGGGGGCGCACCAGTCGGCCCAGAAGTCCACCAGTACCGGTTTGTGGAACGAGTTCTCGATGACCAACTGGTCGAAGCTGGCATCGGTGACATCGAAGATCGGAGAGGTCTGGCTCATCGTTGTTCTCGAAAGGGTTGTGGAGGTCTCGGAGCCGGGGCAGACAGGCCACGAACAGGGTCATCGCAGGTAAATGGGGACGCATATGCGGTGAAACAAGGGCGGAATATCCCCGCGAAGCTGGTAGCCGCTTGTCGCTCGCGCCCTGCCCCCGGGCGATCGCGCCATGCGCGGCGAAGAGCCGAAAAGAGCGCTGGAGGCTGGAAACTGGACGAAAGGGCGTGGCAACGGGCCTTTACCCTACCTTTACCTTGAATGGCTGTCTGCTCCCTGATCGGCTTGGCTACTCTGTCCGTTCCAGTTCATTGAGGAGCGATGGCAAGTGGATAGGCGGCACTCTTTTCATCCCGTATGGTTTATTGGCTGCCTGGCCGGCCTGATGCTGCTGTCCGGTTGCGCAGGTCGTGGCGAGCCGCCGCGCGTCGATCCCGCGGAGCAGGTCAGGGCCCACCTGGCGTCGGCCTATCAGCCGGAGCGGCATGCCATCCAGTCCTGGCAGGCAACCTGGCGCATTGGTGAGCAGTCGGTGGCGGTCGAGTGGCTGGCGCCACTGAACGAGCAAGGGCGGGCGCTGCCGCTGGTGATCTATCTGCCGGGGCTGGGCGAGCCGGCGAGTGCTGGCGAAACCTGGCGCAACGCCTGGGCCGAGGCGGGTTATGCGGTGTTGTCGGTGCAGGCGGCGGGGGATGACCGCTCTCTGCTTTCTTCGCCTCTGGCGCTGGCCGGTAACTTTCGTGAGTTGGCCCGCAGGAGTTTCAGCGAGCAGGCCCTGGCCGAGCGTGTGAGCCTGCTGGCGGCGACCCTGGAGCAGGTTCGCCTGCGAGCCGCGGGGGGCGATGGCCTGTTCGCGGCCATCGATTGGCAGCGTGTCGCGCTGGCGGGGTTCGACCTGGGCACGCAGACGGCTGCGGCATGGCTGTCCAGTGCTTATCCGCTGCGCCCGGTGGCCGCGATCCTGCTGAGCCCCTATGTGGCACCCGAACAGGACACGAGAACGTTCGCGTCGATATCCGTGCCGCTCCTGGCAATGACCGGGCCACAGGATGAAGACCCTTTCAACTGGGTCGCCTCCTTCCGGCAGCGGCAGAAGCTCTGGGCCGCCGTCCCGGTGGCTGGCGGTTATCAACTGACTCTGGCCAGTGCCACGCACAAGACCCTTTCCGGCAGTGGTGTGCTGCAGGCGCCGACGGAGCTGGATGAAGGCACCGCACCGGAGCGGAACAAGGAACGCAATGCCGGCGCTGGGC
>NZ_QJUO01000024.1 GCF_004327335.1 Stutzerimonas kirkiae | reverse complement strand
GGCAAGCAGTCGTTCGGCAAGACCGTGGGTGATGGGCAGGGCAGCCAGTACGCTGACTTTCTCGGTACTGGCCGGGGCGCTGGCGGCCTGCAGGTGATGCAGGGGCAGGCCCGCGAGGGCCAGCGCGAGCGCGAAATGCTGGAGCTTGAGGTTCATCCAAGGTTTCCTTTCAGGCTTGGGAGGATGCCGCGGGCGATGGCGGCCAGGGCGAAGGCGATACCGGCGACCAGAATGATCGCGGCGCCGGATGGCACGGGCAGGTCGAGGGTGATCGGCAGCAGGATGCCGGCCAGGGTGCTCAGGGTCGCGATGGCCACCGATAGCCAGAAGAAGCCCTTGAGCGACTGGCTGAGCAGGCGCGCCGCCGCCGCCGGGATGACCAGCAGGGCGCCGACCAGGATCGCGCCGATGACCTTGACCGCGGCGACCGTGATCAGCGTGACGAGGATCACGAACAGGTAGTCCAGGGTCTTGACCGCCACGCCGCGCACGGCGGCCAGTTGCGGGTTGAAACTGGCCAGCATGATGCGGTTGTACAGTGGCAGGGCGAGGGCCAGCACCAGGCTGCCGACCACCGCCAGCACCAGCAGGTCGGTGGCGTTGACGGTCAGCACCGAGCCGAACAGTACGTTCTCCAGGATATGCACGTTGATCTTGCCCGCCAGCACCAGCAGCAGGCTGGCGCCGAGCGCCAGCGACACCGAGAGGAACACGCCGATCAGCGTGTCCGGGGACAGCCCGGTGCGGTTGCGCAGGTAGTTGAGCAGGATGCCGAACAGCAGGCAGTAGGCGAACAGGCTGCCATAGGGGCTGGTATAGGGTTCGCCGAGCAGGATGCCGATGGCCACCCCGGTCAGCGCCGCATGGCCCACCGCTTCCGAGAAGAAGGCGAAGCGCTTGACCACCACCAGGGTGCCAAGGCCGCCGAGCACCGGGCCGATCATCAGGCCGGCCAGCAGCGCATTGACGACGAAGCCATAGGCCAGCGCCTGGGGCAGGTAGCCCGCCGCCGCCCAGCCCTGGATCAGCAGGCGGAAGTGTTCATAGTCGAAACTCATGCGGGCGTGCTCCCGGCGACGCGAGGGTGGGTGGAGAACAGCCCGAGCAGCCGCTCCGGCGTCAGCGCCTGGGCCGGCGGCGCATCGAAGAGCACGCGCCGGTTCAGGCCTGTCACCCGGTCTGCCAGGCGGCCCACGGCTTCCAGGTCGTGCTCGATCCAGAGGATGGTGATGCCGTCGCGGCGCCAGTCGCCGAGCAGGCGTTCGAATACCTGGATGCCGGCTTCGTCGAGGGCCGACATCGGCTCGTCGAGGATCAGCAGGCGCGGTGCCGGGATCAGGCCCTGGGCGAGCAGCACGCGCTGGCGCTCGCCGCCGGAGAGCGCGCCCATGCGGCGCTTGCGCTTGTCCTGCATGCCGACGCGCAGCAGCGCCTGTTCGATGGCCGGTGCATGCCGGCGGGACAGGCCGAGGAACGCCGGGCGCTGCTGGCACATGGAGGCCATGAAGTCGTCCACGGTCATCGGCAGGCCGCGGTCGAACTCCAGCGCCTGCGGCACATAGCCGATGACGCCGGGCTCGCCGTTCCAGTCCAGGCTCAGCCTGCCGCTGTGGGGCATTTGCCCGAGCAGGGTCTTGACCAGCGAGCTCTTGCCGCCGCCATTTGGGCCGACCAGTGCATGTGCATGCCCTGACTGTATGTGCAATGTCACCTGTTCGAGGATGCGCGTACCGCCCAGGACGAGGCCGACGCCGTCGAAGTCGATGGCCGGACCGGTCGCTTCCTTGCGTTCTCCCATCATGCTCCGGCTTCCTGGATGGCCCTGACCACGGTGTCGAGGTTGCGGGTCATTTCTTCCTCGTATTTATCGGCGCTGTATTCGCCGTAGGAAATATGCGTCAGGGCATAGAGCTTGACGCCGGACTCGCGTTGGATGGTTTCCACGTAGGTGGAAGGGAAGTCCATTTCCGAAAAGATCACCTTCACATCGAGGTTTTTCAGTTGGTCGATGGTCTTCTTCAACTGGCTGGGGCTCGGCTCGATACCGTGGGCCGGCTCCACCACCGCGGTGACTTCCAGGCCGAAGTCACGCAGCAGGTAGTCATAGGCGCCGTGGATGGTGGCGACGCGGAAATCGGCGTTGGGCGCCGCGGTGAGCTTGCCCAGGGCCTGGGCGCGCATGCCGCGCAGGCGCTTGGCGTAGGCGCGGGCATTGCTGGTATAGAACCTGGCGTTGGCCGGGTCGAGCTTGCCCAGTTCGCGGGCGATATTGTTGACCTGGGCGACGGTGGCGCTGATCGACAGGAAGGTGTGCGGGTTGACCACCTTGCCGGCACCGCGTGCGGCCTGGCCGGTGGCCGCCAGCAGCGGCACGTTGGCGTTGGCTTCGATCACCGGGATGTCCGGACGCTCGCTGACCTCGATCATGCGGTCGGCGAAGTCGTCATGCCCGACACCATTGAGTACCACCACGTCCAGTGTGCCGATACGCTTGATGTCCTCGGCGCGCGGCTCGTAGGCATGCGGGTTGAAGCCGGCCGGGATCAGCGGCACCACATCGGCCTTGTCGGCGACGATGTTGCTGACATAGCTGTAGTAGGGGTGCAGGGTGATGCCGATGCGCAGGCGCTTGCCGTCGGCCTGTGCGGCAGGTGCGAGCAGCGTGGCCAGCAGGCCGAGCAGCAATACGCGGATGAAGTGTCGACGAGGTGGGAGACATGGGAAAGACATGGGCATCGTGAGCCTTTTGCAAAAGGAATAGAGCACTCAATGGGCGTGCTGTTTGCGGGTGACGCCGGCATCGAAGCGGGTCGCGATCTGTTTCCAGCCGGTTGCGACCAGGGCGTCGCTCGACAACTGAGTCGGTAGTTCGGGCGCTTTGGTGCGGTTGAGCCAGATATCCGACTCCGTTGCGGAAACCTCATCGGCAAGCATCAGGAAAGAGCCGGCGACCGCCACCGACTCGCTCAGGCCCGTATAGGCCTGGCGACCGCCGACTTCGACCAGTTGCCAGAGGTGGGCGCCCCGGCTCCGATGGCTGCTGTCTTCGGCGAAGGGCGGGAAACCTTCCTCGGCCAGCAGTTCGGGGGGGGGCAGTCGCCCTTCCTCTTCCTGGTGAATGGCGATTTCCTCGTGGGCCACGCGCAGGTCGGTATAGATGCCCTGTTCGGCGGAGGTCAGATCGAAGCGGGCATCTATCTGGTGGGCGGCGAGTTCGTCATCCGGTTCGCTGGTCGATTGCCAGGCCACGACCAGGCCGGCTCCGAGCAGGATGCACAGGCAGAACAGCAGGACGTACAGGGTTTCATGGCCGGCCCCGGCGGGGCGTACCACCTGGACGGTCATTGGACGGAGATGTCGGTGTGATCGATCTCGACCACGTGGCCGGGGCCGGCGTCGAACAGCACATAGAACTCGCCATCGGGGCGTTTGAAACGCAGCGTCGAGTCATCGCTCAGTTTGCCGGGGAGCAGGACGTTTTCTTCGTAGTCGATGACATCGATGGTCACGCCAGGGGCCCCGCTGCCATCGGAAAAGCCGCCGGTGCAGATGATCTCGTCGCCGTCTTCCTCGCACTGGCAAACAGGATTGTGGGCGAATGCGCCGCCTGCCATGGTGCATAGCATCAGGGCCAGTGCGCCGGTGGCCAGGTCTGGTTTTTTCATTGTGCTTCTCCTCGATCGTCGTTCAGCCCGGCGAGGCGGGCTGCGGGAAACTTCAGGCATGCGGCAACCCGGCCTGCGCCATGGGGCGCGGGCCGGGGTTTCTCCTGGGCGCTTGCTGGCGCCGTGTCCGTTGCAGGGACTGCATACTTAAAGACGGATGAGACAGGGAAAACCCGCACCTGCATTTGCAAAAAAATATTACCTGCGCATGCGGACTGGTCGCGGGCATCTTAATGTTTTGTTTATGAAATGATAATCGCTATTGGCGTGTCGTAGGTCGGATGCCGTCATTGGCCCCTTATGGCAGTGGCATTGGCCGCGCATGGATATGGCGGCAAAAGCTTCGCGGGTGTTTGGGGCTGGCGCCGCTTGCCTGTTAATATCCGCGCCTCGGCTTTTCCCTGAATACTTGTCTTTCGAGAGTTCACATGACCACCGTTCGTACCCGTATCGCGCCCTCGCCGACGGGCGATCCGCACGTCGGCACCGCCTATATCGCGCTGTTCAACCTGTGTTTCGCGCGTCAGCATGGCGGGCAGTTCATCCTGCGTATCGAGGATACCGACCAGTTGCGCTCGACTCGCGAGTCCGAGCAGCAGATCTACGATGCGCTGCGCTGGCTGGGGATCGAATGGGACGAGGGCCCGGATGTCGGCGGCCCGCACGGCCCGTACCGGCAGAGCGAGCGGGGCGATATCTACCGCAAGTACGCGTTGGAGCTGGTGGAGAAGGGGCATGCCTTCTATTGCTTTTGCAGCGCCGAGGAACTCGACCAGATGCGCGCCGAGCAGATGGCGCGTGGCGAGACGCCGCGTTACGACGGGCGGGCGCTGAAACTGTCGGCAGAGGAAGTGCAGCGCCGGCTGGCCGCTGGCGAGCCGCACGTGATCCGCATGAAGGTCCCCGACGAGGGCGTCTGCGTGGTGCCGGACATGCTGCGTGGCGATGTCGAGATCCCCTGGGACCGCATGGACATGCAGGTGCTGATGAAGACCGACGGCCTGCCGACCTACTTCCTGGCCAACGTGGTCGATGACCACCTGATGGGCATCACCCATGTGCTGCGTGGCGAGGAGTGGCTGCCTTCGGCGCCCAAGCTGATCAAGCTCTACGAGTACTTCGGCTGGGAGCAGCCGCAACTGTGCTACATGCCGCTGCTGCGCAATCCGGACAAGAGCAAGCTGTCCAAGCGCAAGAACCCGACTTCGATCACTTTCTACGAGCGCATGGGCTACCTGCCGCAGGCCATGCTCAACTACCTGGGGCGCATGGGCTGGTCGATGCCGGACGAACGCGAGAAGTTCACCCTGGCGGAAATGATCGAGCATTTCGATATCCAGCGTGTATCCCTCGGCGGCCCGATCTTCGATCTGGAGAAGCTGTCCTGGCTCAACGGCCAGTGGCTGCGCGAGTTGCCTGTGGAAGCCTTCGCCAGCGAAGTGCAGAAGTGGGCGCTCAACCCCGAGTACCTGATGAAGATCGCACCCCATGTGCAGGGGCGAGTGGAGACTTTCAGCCAGATCGCGCCATTGGCGGCATTCTTCTTCAGTGGTGCGCTGAATCTTGAGCCGGCGCTGTTCGAGCACAAGAGGCTGGACGCGGTGCAGGTGCGCCAGGTGCTGCAACTGGTGCTGTGGAAGCTGGAGGCGCTGCGTCAGTGGGAGAAGGAACGTATTACCGGTTGTATTCAGGCCGTGGCGGACCACCTGGAACTGAAGTTGCGTGATGTCATGCCGCTGATGTTCGCCTCCATCACTGGCCAGGCCAGCTCCGTATCGGTGCTCGATGCGATGGAGATCCTCGGCCCGGATATCACCCGCTATCGCCTGCGCCAGGCGCTGGAACTGCTGGGTGGCGCGTCGAAGAAGGAAGTCAAGGCGTGGGAGAAGCTGCTGACGGCGATCGCCTGAGGCGCCCTGTGCCGCCGCCTGCGCTACAACGCTTTCGATCAAAGAGCGCTGGCGGCCGGAAAGCTGGACGTGGACACTGCGGTTTCGCGCAGGCCACGGCCTGCCTGTCGCCCAGCCTTTCAGCGCTGTTGCCGGCTCTTCGGGGATGAATGTAGCGAAAGGTGAATTGAAGCCATAGGCCGGGAAAAAGCGCAGAAAAGGCTCGACAGGTTTTCGACGAACCCCTGCACACTATCAAGCCTCAAGCCTCAAGCCTCAAGCCTCAAGCCTCAAGCCTTTTATGTTTGCCCCATCGTCAAGAGGCGGTATTTTCAAGACGATACCGGAGGCCGTTCCAGCCCAGAGACAGAGGTTCTGATCTCGTTTGGAGAGTGGCCCCCGCCTCATTACCACTGCGTGGAGTATCCGAAAGCCGGTCCGCGAGGAACGGACTTTGTGTCACAAGGTTGCAGCGGCATGAAGTGCGAGGTCGGGGAACCGGTTGTGATTGTGATACACAACGAGCGCGAGGTGAAGGAGAGGGGGCTGCCGCCAGGCAGTCTGGCGGATCGAGCGGTGAGGCCGCAGGCCGAATAACCTGGGACGCAGTCCCTGGTGAGAGTCTGGCGGATACGAAAAAGCCCCGGTATGCACCGAGGCTTTAGAGTCTGGCTCCGCGACCTGGACTCGACAGCGAAGCTGAACGCGCTTCAGCGCGGCCCCGAAGGGGTGAGGCCGCAGGCCGAATAACCTGGGACGCAGTCCCTGGTGAGAGTCTGGCGGATACGAAAAAGCCCCGGTATGCACCGAGGCTTTAGAGTCTGGCTCCGCGACCTGGACTCGAACCAGGGACCCAATGATTAACAGTCATTTGCTCTACCGACTGAGCTATCGCGGAATAACGGTGCGTATCCTACTGTTTGCAAAGGGGAAGTCAAGCCCCTTTGCAAACGTGCCGGGCGTTCACAGGACGCGGACGATGGCGTCTGTCACCGCGTCGAGGTTGTGCTGGTTCAGCGCCGCCACACAGATGCGTCCGGTGCCGATGGCATAGACGCCGAACTCCACGCGCAGGCGCTCGACCTGTTCGGGCGTCAGGCCAGAATAGGAGAACATTCCACGCTGCCGGGCGACGAAGCCGAAGTCCTGGCTGGCGCCCTTGGCCGCCAGCCGTTCGACCATGTCGAGGCGCATCTGGCGGATGCGGTCGCGCATCTCGCCCAGCTCGGCCTCCCACAGGGCGCGCAGCTCCGGGTTGTTGAGGACGCTGGAGACCACCACGGCGCCATGGGTCGGCGGGTTGGAGTAGTTGGTGCGGATCACGCGCTTGATCTGCGACAGTACGCGGGTCGATTCCTCGCGGTCCGCGGTGACCAGCGACAGGGCGCCGACCCGTTCGCCGTAGAGGGAGAAGGATTTGGAGAAGGAACTGGATACCAGGAAGTCCAGGCCTGACCCGGCGAACAGGCGTACGGCGGCGGCATCTTCTTCCAGGCCGTCACCGAAGCCCTGGTAGGCGATGTCGAGGAAGGGGATATGCCCCTTGGCCCGGACGACTTCAAGCACGGCTTGCCAGTCTTCCAGCCTCAGGTCGACGCCGGTCGGGTTGTGGCAGCAGGCGTGCAGTACGAGGATCGAGCCGGCCGGCAGTTGCTGCAGGTCTTGCAGCATGCCGGCGCGGTCGACGCCATGGCTCTGGGCATCGTAGTAGCGATAGCTGCGCACCGGGAAGCCGGCGGACTCGAACAGCGCGCGATGGTTTTCCCAACTGGGGTTGCTGATGGCCACCACGGCATCCGGGCGCAGGCGCTTGAGGTAGTCGGCGCCGACCTTCAACGCGCCGGTGCCGCCGAGCGACTGGGTGGTGACGACGCGCCCGCTGGCGATCAACGGCGAGTCTGCGCCGAGCAGCAGCTTCTGCACGGCGCTGTCATAGGCGGCGATGCCTTCGATCGGCAGGTAGCCACGCGGCGCATGGGCGCTCAGGCGAGCCTGTTCGGCGGCGGCTACCGCACGCAGCAGCGGAATGCGGCCTTCTTCGTTGTAGTAGACGCCGACGCCGAGGTTGACCTTGTTCGGTCGCGTGTCGGCATTGAAGGCCTCGTTGAGACCGAGGATGGGATCACGCGGTGCCAGTTCGACAGCGGAGAACAAACTCATGGTGGGCAGGCTCGAAGAGAAATATGGGTGAAACACACCCTCGCTTCGGCGCTGAGGGCGGTGCGCAAACGGGGCGATAGTATAGCGGTGTTGCGGTCGGGCCGCGATATGATAGTGGCCGGTTTCGCTCGATTCATTCGGTCATTCCGCCGTGTCGTCGCGGTGCCGTGGGTGAAATACGGCATGGCCTGCTGCCATGCCCTTGCAGAGGTGGTTATGTCACGATTCGAACTGGTCACGCGTTTCAAGCCGGCGGGCGATCAGCCCGAGGCGATCCGGCAGATGGTCGAGGGGCTGGAGGCCGGCCTGTCGCACCAGACGCTGCTGGGTGTGACCGGTTCCGGCAAGACCTTCAGCATCGCCAACGTGATCGCCCAGGTACAGCGCCCGACCCTGGTGCTGGCGCCGAACAAGACCCTGGCCGCGCAGTTGTACGGCGAGTTCAAGGCGTTCTTCCCGAACAACGCAGTGGAGTATTTCGTTTCCTACTACGACTACTACCAGCCCGAGGCCTATGTGCCGTCGTCGGACACCTTCATCGAGAAGGATGCCTCGATCAACGACCATATCGAGCAGATGCGCCTGTCGGCGACCAAGGCGCTGCTGGAGCGCCCGGACGCGATCATCGTCACCACGGTGTCCTGCATCTACGGCCTGGGCGACCCGCAGTCCTACCTGAAGATGGTGCTGCACCTGGACCGTGGCGACCCCATCGACCAGCGCGAGCTGCTGCGCCGCCTGACCGGCCTGCAATACACCCGCAACGACATGGACTTCGCCCGCGCCACCTTCCGCGTGCGCGGCGATGTGATCGACGTATATCCCGCCGAGTCGGAGCTGGAGGCGGTGCGGATCGAGCTGTTCGACGACGAGGTGGAAAGCCTGTCGGCCTTCGATCCGCTGACCGGCGAGGTGATCCGCAAGCTGCCGCGCTTCACCTTCTACCCCAAGAGCCACTACGTCACGCCGCGCGAGACGCTGCTGGAGGCGGTGGAGAAGATCAAGCTGGAGCTGGCCGAACGCCTGGAATACCTGCGCAGCCACGACAAGCTGGTGGAGGCGCAGCGCCTCGAGCAGCGCACCCGCTTCGACCTGGAGATGATCCTGGAGCTGGGTTATTGCAACGGCATCGAAAACTACTCGCGCTACCTCTCCGGGCGCGACTCCGGCGAGGCGCCGCCGACCCTCTACGACTACCTGCCGGACAACGCGCTGCTGGTTATTGACGAGTCCCACGTCAGCGTTCCGCAGGTCGGCGCGATGTACAAGGGCGACCGCTCGCGCAAGGAAACCCTGGTGGAATACGGCTTCCGCCTGCCCTCGGCGCTGGACAACCGGCCGATGCGCTTCGACGAGTGGGAGGCGATCAGCCCGCAGACCATTTTCGTCTCGGCCACGCCAGGGCCGTACGAGGCCGAGCATGCGGGGCGGGTGATCGAGCAGGTGGTGCGCCCGACCGGGCTGGTCGACCCGCAGATCGAGGTGCGCCCGGCGCTGACCCAGGTGGACGACCTGCTCTCGGAGATCCGCAAGTGCGTGACCAAGGAGGAGCGGGTGCTGGTCACCACCCTGACCAAGCGCATGGCCGAGGACCTGACCGACTACCTCGGCGACCACGATGTGCGGGTGCGCTACCTGCACTCGGATATCGACACGGTGGAGCGCGTCGAGATCATCCGCGATCTGCGCCTGGGCGCCTTCGATGTGCTGGTCGGCATCAACCTGCTGCGCGAGGGCCTGGATATGCCCGAGGTGTCGCTGGTGGCCATCCTCGATGCCGACAAGGAGGGCTTCCTGCGTTCGGAGCGCTCGCTGATCCAGACCATCGGCCGCGCCGCGCGCAATCTCAATGGCCGGGCGATCCTCTATGCCGACAACATGACCGGTTCGATGGAACGGGCGATCGGCGAGACCGAGCGGCGGCGCAACAAGCAGATCGCCTTCAACGAGGCCCACGGCATCGTGCCCAAGGGGGTGCAGAAGGATGTCCAGGACATCCTCGAAGGCGCCACCGTGCCGGGATCGCGCAGCCGGAAGCGGCGCGGCGAGGCCAAGGTGGCGGAGGAGGCGGCCAAATACGAGCAGAGCCTGCGCTCGCCCAGCGAGATCAACAAGCGCATCCGGGCGCTGGAAGAGCGCATGTACACATTGGCGCGGGACCTGGAGTTCGAGGCGGCGGCGCAACTGCGCGACGAGATCCAGGCGCTACGCCAGCGATTGCTGCAGGTGTAGGGGCGGCTATCGTTGCACTCCGCCCTATCCTGCCGCCCCGCGGGGCAGGCGCCCGCTCCTGCGGCAAGGTGCCAATATGCTCGGCAAACAGCCGAAAACAGCGCTGGAAGGCTGGACGAAAGCGCATGGCCGCCAGTGCTTTTCGTCCAGCTTTCCAGCCTCCAGCGCTTTTATCGAAGCGCCTTGCCAGTGAATAACGGCATAGCACGATCGCCCTGGGCAAGGGGCGGGGATGCCTTGTAGCGCCACCTGTCATAAAGCCGTCATGCCGCAAAGGGCATGCTCGGTGCCGTGGAGGGGCCTGCCGGCAGGCGTTTTGTCGCAACCTGTGACCAGGCCACAAGGCACGGCTGGCAAGGCCCGCAGCTTGGAACACGGGGCATGGGTGTCCCGAAATATGAGTAATGCCCTTTAGATATGCGCCGGTTATCGGCACAATTCGCGTCCACTTTTGTTCGAGGAGGCCGGAAGACCTCCTCTGGCGACCCTCATTACTCGGGTGGATGGATGATCAAGACGCCTTATTACCTCATCGACAAACAGAAGCTGCTGGTCAACCTGGAGAAGATCGCCAGGGTACGCGAGCTGTCCGGGGCCAGGGCGCTGCTGGCGCTCAAGTGCTTCGCCACCTGGTCGGTATTCGACCTGATGCAGCAGTACATGGACGGCACTACATCGTCCTCGCTGTATGAGGTGAAGCTTGGGCGCGAAAAGTTCGCGGGCGAAACCCATGCCTACAGCGTGGCCTGGGCCGACGACGAGATCGACGAGGTGCTGGCCAACTCGGACAAGATCATCTTCAACTCCATCGGCCAGTTGCAGCGTTTTTCCGAGGTGTCGGCCGGCGCGGTGCGGGGTCTGCGCGTCAACCCGCAGGTGAGCAGTTCGGATTACCTGCTGGCCGATCCGGCGCGACCGTTCAGCCGCCTGGGCGAGTGGGACCCGGAAAAGATCGAGGCGGTGCTCGATCAGGTTTCCGGCTTCATGTTCCACAACAACTGCGAGAACGAGAGTTTCGAGCTGTTCAGCGAGATGCTCGCGGTGATCGAGAAACGCTTCGGTCACCTGTTGCATCGGGTCGAGTGGGTCAGCCTGGGCGGCGGTATTCATTTCACCGGCGGCGGTTATCCGCTGGAGGATTTCGCCGTACGCCTCAAGGACTTTTCCCAGCGCTATGGCGTGCAGGTCTATCTCGAGCCGGGCGAAGCCGCGATCACCCGCAGTGCGTCGCTGGAAGTCACGGTGCTTGATACCCTGTACAACGGCAAGCACCTGGCGGTGGTCGACAGCTCCATCGAGGCGCATATGCTCGACCTGCTGATCTACCGCCTGAATGCGAAGATGGAACCGAGCGAGGGCGAGCATACCTATATGGTGTGCGGCAAGTCCTGCCTGGCCGGGGATATCTTCGGCGAATACCGTTTCGATCGTCCGCTGGCCATCGGCGATCGTCTGTCGTTCAGCGACGCGGCGGGTTACACCATGGTCAAGAAAAACTGGTTCAACGGACTCAAGATGCCGGCGATCGCCGTGCGCCAGCTCGATGGTAGCGTCGAGCTGGTTCGCGAGTTCGGCTTCGAAGACTATCTGGGCAGCCTCTCCTGAGCATCCACCATGGATGTGCAGAAGGCCCGTAGGAGGAAACGACAGTAAATGAAGAGAAACGTCCTGATCATTGGTGCAGGGGGGGTGGCCAAGGTAGTGGCCCATAAGTGTGCGCAGCATAACGACGAACTGGGAAGGATCGTCATCGCTTCGCGTAGCGTCGCCAAGTGCCAGGCCATCATCGACAGCGTCAGAGCCAAGGGTAGCCCCAAGCTGCCGGCCGAACTCGAGGCACATGCCTTGGACGCTCTGGATGTCGAGGCGACCAAGGCCCTGATCCGCGAAACCGAGTCGCAGATCGTCATCAATGTGGGATCGGCTTTTCTCAATATGTCCGTCCTGCGCGCCTGCATCGAGACGGGCGCGGCCTACCTGGACACCGCGATTCACGAGGAGCCGGGGCGGGTCTGCGAGACGCCGCCGTGGTATGGCAACTACGAGTGGAAGCACCTGGACGAATGCCGCGAGAAGGG
The DNA here is from genome assembly GCF_004327335.1 of Stutzerimonas kirkiae. Lineage (GTDB taxonomy): Bacteria > Pseudomonadota > Gammaproteobacteria > Pseudomonadales > Pseudomonadaceae > Stutzerimonas > Stutzerimonas kirkiae. Next base: position 57,087 of record NZ_QJUO01000024.1, on the reverse strand, counting down.
CGTCACCGCGATTCTCGGCGCCGGTTTCGATCCGGGGGTGGTCAATGCCTATGCGGCACTGGCGGCCCAGCGCCACTTCGACCGCATCGACTCGATCGACATCCTCGATGTGAACGCCGGCTCCCATGGCAAGTACTTCGCCACCAACTTCGATCCGGAGATCAACTTCCGCGAGTTCACCGGGCAGGTCTGGAGCTGGCAGAACGGCCAATGGACCAGCAATGCCATGTTCGAGGTCAAGCGCAGCGACGACCTGCCGGTGGTGGGCGAGCAGAACCTCTATCTGACCGGGCATGACGAAGTGCATTCGCTGTCGAAGAACCTCGATGTGTCGAACATTCGTTTCTGGATGAGCTTCGGCGATCACTACATCAATGTCTTCACCGTGCTGAAGAACCTCGGCCTGCTCTCGGAACAACCGGTGAAGACCGCCGAGGGCCTCGAGGTGGTGCCGCTCAAGGTGGTCAAGGCCGTGCTGCCCGACCCGGCCTCGCTGGCGCCGGGCTATACCGGCAAGACCTGCATCGGTGATCTGGTCAGGGGCAGCAGGGATGGCAAGCCGCACGAAGTCTTCATCTACAACGTGGCCGACCACGAAGAAGCCTTTGCCGAGACCGACAGCCAGGGCATCTCCTACACCGCCGGCGTGCCTCCGGTGGCGGCCGCGCGACTGATCGCGAGTGGCCAGTGGGACGCGCGGCGCATGGTCAACGTCGAGGAACTACCCGCCGAGCCGTTCCTCGAACTGCTGGATGCGATGGGGTTGCCGACGCGGATTCGCGACGAGCGGGGCGACCGCCCCTGGAACCAGTTTTAAAGAAGAAGCTGGAGGCCCCAGGCCAATTGCTACTTTCGACAGGGGACTGTCGGTACTCAAGTAGCATTCTCCCGGCCAATGCCCTCCATGAAAATGCGGGCATTGGACTGGCCGGGAGCAGGGCGCGTGACAGTGACGCAGAACGATGTGATACGCACCGCCATGTCCGAGGGCCGCCTGGCCGAAACCGTGGCGCAGGACCTGGCCCGCCAGCTCATGCACCCGCACCTGGGATTCGTGCTGTTCTTCTGTTCGGCCGAGTACGACCTGGCCGCGCTGGGCGATGCGCTACAGAACTACTTTGGTGGGGTACGCCTGGTGGGATGTACGTCCGCCGGGGAAATCACCGCCCAAGGCTATAACCGCAGTTGCGTGAGCGCCATTGGTTTCGACCATCGCAGTTTTTCCATCGCCTGCGAACTGATCGACGAGATGGAGCGTTTCAGCCTGGTCGACGCCCAGCAACTGGTGGAGCGCCTGGGTAGCACCTGCCGCAGCAATTGCCTGGCACCGCTCAAGGGTCACAGTTTCGCGTTGACCCTGCTCGATGGCTTGTCCAGCCGCGAGGAAGTGGTGCTCGCGGCCCTGAGTGCTGCCTTTGGCAGCATTCCGCATTTCGGCGGCTCGGCGGGAGATGACAATCACCTGGCCGATACCCATGTCTATTACCAGGGGCGCTTCCATTCGGGGGCGGCCATCGTCATGTTGGTGAACACCTGGCTGGATTTCGAGGTGTTCACCACCCATCACATCCTGCCGTGCCATGAAAAGCTGGTGGTAACCCACGCCGACAGCCAGATGCGCCGGGTCTTCGAACTGAATGCCGAGCCGGCGGCGCAAGAGTATGCGCGCCTGGTCGGTGTCCCGGTCGGCGAACTGGGCCACCGTCTGTTTGCCGCCCATCCCCTGGCCGTGCGTATCAACGAGCAGTACTACGTGCGCTCGATCCAGAAGGTCAACGACGACCTGAGCCTGACCTTCTACTGCGCGGTGGAAAACGGCATCGTGCTGACCTCCATGCGCCCCGGGCCGTTGCTACCGAACCTGGAGGCGCTGTTCGAGCGCCTCGAACAGCGCCTCGGGCCACCCCTGCTGACCATCGGTTGCGATTGCTTCCTGCGCCGGCTGGAGGTCGAGAGCCAGGGCGGCGCCGACGAGGTATCGGCTTTTCTCCGACGCCAGCGGGTGATCGGTTTCAACACCTACGGAGAACAGTTCAATGGTACGCACATCAACCAGACGTTCACCGGCGTCGCCATTGGACGACCAGGCGGACGCGGCGCATGAGCGGCTGGCCGCCCTGGAGCTGGAGAATCACAAACTGCGGCGCATCAATGCGGCGTTGATCGAACGCATCGAAACCGGAGCATCCGGGCGCGATGCCGCCTATGCGGCTTTTCAGCATTCGGTGGAACTGGCCGAGCAGGTACGCGAGCGGACGGATGCATTGAACCAGGCGATGGCCGAGCTGAAGGCCAGCAACAAGCTGCTCAGCGATGCCCGCCTGCGCGCCGAGACGGCGCACCAGCACCTGATCGATGCCATCGAGAGCATCTCCGATGCGTTCGTTCTGTACGATATCGAGCAGCGCATCGTGCTGTTCAACAAGCGCTTCAGGACACTCTGGAGCCGCAGTGGCGTACGTATCGCCAGTGGCATGCGCCTGGCCGAGGTGCGGCGCCTGGTGGAGCGCTCCGGGCTGGTCGCCGAAGAACACCGGGGCAAGGGCAACGAACCGACGGTCTACCGCTTGAACAGCGGCCGTTGGATGCAGGTGAGCGAGCGACCGACCCGCGAGGGCGGTCTGGTGGTGCTCTATACCGATATCACCGAGGTCAAAGTCAGCGAAACCATGCGCCGCGAGCAGGCGCTGGCGCAGAAATCGCGATTGTTGCAGCGTGCGGTGGACAACCTGTCCCAGGGCGTGGCGATGGTCGGCGCCGAAGGCGCGCTGGAATTGTGGAACCGGCGCTTTCTCGAACTCTCGGGATTGGCGCCGATCGAGGCGCACCGCCCGTTCGAAGAGGTGATGGCCGAGAGCGAACTGAAACTGCTGACACCCCTGACCCTGGATGACGACGGGCATCCGGTGGAGGAGGTGGAGCAGCGCCTGTTCGATGGGCGTATGCTGGAAATCCGCACGCATCCGCTGCCCACCGGCGGCTATGTGAACACCTTCACCGATATCACCGAGCGCTACCGGCACGCCGAGGCCCTGCGCGAGAGCGAGCGCTGGATCCGGTTGATCACCGACCATGTGCCGGCGCTGATCGCCTATGTCTCCGCCGACCTGACCTACGAGTTCACCAACAAGGTCTACGAACAGTGGTACCGCTGGCCCAGCGACGGCATGCTCGGCCAGGGTCTGCGCGAGATCCACACTGGCGAACATTGGCAGCAACTGGAGCCCTATATCGAGCGGGCGCTCTCGGGCGAGAGCGTCAGCTTCGAGATGGCCGAACACAATCATGCCGGCCAGCAACGCTACATGCTGCGTTCCTATGTGCCGAACCGGCTGGGTAGTGGTGAGGTGGCGGGCATCTTCGTGCTGATCCAGGACATCACCGACCGTCGTCGCACCGCGGAAGCCCTGCACCAGGCCTACCAGAACCTGGAGCAGCGTGTACGCGAGCGCACGGCGGAGCTGACCAGCCTGAACGAGCAGTTACTGTGCGAGATCGATGAGCGTACCCATGTCGAGGCACGTCTGCGCGAGGCCAAGCGTGAGGCGGAGCTGGCCAACCTGTCGAAGACCAAGTTCCTCGCGGCGGTCAGCCACGACCTGTTGCAACCGCTGAACGCGGCGCGCTTGTTCACCAGTGCCCTGCTCGATCGGGACGCGGGGCAGAGTGGCGGGTTGATCCGCAATATCAGCAACTCGCTGGAGGACGTGGAGAACCTGCTGGGCACCCTGGTGGATATATCCAAGCTGGATGCCGGGGTGATCAGGCCGGATATCACCTCGTTCGCGGTCAGCGAACTGCTGGAGAACCTGGCCATGGAGTTCCGCCAACTGTCCGGGACGCAGGGGCTGGCGCTGGATTTCGTCGCCAGTTCGGCGTTGGTACGCAGCGATATCCAGTTGCTGGCGCGTATCCTGCGCAACCTGTTGACCAATGCCATCCGCTATACCTCCCACGGGCGCATCCTGCTGGGCTGCCGGCGGCGGCGGCAGAGCCTGTCGATCGAAGTGTGGGACTCCGGCATGGGCATCGCCGAAGACAAGCTCGAGGAAATCTTCCATGAGTTCAAGCGTGGCGACAGCGCCCAGCCCTACCAGGATCGCGGGCTGGGGCTGGGGCTGGCGATCGTCGAGAAGATCGCGCGCATGCTCGGCCACCGTATCCAGGTCAGTTCGCGGCTTGGCCATGGTTCGCGTTTTTCCGTCGAGGTGCCGCTGGCCAGGCGAGCTTCCCGAGTCCGTAGCGAAACCGCTACTTCCGAACTGTTGGTGGAGCGCCTGCAGGGCGCGCGGGTCTGGGTGCTCGACAACGACACGGCGATTTGCGCCGGCATGCGTACCCTGCTCGAAGGCTGGGGCTGCCTGGTGGTCACGGCGCTGTCGGAAAGCGACCTGGCCCGGCAGGTGGACAATTTTCATGCCGAGGCCGACATGATCATCGCCGACTATCACCTGGACAATGGCCATACCGGTATCGACGTGGTGACTACCGTCAACGCGCGCCGCGCCACGCCGCTGCCGGCGTTGATGATTACCGCCAACTACAGCAACGAGCTCAAGCAGCAGGTGCGCGAGCTGGGGCATATGCTGATGCACAAGCCGGTACGGCCGATGAAGCTCAAGACCGCCATGTGCCATATCCTGGAGAAGGGCCAGGGCTAGGACGGCGCTTCACGGGTATCGCCCCGGGTCTTGAACGGCGGAAAAGTGCTGAAGGCTGGAGCGCTGGACGAGAACAGGTTTGGCCGTTTCCGGCCAGCCATAGCCTTCAGGCGCCTTGGCGCAGGTCGTGTGGTTACTCGTCGATGACGCCGCAGGCGATGCGGGCGCCGCCACCACCGAGGGGGGCCGGATGGTCGGAATGGTTGTCGCCGCCCTGGTGCACCATCAGCGCCAGGCCTCTGATCTCGTCCAGGCTTTTCAGGCGCGGCGCGAGTACCGGCTGGGTGGCCTTGCCATCGGCGGTCACCAGCAGCGCCGGCAGGTCGCCGAGGTGGCCATCACCCCAGGGCTCGCCGTGCTTGCCACTGTTCTTCGGGTCCCAGTGGCCGCCGGCAGCGCCGGCTGGAGTGGCCTTGCCATCTATTTCGGCGGCGCCGCAGTTGCCCTTGGCATGGATATGGAAACCATGCAGGCCGGGTTCCAGGCCGCTCAGGTGTGGACGGAATACCAGGCCATAAGCGCTGCTTTCGACACTGACGCTGCCCAGTGACTGGCCGGTGCCCTTGGCGTCTACGCTGTTGACCGGGATGGTCAGGGTCTCGGCGTGGGCGGCCAGGATGGTGCAACCGCTCAGTAAGGCGATGATCCAGGGTTTCATTGAAAGCTCCTTGTTGGGTTTGAGAAAGCGCTCTCCTGCTTCCGACTGCGCGATGGCGCCCGGGTTCGTTGCTCGGAGTGGATGGTCGGCTTTGATAGCACGAATGGTCGTTCTTTTCGATAATAGATATCGTTTACTTTTGTTTCCGGCTGGTGCTGCTGTGGTTGAGGAGGCTTCCGCGGGAATGCCTTGCAGGCGGATTGGAAATAATGTGTCTGGCTTGCGGATCGTACAGGGTGACCTCGGGCTCACCGTCCCTGTGCGAATGCCAGGTGGCGGGACGGGGCACGCGTGAATACATCCCTGTAGCTCTTCGCCGCCATCCCTGGCGGCGAAGGCCCCGTCCCGCCACCTGGCATCCGCACAGCCACTAGCGGCGGAGCCTGCAAGAAACAGCCTGCTAAACTGAAATGCCTGCGAATGATTCAGGCACAACGCCGACGGCTCTTTCCATAGTCACCACGGTATTTGCCGCGAACCCGGCCAGCCCCGCTACGAAACACGCATGAACTCGTCGCCCATACGAATAAGGGGGCGCTCTTCGTCGACATCCTTGTCGGCGAAGGCTTCGTAGCGTGGCTAGCCGGGTTCGCGACAGCACGGGCGCCAGGACACCGCCAGCAGCCTACGATGAAACGCACACTTGATTGCCAATCCAGTCGCAGTGCTCTGCTGCCCAACCCCGGAACATATGCCTGTACGGCAAGTGCCACGCATACCCGCCAATTCGCTTGACCCGCCCTGTAGCCAATGCCTTGGCAAAGTTGGACCCCTTCTTGCTATATCCCGGCGGTAAGGCGTTTTGCGTCAATAGTTTGTCCATATCTGGGGGTCACGTTGGATCGCGCGCAACTGATCAATATGCGCAACAACATGTTGGGAGCCGGTCGCGGCAACCTGGGCGTGCCGTTGCTGGTATTGTCCATGCTGGCCATGATGACCTTGCCGGTGCCGCCGTTCCTGCTGGATGTGCTGTTCACTTTCAACATCGCCCTGTCCATCGTGGTGTTGCTGGTCAGCGTGTACGCCTTGCGTCCGCTGGATTTCGCGGTGTTCCCGACCATCCTGCTGGTGGCCACGTTGCTGCGCCTGTCGCTGAACATCGCTTCGACGCGGGTGGTGCTGCTGCACGGCCAGGAGGGGCATGACGCCGCGGGCAAGGTGATCCAGGCCTTCGGTGAAGTGGTGATCGGCGGTAACTACGTGGTCGGTGCGGTAGTGTTCGCGATCCTGGTGATCATCAACTTCGTGGTGGTGACCAAGGGCGCCGGGCGGATTTCCGAGGTCAGCGCACGCTTCACCCTGGATGCCATGCCGGGCAAGCAGATGGCGATCGACGCCGACCTCAATGCCGGCATCATCGACCAGACCGAAGCCAAGCTGCGCCGCGTCGAAGTGGCCCAGGAGGCAGACTTCTACGGCTCCATGGACGGTGCCAGCAAGTTCGTGCGCGGTGACGCGATCGCCGGCTTGCTGATCATGTTCGTGACCCTGCTCGGCGGTATCGCCATCGGTACGCTGCAGCACGGCCTGTCGTTCGGCGATGCCGGCAAGATCTATTCGCTGCTGACCATCGGCGACGGCCTGGTGGCGCAGATTCCGTCGCTGCTGTTGTCGACTTCGGCGGCGATCATGGTGACCCGTGTCTCGAGTTCCGAAGACATGGGGCAGCAGGTCAGCCGGCAGATGTTCGCCTCGCCCAAGGCGCTGGGGATCGCCGCCGCCATCCTGATCGCCATGGGCCTGGTGCCGGGCATGCCGCATGTGCCCTTCGTCGGTCTGGGGGGGCTGGCGGGGCTGGCGGCCTGGCTGATCTGGAAAAAGACCACTACGGCGAAGAAGGTCAAGGTCGAGGAAGAGCAGCGCCAACTGGAGCTGCTGCCGGCACAGCGTACGGCGGAAACCAAGGAACTGGGCTGGGACGATGTGATGCCGGTGGATATGGTCGGCCTGGAGGTCGGTTATCGGTTGATCCCGCTGGTCGATCGCAACCAGGGCGGGCAGTTGCTGGCGCGTATCAAGGGCGTGCGCAAGAAGCTGTCCCAGGACCTGGGTTTTCTGATGCCTTCCGTGCATATCCGCGACAACCTCGACCTGTTGCCCAATGCCTATCGGCTGACGCTGATGGGCGTCAACCTGGCCGAGGCCGAGGTCTATCCCGATCGTGAACTGGCGATCAATCCAGGGCAGGTATTCGGCCCGCTCAACGGCATCAGCGCCAAGGACCCGGCCTTCGGCCTGGAGGCGGTGTGGATCGAGGTCAGTCAGCGCGAGCAGGCGCAATCCCTTGGTTATACGGTGGTGGATGCCAGTACCGTGGTCGCCACGCACCTCAACCAGGTGCTCTACAAGCATGCCCACGAACTGATCGGGCACGAGGAAGTCCAGCAGTTGCTGCAGGTGCTGGCGAAGAATTCGCCCAAGCTGGCCGAGGAACTCGTTCCCGGCATGGTCTCGCTGTCGACCCTGCTCAAGGTGTTGCAGGCGCTGCTGCAGGAGCAGGTGCCGGTGCGCGATATTCGCACCATTGCCGAAGCCATCGCCAACTCGGGTGGGAAGAGTCAAGATCCCGCCACTATGGTGGCGGCGGTCAGGGTCGCGCTTTCCCGCGCGATCGTGCAAAACCTTGTGGGGCTTGAGCCTGAGCTGCCTGTGATAACCCTTGAGCCAAGATTGGAACAGATTTTGCTCAGTAGTCTGCAGAAGGCTGGGCAAGGCGCGGATGATGGCGTTTTGCTAGAGCCGGGTATGGCGGAAAAGCTGCAGCAATCCCTGGTGAATGCCGCGCAACGCCAGGAAATGCTCGGTAAGCCGGTCATCCTGCTGGTGGCTGGGCCGATCCGGGCAATGATGTCGCGCTTCGCGCGGCTGTCGGTTCCCAATATGCACGTGTTGGCATATCAGGAAATACCGGACAACAAGCAGGTCACCATCGTTGCGACGGTGGGGCAGAACTGATCGAGGGTAAAGACCATGCAGGTCAAACGTTTCTTCGCTGCCGATATGCGCATTGCCATGAAAATGGTGCGTGACGAGTTGGGCGCGGATGCAGTGATCATCGGCAATCGCCGGGTCGCGGGCGGCGTTGAGCTGACGGCCGTGCTCGATTACCCGATGAACGGCCCCGCTGCCAAGCAGCCCAATCCGGCACTCGAGGCCGAGCTGCGCAAGACCCAGTCGCGCATCGCCACGGCCCATGCCGAACTGAAGAGCGCCGCGCCGCGTCAGCCACGCCAGGTCGCCGACGAGAAGAAAAAGTCACCCGCCAAGGCCGCCCCCGCCGCACGTCCGCAGGCCGCAGCCGCCAAAAGCCCGTCGTCCGCGCCGCAGGTGATCGAGGCCATGCGCTCGGAATTGCATGGCCTGCGCGAACTGATCGAGGTCCAGCTCGGCTCCATCGCCTGGGGCCAGGAGAAGAGCCGTCGTCCGCAACAGGTCGGTCTCTGGCGCCGACTGCAGCGTGTCGGTTTGCCGGCCGATCTTTCGCGCAGCCTGCTGGAAAAGGTTTCCGCCATCAATGAGCCGCGCCAGGCCTGGCGCATGCTGCTGGGGCATCTGTCGCAATCGATCAAGGTGAGCAAGCTCGAACCCCTGGAAGAAGGCGGCGTGATTGCCCTGGTGGGTTCCGCCGGTGTCGGCAAGACCACCACCCTGGCCAAGCTGGCGGCGCGCTATGTGCTCAAGTACGGTCCGCAGAACATCGCCCTGGCGAGCATGGACAACTACCGCATCGGTGCCCAGGAGCAGCTCAAGACCCTGGGTCGCATCCTCGATGTCCCGGTGATTCAGGTCGACGCGTCACAGCCCCTGGCCAAGAGCCTGGCGCCGCTGGCGCGCAAACGCGTGATCCTGATGGATACGGCCGGGCTGCCGGCCAGCGACCCGATGTTGCGCATGCAACTGCAGGCGCTGTCCGATCGCGGGATCAAGTCGAAGAACTATCTGGTGCTGGCGGCGACCAGCCAGAGCCAGGTGCTCAAGGCCGCCTGGCACAACTACCGCCGTTGCGGCCTGGCCGGCTGCATTCTGACCAAGCTGGACGAGGCCGGTAGCCTGGGTGATGTTCTCGGGCTAACGATCAGCCAGCATCTGCCGATAGCCTATCTAGCCGATGGCCCGAGGATCCCCGAAGACCTGCATCTGCCTCGCAGTCATGCCCTGATCAGCCGGGCGGTGAGCCTGCAGTCGGAAGAGGACCCCAGCGAGGACACCATGGCCGATATGTTTTCCGGCCTTTACAACGAAGTATCGCGGCAGGTCGGCTGAGACCATGTCGCGGCAGGAAAATAATGTCGCGGCCGGCAAATAACAAAGAAGCGCTTCTCGGGAGCGCGTCTCCGGCCCCGTGGCCCAAGTAGGAAATAGGCGTTTGAAGATGGGTATACATCCCGTACAGGTTATTGCAGTGACCGGAGGCAAAGGTGGTGTCGGCAAGACCAATGTGTCGGTCAATCTGGCTCTGGCGCTGGCAGACCTTGGCCGGCGCGTGGTCTTGCTCGACGCCGATCTGGGCCTGGCCAATGTGGATGTACTGCTGGGCCTGACGACCAAACGCACGCTGGCCGATGTCGTGTCCGGGGACTGCGACCTGCGCGATGTCCTGATACAGGGGCCGGGGGGGATCCGTATCGTGCCGGCGGCCTCCGGCACGCAGAGCATGGTGCAGTTGAGCTCGCTGCAGCATGCCGGGCTGATCCAGGCTTTCAGCGAGATCAGCGATGACCTGGACGTACTGATCATCGACACCGCCGCGGGGATCGGCGATGCCGTGATCAGTTTCGTGCGCGCGGCCCAGGAAGTGCTTCTTGTGGTCACCGACGAGCCGACCTCGATCACCGATGCCTATGCGCTGATCAAACTGCTCAATCGCGATTACGGCGTCAACCGCTTCCGGGTGCTGGCGAACATGGCGCATTCACCCCAGGAAGGGCGCAATCTGTTCTCCAAACTGACCAAGGTCACCGAACGCTTCCTCGATGTCGCCTTACAATACGTCGGCGCGGTGCCTTACGATGAGGCAACGCGAAAGGCCGTGCAGAAGCAGCGAGCAGTCTACGAAGCCTATCCGCGTTCCAAGTGCGCGCTGGCATTCAAGAGTATCGCCCAGAAGGTGGATACCTGGCCGCTGCCGAGCACGCCGCGCGGCCATCTGGAGTTCTTCGTCGAGCGCTTGATCACTCCCGCGGCAGACCCCCACGAATGACAGCGGCTGGATTGGGCATGTATTACAGCAAGAGCCAGGGCAGGGATGAACAATATCGGTTGGTCGAGCAGTATGCGCCGTTGGTCAAGCGCATTGCCTATCACCTGTTGGCGCGTCTGCCGGCCAGTGTCCAGGTCGACGACCTGATGCAGGCCGGGATGATCGGTCTGCTGGAAGCGGCAAAGAAATACGACATGGGCAAGGGCGCAAGCTTCGAGACCTATGCCGGTATCCGTATCCGTGGGGCGATGCTCGACGAGATCCGCAAGGGCGACTGGGCCCCGCGTTCGGTCCACCGCAATTCGCGGATGGTCAGCGAGGCGATTCGCGCCGTCGAGTCGCGCACCGGCCGTGATGCCCGGGACCAGGAGGTCGCCGCCGAGCTGGAAGTCAGCCTGGATGAATACTACGGCATGCTTGGCGATACCCTGGGCAGCCGGCTTTTCAGCTTCGACGATCTGTTGCAGGGAGAGCATGGGGAGTTCGGCGAGAATGACGACAGCGCGCATCCCGAGCCTTTCCGCGATCTCGAGGATGAGCGGTTCCAGCGCGCGCTGGCCGGTGCCATCGCCAACCTGCCCGAGCGCGAGAAGCTTGTACTTTCCCTGTATTACGACGAAGAATTGAATCTGAAGGAGATCGGGCAGGTGCTTGGCGTCAGCGAGTCGAGGGTCAGCCAGTTGCATAGCCAGTGTGCGGCACGCTTGCGTGCACGCCTCAGTGAATGGCGTTCGAATTGATGGGTTATCTTCGCGAGGTGGGAGCGCTCCTGGCGGTGACTGCATTTTGCGATCTATGGAGGTCGACTTGGACAAGAACATGAAAATCCTCATCGTCGATGACTTCTCGACGATGCGACGGATCATCAAGAACCTGCTGCGTGACCTGGGGTTCACCAACACCGCCGAGGCGGACGACGGCACTACGGCACTGCCGATGCTCAAGAGCGGCAGTTTCGATTTCCTCGTGACCGACTGGAACATGCCGGGCATGAGCGGCATCGAGCTGTTGCGCATCGTGCGCGCGGACGAGCGCCTCAAGCACCTGCCGGTGCTGATGGTGACCGCCGAGGCCAAGCGCGACCAGATCATCGAGGCGGCACAGGCCGGGGTGAACGGTTACGTGGTCAAACCGTTCACTGCCCAGGTGCTCAAGGACAAGATCGAGAAGATCTTCGAGCGCGTCAACGGCTGACCAGTGCTGTGAGGGCAATATGACGCAGGCAGAAGAGAACATCAGCGAATTCCAGCAAGCGCTCAAGGAGGAAGCCCACCAGTTGGTGGAGAGCCTTGACGCAGGTCGTTTCGATGATGCGGTGCAACTGATCCACAAGCTCAACCAGACGCGCGATCGTGGCCTCTACCAGGAAGTCGGCAAATTGACGCGTGAGCTGCACAACGCGATCCTCAAGCTGGAGATCGACACCCGGGGCGAGATCGAGGCATCCCAGATCACCGATGCCACCAACCGGCTTTCCTATGTGGTGCAGATGACCGAGAAGGCCGCCAACCGGACCATGGACCTGGTCGAGGAATGCGCGCCACTGGTCAACTACATCAGCTACGAATCCCAGAGCCTGACAGCCGACTGGCAGCGTTTCATGCGCCGGGAGATGAATGCCGAGCAGTTTCGCGAACTGGCGCGGCGTATCGACGATTTTCTCAAGCGCGGCATGGGCGACAGCGAGCAACTGTCACGCAATCTGCGTGAAATCATGCTGGCCCAGGATTTCCAGGACCTGACCGGCCAGGTGATCAAGCGTGTCACCGGGCTTATCACCGAGCTTGAAAGCAACTTGCTCAAGCTGGTGCTGATGGCCGGGCAGGTCGACCAGTTCGCCGGTATCCAGCATGACCATGATGCGATGTTGGCCGAGCAGCAGAAGCTTAAAGAACAAAAAGAACCTTCCAAAGGTGAAGGTCCGCAAATGAATGCCGATATGCGTAAGGATGTCGTGTCCGGTCAGGATGATGTTGACGATCTGCTTTCGAGCTTGGGCTTTTAGGGGATGTGCATATGAGCTTCGACGCCGACGAGGAAATCCTCCAGGACTTTCTGGTTGAGGCCGGCGAGATTCTCGAACTATTGTCAGAGCAACTGGTGGAGCTGGAGAGCAGCCCCGATGACATGTCGTTGCTCAATGCGATTTTTCGCGGCTTTCATACGGTAAAAGGGGGCGCTGGGTTCCTGCAGTTGCATGAGTTGGTCGAGTGCTGCCATATCGCGGAGAATGTCTTCGACATCCTGCGCAAGGGGGAGCGTCGGGTCGATTCCGAACTGATGGACGTGGTCCTGCAGGCACTGGATGCGGTCAATGCCATGTTCGATCAGGTGCGCGAGCGAAGCGAACTGACGCCGGCCTCGCCAGAGCTGCTGGCGGCCCTGACGCGGCTGGCCACGCCGGGCGCCGCGGATGCGCCCGCGCCTGTCGTCGAAGCGGTGGCCGCACCGGAGCCTGAACCCGAGCCGGATGCAGTGACTGCCGATGCCGAGTTCGAGCAACTGCTCGATGCGGCGGCCGAGCCGGTCGCCGGTGCGACGATGAATGAGATCACCGACGCGGAGTTCGAGTCGCTGCTGGACCAGTTGCATGGCGATGGCCAGTTCAATGCCGACGCCGTTGCCCCGGCAGCGCCGCAGACCGCCGTGGCGGCGCCGGGTGGCGATGAAATCACCGATGACGAGTTCGAGTCGCTGCTGGATCAGTTGCATGGCAAGGGCCAGTTCACGGCGGGCAAGGGGGATAGTGCCTCAGCCGCTGCTCCGGCCGCGCCCGTGGAGCCTGCGGAACCGGCGGCCACTGACCATATCACGGACGACGAATTCGAAGCCTTGCTGGACCAGTTGCATGGCAAGGGACAGTTCAAGCCCGATGCGGGCGAGCCGCCGCAGGCGGCCGCGCCGGCCGCTGCAAAGCCTGCCAGCACACCGAAGCCCGAGCCGAAGCCGGCGGCCAAGCCGGTTGCCGCCCCCGCTGCTGCGGCCAAGCCCGAAGCGCCCAAGCGCGCGCCAGCCGCTGCGGGCGAGAAGGGGGCTGCGGAAACCGAGACGACCGTGCGCGTGGATACCGCACGCCTCGACGACATCATGAACATGGTGGGCGAGCTGGTGCTGGTGCGTAACCGCCTGGTGCGGCTTGGCTCCAACAGTGGCGACGAAGCCATGTCCAAGGCGGTTTCCAATCTCGATGTGGTGACCGCCGACTTGCAGAGCGCGGTGATGAAGACCCGCATGCAGCCGATCAAGAAGGTCTTCGGCCGCTTCCCACGCCTGGTACGGGATATCGCGCGCAACCTGAAGAAGGAAATCAACCTGGAGCTGGTCGGTGAAGAAACCGACCTGGACAAGAACCTGGTCGAGGCCCTGGCCGATCCGCTGGTGCACTTGGTGCGCAACTCCGCCGACCACGGTATCGAATTGCCGGAAGAGCGCGAGGCGGCGGGTAAGCCGAGGGTTGGCCGGGTGGTATTGTCGGCGGAGCAGGAGGGGGACCACATCCTGCTGCAGATCACCGACGACGGCAAAGGGATGGATGCCAATATCCTGCGCGCCAAGGCGGTAGAGAAGGGCATGCTGGACAAGGACGCCGCCGAGCGCCTCAGCGAACTCGAATGCTACAACCTGATCTTCGCCCCGGGCTTCTCGACCAAGACGGAAATCTCCGATGTTTCCGGTCGTGGTGTCGGTATGGACGTGGTCAAGACCAAGATTTCCCAGCTCAATGGCACCGTCAACGTGTTCTCCACCAGGGATGTGGGCACGCGCGTGGTGATCAAGGTTCCGCTGACGCTGGCGATCATGCCGACCCTGATGGTCATGCTGGGCCAGCAGGCGTTCGCTTTCCCGCTGGTCAATGTGAACGAGATATTCCATCTGGACCTGTCGCGTACCAATGTGGTCGACGGCCAGGAAGTGGTGATCGTGCGCGACAAGGCTCTGCCGCTGTTCTATCTCAAGCGCTGGCTGGTGCGCGGTGCCGAACAGGAGATGCAGCGCGAGGGGCATGTGGTGATCCTCAGTGTCGGCAACCAGAGCATCGGTTTCGTCGTCGATCAACTGATCGGCCAGGAAGAAGTCGTTATCAAACCACTTGGCAAGATGCTGCAGGGAACACCCGGCATGTCTGGCGCGACCATCACCGGGGATGGCCGGATCGCGTTGATTCTGGATGTTCCCAGCATGCTCAAGCGCTACGCGCGCCGCGGCTGACCCGTAGGGGGCCGCGAGGGCGGCTGTTAGGAGTTTTTATGGTAGTCAAGGTGCTGGTAGTCGACGATTCCGGTTTTTTCCGCCGGCGCGTTACCGAAATCCTTTCATCCGACCCGCAGATTCAGGTTGTCGGTACGGCCAATAATGGTCGTGAAGCCGTGGAACGGACCCAGGCGCTCAAGCCTGATGTCATCACCATGGACTATGAAATGCCGATGATGGATGGCATCACGGCGGTACGGCAGATCATGCAGACGTGCCCGACACCGGTACTGATGTTCTCTTCGCTGACCCACGAAGGCGCCAGGGTCACGCTCGACGCGCTGGATGCCGGTGCTGTCGATTATCTGCCGAAGAACTTCGAAGATATTTCGCGCAACCCGGAGAAGGTCAAGCAGATGTTGTGCGAGAAGGTGCTCACCGTCTCGCGCAGCAACCGGCGCTACAACGGTTTTTCCGGCACGTCCATCGTCAGTGCGCCACGGCCAGCGGCCAGGCCCGCCGCCGGCTCATCTCCGGGCGCCAGCCGCACCCAGCAGGCTGCCACTGCCGCACCGGCGCCCGCCACTTCGGCGGCGCCCAAGCGCAAGGCCTACAGGCTGGTGGCGATTGGCACTTCCACCGGCGGGCCGGTCGCCCTGCAGCGGGTGCTGACACAGTTGCCGGGCAACTTCCCGGCGCCGATCGTGCTGATCCAGCATATGCCGGCGGCCTTCACCAGGGCTTTCGCCGAACGGCTGGACAAACTGTGCCGTATCAGCGTCAAGGAGGCCGAAGACGGTGATGTGTTGCGGCCCGGCCTGGCGCTGTTGGCGCCGGGTGGCAAGCAGATGATGGTCGATGGGCGTGGCAGTGTGCGGATTCTACCCGGCGATGATCGCCTGAATTACAAGCCCTGCGTGGATATCACCTTCGGCTCGGCTGCCAAGGCTTTCAATGACAAGGTGCTGGCCGTGGTGCTCACCGGCATGGGGGCTGACGGGCGTGAGGGTGCGCGACTGCTGAAGCAGGCCGGTAGCCAGATCTGGGCGCAGGACGAAGCCAGCTGCGTCATCTATGGCATGCCCATGGCCATCGTCAAGGCCGGGCTGGATGATGCGGTCTACAGCCTGGACGATATCGGCCGGTATCTCGGCGAGGCCTGCCTATGAGGTGCCTGCTCCGCACGAACGCGAAGGGTGATCGCTGATGGATGTTCTCAGCCTGATCGGACTGGTCCTGGCCTTCATTGCCATCGTCGGTGGCAATTTCCTCGAAGGCGGGCATATTTCCTCGTTGCTCAACGGTCCGGCGGCGTTGATCGTGCTCGGCGGCACCCTGGGCGCGGTCCTGCTGCAGACGCCCATCGCGATTTTCATGCGGGCGCTATCCATTCTCAAGTGGATCCTGTTTCCGCCTGCCATCGATCTGTTGCGCGGTATCAGCCAGGTGACGGGCTGGAGCAATGTCGCGCGCAAGGAGGGGCTGTTGGGGCTGGAGCCGGTCGCCGAGGGCGAGCGTGATCCTTATGCGCGCAAGGGCCTGCAACTGCTGGTCGACGGCGCCGAGCCCGAGGTCATTCGAAGTATCATGGAAGTCGATATGTACACCCAGGAAACCCGCGACCTGCGGGCTGCCAAGGTGTTCGAGAGCATGGGCGGCTATGCGCCGACCATCGGCATCATCGGCGCGGTGATGGGGCTTATCCATGTCATGGGCAACCTGGCCGACCCAGGCCAACTGGGGAGTGGCATCGCCGTAGCGTTCGTGGCGACCATCTATGGCGTTGGGATGGCCAACCTGCTGTTGCTGCCGGTCGGCAACAAGCTGAAGAGCGTCGTGCAGCGGCAGACGGTCTACCGCGAGATGCTGCTGGAAGGCATCCTGTCGATCGCCGAGGGGGAGAATCCCCGCTCGATCGAACTGAAACTGCACGGCTTCGTGGACTGATCCGCCATGGCCCGACGCAAGCGCCAGGAGGAGCCGGAGAACCACGAACGCTGGATGGTTTCCTATGCCGACTTCATTACGCTGCTGTTCGCTTTCTTCGTGGTGATGTACTCGATTTCCTCGATCAACGAGGGCAAGTACAAGATCCTTACCGAGTCCCTGGTCGGGGTGTTCAACCAGGTCGACCGGGCGGTCAAGCCGATTCCCGTGGGTGAGGAGCGGGCGCGTACCACCACGCCGGCGGTCTCCAATGTCGACGAGCCCGAGGCCAGCGGTAGCGAGGACCCATTGGAGAGCATCGCCGACAGTGTGCGCGAGGCTTTTGCCGAGCTGATCGGCAGCGAGCAGTTGAAGGTGCGCGGCAACGAGCTGTGGGTCGAGATCGAGTTGAGTTCCAACCTGCTGTTCCCCAGCGGGGATGCTGTGCCCAATGACAATGCCTTCGAACTGATCGAGAAGGTTGCCAGTATTCTGGCGCCCTTCGAGAACCCTGTGCACGTCGAGGGCTTCACCGATAATCTGCCCATCAACACCACTACCTACCCGACCAACTGGGAGCTTTCCGCCGCGCGGGCCAGCAGTGTGGTGCGGGTACTGGCAGGCAACGGTGTCGATCCTGCGCGGCTGGCGGCGGTTGGTTACGGTGAATACCAGCCGGCGGCGGACAATGCGACAGCGGAGGGGCGTGCCAGCAATCGCCGGGTGATCCTGGTCGTTTCGCGCAATCTGAATGTGCGGCGTAGCGTCAGTGGCGTCGGCAGCGGCAATGCACAGCCGGATGCGGCCCTGCGCCGCACTGGCACACAAACTGCACCGGCTTCGACTCGTTGAGGGTCGTCAAAACACAGGCGGCCAGGGTCATGCCGAACAGGCGGAGTCGCTGGGCCGGGATGGGGAGTCGGTGGGCCGAGATGGAAAGAAGCGCATGAGAGTCTGGGCAGTCGCCAATCAGAAAGGTGGTGTGGGCAAGACCACCACGTCCATTGCACTGGCCGGCCTGCTTGCCGATGCCGGCAAGCGGGTCGTGGTGCTGGACCTGGACCCCCATGGGTCGATGACCAGCTATTTCGGCTATGACCCGGACAGCCTGGAGCACAGCATCTTCGACCTGTTCCAGCACGAGGGCAACGTTCCGGAGGGGTTGCCCTGGCAACTGTTGCTGTCGACCAGCCATGAGCGCATTTCCCTGTTGCCGTCGAGTACCGTGCTGGCCACCCTGGAGCGCCAGTCGAGCGGCCAGAACGGCCTGGGCCTGGTGGTCGCCAAGAGCCTGTCGCAACTATGGCAGGATTTCGATTACGCGATCATCGACAGTCCGCCGCTGCTGGGAGTGCTGATGGTCAACGCGCTGGCTGCCAGCCAGCAACTGGTGATACCGGTGCAGACCGAGTTCCTGGCGATGAAAGGCCTCGAACGCATGGTCAGCACCCTGGCCATGATCAATCGTTCCCGTCGCCAGGCACTGCCCTATACCATTGTGCCGACGATGTTCGATCGCCGTACCCAGGCCTCGTTGAGTGCCCTGAAGCTGTTGCGCAGCGATTACGAGGCGAACCTCTGCCCGGCGATGATTCCCATCGACACCCGCCTGCGCGATGCCAGCCGCGCCGGCCTGACGCCCTCGCAGTTCGATCCGAACAGCCGGGCGGTGCTGGCCTACAAGGTTCTGCTCAAGCATCTGCTGACCTTGAGCAATGCTGCGCAGGTCGCCTGATATGCCATATCCGATCATGCCTCGTGCCCAGGCCTTCGATGCTTCCGCCGCCGCCAACGGATTGATGCCATGAGTCGCACCACTGTCCTGACCCAGACTCGCCCGCAGCAGGCGCTGCAGTCCTACCTCGATGCCTTGCTGCAGGAATCCGTCGACTCCATCAGCCAGGCGGAATTCCAGGCGGCGGTGCTGCAGGAACGCTTGCGCGATGCTCCTCCGGTCGAGGTGGCCGTGGCGGCGCCAGCGGCTGTCGTCGCCGTTGCCGAACCCGCGGTTGTGACGGTGGAACAGGCCGTGGTGGCCGAACCCGTCGTCCAGGCCGTGGCGGACGCTACCCCTGCCGGGGTTCCGCCACTGATCGAAGGCGGGGCGCCGGAGTGGGGGCGGTCGCCGTTCGAGTGCCTGTTGTTCGATGTGGCCGGCCTGACGCTGGCGGTGCCGCTGATCAGCCTGGGTAGTATCCATTCGCTGGCCGGTGAGGAACTGACCCCGCTGTTTGGCCAGCCGGACTGGTTCCTTGGCATCCTGCCCAGCAATAGCGGTAATCTCAAGGTACTGGATACGGCCCGCTGGGTGATGGGCGAGCGCTACCGGGAGGAGTTCCGCGAAGGCTTGCAGTACGTGATCTCCGTGCAGGGCTACGAATGGGGGCTGGCCGTGCATCAGGTGAGCCGTTCGATCCTGCTCGACCCTAAGGCGGTCAAGTGGCGTTCGCAGCGTACCCAGCGCCCCTGGCTTGCAGGTACGGTGATCGAACATATGTGCGCCTTGCTCGATGTTTCGTCCCTGGCCGGGATGATCGCCAGTGGGGCTGTCCGCCAGGAACGCTGAACATCAGGCGGATATTGAAAAATGGCTTCAATCGGCAATACTGCGGCAGATGCCTCCCGGCCCCGTAGGCTGGTGGTGAGTGATTGCGGTATTGGACGGTTTCGGATTCGCGGGCCGGGCTCTCCGGCCGTTATGGAACAGAGCGTCGCAGATGTTTTCTTGGAGGGGTAGCTTATGAAACTGACTACGGCACAGGGTGCTGACGATCCGGTATTGCAATGGGTGACGTTCCGTCTGGACAACGAGACTTATGGCATCAATGTCATGCAGGTCCAGGAAGTCTTGCGCTATACCGAGATCGCGCCGGTACCCGGTGCGCCGAATTATGTCCTGGGCATCATCAACCTGCGTGGCAACGTGGTGACGGTGATCGATACCCGCCAGCGCTTCGGGCTGGCGTCTGCGCCGGTTTCGGACAATACCCGTATCGTCATCATCGAGGCCGACCGCCAGGTCGTCGGCATCCTGGTCGATAGCGTGGCCGAGGTGGTGTATCTGCGCCAGTCGGAAATCGAGACGGCGCCGAATGTCGGGAACGACGAATCGGCCAAGTTCATCCAGGGCGTCTGCAACAAGAACGGCGAGTTGCTGATCCTGGTCGAGCTGGAGAAGATGATGACCGATGAAGAGTGGGCTGAACTGGAGAGCATCTGATCGATGTTGATCGCCTCGCTGGTCGGAGCGGTGATCGCGCTGGCCGTCTGCTGCTGCGGATTGCTGGGGTTGTGCCTGTGGTTGCTGAGAGCGCAACGGATACAGGCGCAGCGCCAGGGCGAGCGTGATGCCGTACGTGACCGGCGCATCAGGGAGTTGGGCAGCCTGCTGGACACCTACCTCGAGGGCAATGTGCGCATGGGGGATGACTTGCATGAACTGCGTCGGCTGGTCGACCCACTGCCGGACAAGATCGGCCAGTTGGAGCTGCGCGATCCCAATAACTTTTCCTTCAGCCAGGCCGCCAAGCTGGTCGGCATGGGGGCCACGGTCGAGGACCTGACCCAGTCATGCGGCCTGTCCCACTCCGAGGCCGAGTTGATGAGCAAGCTGCACCAGGCGAAGGGGAAGCAAGTACCAAGTGGCAAGCCGTAACGAGCCATGGGCTGGAAGCCTGAAGCTGGAGGGAGGCGCTTGACAGGGATTTGGCCTCGCCTCGCACACTGATGAAGCCTCAAGCCTCAAGCCTCAAGCCTCAAGCCTCAAGCCTCAAGCCTCAAGCCTCAAGCCTCAAGCCTTCATGTCTTTTCGCCGGGGCCTTCCAGCCGTAGCAACGGCTCCGCCTCCGCCGGCGAGGCGTCGAAACCGTCCGGGTGCTTGCCCTTCAGGTACCAGGCGAAAGCGATGATTTCGGCAATGGTGCGATACAGCGCTTCCGGAATGGCATCGCCCAGTTCCAGGCGTGCCAGCAGTTTTACCAGCTCGGCGTTTTCGTAGATGGGCACTTCGTGCTCGCGGGCGATCGCCAGGATTTCTTCCGCGAGCTGGTCATCGCCCTTGGCTGTCAGGGTCGGGGTCTGGATTCCGTCATAACTCAGCGCTATGGCCTGGCGTTGTGTGTTCATGCGCGTTCATCCACGAAGCGTTGTTCAACCGCGGTGCGCGGGCCTTGCGGGGGCGTGCCGCGCTGGCAACTGAGTTCTCCCACGACCAGCCCACCGGCTAGCAGCCGCTCGCGCAGGTGCCCCAGTTCATGGTCGACCAGTTGCGCGGTCTGTGCCTGTTCAGCCCATATCTGGCTGGAAATGCTACCTCTGTACAGTTGTGCCTGCACCTGCAGGGGGCCGAGCGGGGCGATATCGAAGGCCAGGTCGACTTTCCACAGGGGATCGTTTTTTTCCTGTTGATCCCGATGGTGCTTCTCTTCCCGTTGCAGCTTGATTTGCAGCGGCACGATATCGCGCTGGTCGCGCATGGGCAGTTCCAGTTGCCAGGTGGTGAGCTGCGTGCCGTCGTTGCTGGTGGTGGTCTGGGCGAGGCTGGATAACTGATGGGTCTGCAGCCGGGAGATGGCGGCGGCGGCCAGTTTCAGCAATACCTCCAGGTCGGCCTCGCCATCGCTGTTTATTTGCAGGCGGCCTTTCAGCGGGAAGTCCAGCGCCAGTTGGCGTTGCTCCGCCTGGCCAAGGGCGCCCAGTGTGGAGCGGGCGAAGGCGGGCAGGGCCTGCCCCAGCGCAGCGCCCACCTGGGCGCTGGCCATCGGCGTGCTGCCCGGTGTATTCGGCAGTTGCGCGATCAGGCGCAGCAGGGCCGCCTTGATGTCGCCTGGCAGCCCCTGGGGCTGGCCGGCCATGAGCCTGGCCTCGAGGAATACGCCACTGCGGGCGAGGGCCTGGGCGAGTGTCTTGGGGTCGCTCAGTTGCTGCAGGTCGGGCAGCAGGCCGAGCAGTTTCTCACTGGCGGCCTGCAGGTTGCCCGGCAGGCCGCCAGTCAGGTTCTGTAGTGCCTTGAGCAATTCCTGGGTCGGTGCCTGGCGTGCCAGTTGAGCGTCGAGCTGCTGGCCGAGCAACCATTGCTCGATGCGTCCGTTGAGGGGCACCAGCGACAGTGACTGGCTACCCTGGACCTGCAGGGTGAGCAGGCTGCCAGAGGACAAGGGGCTGCTGGACTCGACGACCAGTTTCTGCCCGGCGAAGGAGGGTTCCAGCAGGCTGATCACGGCCTTGTAGGTCGGCTGGCCATTATTGACCGGTTGTGCCTGGCTGGCGATCACCCTGGCCTGCACGGTACTGCCCACGGGCAGGCGGCTCAGGTCGATGCTGCTGGCGGGCTGGCGGCTGTCCGGCAGCAGGGTGGCCTGCAGGCGGCTGTCGGCCTGGGCGGTGACGGTGAAGCCGGTGCCCAGGGACAGCGGCTTGCCGGCGCTGGCTTCCAGGGTGGCCTGCTGGCCACTGGGCAGGGTCAGGCGCAGGGTCATGTCGAAGTTCTGCGCCTGAGTTTGCGTCTGTGTCTGCCTGACCGAGATGATTTCCGCCTCGGCGCTTTCCCCGATGGCCAGCAGGGTTTGCGTCTGCAACAGGCGCAGGGCCGTTTCGGGGGCCACGGAGGCGGTCCGGACGACCTGGCCGGTGGCGCTGGTCGGGATAGTGTTGATCTCGGTCATCTTTGCTTAAACGCTCTTACAACCTTTTGGGGGCATGGGGCTCGGCGGCATGGGATGCCATGTATAATCCGCCCGCCCGGGGCTTGTCGCAGTTTATAGCGGCAGGGCCTTCCCCGTCTTGAGGAGCCCGCCAGTCGTGTCCAGTCCCTTTCTCGAAGCTGTAGCGCTCTCTTGTGAGCGGGATTGGCGCCTTTTGTTCGAGGGACTCGAGCTGAATCTGTCTCCCGGCGACATGCTGCAGATAGCCGGACCCAATGGCAGTGGCAAGACCAGCCTGCTACGTCTGCTCTGCGGGCTGATGCCGCCGACCTCCGGGGAGGTGCGGCTCAAGGGGCGCACCCTGCATAGCCAGCGCGGCGACCTGGCGCGCAATCTGCTGTGGATCGGCCATGCGGCGGGCATCAAGGGGCTGCTCAGCCCCGAAGAGAACCTGGCCTGGCTGGCCGCGCTGCACCAGGCGGCCAGCCGCGAAGCCATCTGGTCCGCATTGGCGGCGGTCGGCCTGCGCGGCTTCGAGGATGTGCCCTGCCATACCCTGTCCGCAGGGCAACAGCGACGCGTGGCGCTGGCGCGGCTCTATTTGAACCCGGCGCCCTTGTGGGTGCTCGACGAGCCTTTCACCGCGCTCGACCGGCAGGGTGTCGCACAACTGGAAGCGCATCTGGCCGATCACTGCCATGCCGGCGGCATGGTGGTGCTGACCACGCACCACAGCCTGGGGCTGCGCCCTGAAGGCTACCGGGTGCTGGAACTGGGGTGCGGCCGTGGAGGGCAGGGCTGATGCCGTCTTCCTCGGTGTTCTACCGGCTGCTGGTGCGCGAGGCGCGCCTGTTGTGCCGTCGCCCTGCGGAGCTGGCCAACCCGCTGGTGTTCTTCGCCATCGTCATCGCGCTGTTTCCCCTGGCGGTGGGGCCGGAGTCGCAACTGTTGCAAACGATTTCCCCAGGGCTGGTCTGGGTGGCGGCACTGTTGGCCGTGCTGCTCTCTCTGGACGGGCTGTTCCGCAGCGATTTCGAGGATGGCTCGCTGGAGCAGTGGGTCGTTTCGCCGCACCCGCTGGCGCTTCTGGTGCTCGCCAAGGTGCTGGCACACTGGGCCTTTTCCGGTATGGCGCTGGTATTGCTGGCGCCACTGCTTGGGCTCATGCTGGGGTTGCCGTTGCCGACGATCCCGGTCCTGCTGTTTTCATTGCTGCTCGGGACTCCGGTCCTGAGCCTGCTGGGGGCGGTGGGCGCCGCCCTGACGGTCGGTCTGAAGCGCGGTGGGTTGCTGCTGGCGCTGCTGATCCTGCCGCTCTACATCCCCGTGTTGATCTTGGGCAGCGGGGCATTGCAGGCAGCCCTGCAAGGATTGCCGGCAGCCGGCTATCTGTTGTGGCTGGCCAGCCTGACCGCGCTTGCGGTTACCCTGGCACCCTTTGCCATAGCCGCCGGGCTGAAGATCAGCATCGGCGAATAAAAGAATGAGGTCGGGTCATGCTCGGCCCGACCATGCGATTAGCCGGGGCCCGTCCGTGCGGGCCTCATGACAATGATGAGTCATCCGATGAACTGGACATGGTTTCACAAACTGGGTTCGCCTAAGTGGTTCTATGGGATCAGTGGGCGCTGGCTGCCCTGGCTGGCCTGGGCCGCTGTGCTGCTGATCGTCGTCGGCACGGTCTGGGGGCTGGCGTTCGCGCCGCAGGATTACCAGCAAGGCAATAGTTTCCGCATCATCTATATCCATGTGCCGGCGGCGTTCCTGGCCCAGTCGATCTACGTCATGCTGGCGGTCGCCGGGCTGGTCGGGCTGGTGTGGAAGATGAAACTGGCCGATGTCGCCCTGCAGCAGGCGGCGCCGATCGGCGCCTGGATGACCTTCATCGCCCTGTTCACCGGTGCAGTCTGGGGCAAGCCGACCTGGGGCGCCTGGTGGGTCTGGGATGCGCGCCTGACCTCGATGCTGATCCTGCTGTTCCTGTACTTCGGCGTCATCGCCCTGGGCCAGGCCATCAGTAACCGCGAGAGCGCGGCGCGGGCCTGTGCGGTGCTGGCCATCGTCGGTGTGGTGAATATCCCGATCATCAAGTACTCGGTGGAGTGGTGGAACACCCTGCACCAGCCTGCCACCTTCAGCGTGACGGAAAAGCCGGCCATGCCCGTCGAGATGTGGCTGCCGCTGCTGGTCATGGTGCTCGGCTTCTATCTGTTCTTCGGCGCCGTGCTGCTCGTGCGCATGCGCCTCGAGGTGCTGCGGCGGGAGGCGCGCAGCAGTTGGGCCAGGGCCGAGGTCGCGGCACAGGTGGAGAAGCGCGGATGAATTTTTCGTCGTTTGCCGAGTTCGTCGCCATGGGCACCCATGGCGTGTATGTGTGGGCGGCCTATGGCGTCAGCCTGGCCGTGCTGGCCCTGAATGTGACCCTGCCGTTGCTGGCGCGCAGGCGTTACCTGCGGGATGAGGCGCGCCGTCTGCGCCGGGAGGAAATGAAGTGAATCCTGTACGCAAGAAGCGCCTGTTCATCGTGCTGGCGATACTCGCCGGTGTATCCATCGCCGTGGCCCTGGCCCTGACGGCGCTGCAGCAGAACATCAACCTGTTCTATACCCCGACGCAGATCGCCGGTGGCGAAGCGCCCGTGGGAACGAGGATCCGTGCCGGCGGGCTGGTCGAGGCGGGCTCGCTCAAGCGCAGTAGCGACTCACTGACGGTCGATTTCCGTGTCACCGATGGCGCGGCCTCGGTGAATATCCGCTACCAGGGCATCCTGCCCGACCTGTTCCGCGAAGGGCAGGGCATCGTCGCCCTGGGCCGGGTGGACGACCAGGGCGTGCTGGTCGCCGACGAAGTGCTGGCCAAGCACGATGAGAACTACATGCCGCCGGAAGTGATGCAGGCGCTGGAGAAAAGTGGCATGAAGCAACAACACGATGCCGCCACCGCCAACCGCCAGGAGGCCGTGCAATGATTCCCGAGCTTGGCCATCTGGCGATGATCCTGGCCCTGTGCCTGGCCGTGGTGCAGGCGATCTTCCCGCTGATCGGCGCCTGGCGTGGCGATCGCCTGTGGATGGGCCTGGCGCAGCCGGCCGCCTGGGGGCAGTTCGCTTTCCTGGGTTTCGCCTTTCTCTGCCTGACCTATGCCTTCATGGTGGACGATTTCTCGGTCGCCTACGTGGCCGGCAACTCCAACAGCGCCTTGCCCTGGTACTACAAGTTCAGTGCGGTATGGGGTGCGCACGAGGGGTCGTTGCTGCTGTGGGCATTCATCCTGTCCGGCTGGACCTTTGCCGTGGCGATCTTCTCGCGGCAGTTGCCGGAGGACATGCTGGCCAGGGTGCTGGGGGTGATGGGGCTGATCAGCATCGGCTTCCTGCTGTTCCTGATCGTCACCTCCAACCCGTTCGAGCGCCTGTTGCCGAATGCGCCACTGGATGGTCGCGACCTCAACCCGCTGCTGCAGGATTTCGGCCTGATCGTGCACCCGCCGATGCTCTACATGGGCTACGTGGGCTTCTCCGTGGCCTTCGCCTTCGCCATCGCGGCGCTGCTCGGCGGGCGCCTGGACGCCGCCTGGGCGCGCTGGTCGCGGCCCTGGACGCTGGTCGCCTGGGCTTTCCTCGGGCTGGGCATCGCCCTCGGCTCCTGGTGGGCCTACTACGAGCTGGGCTGGGGCGGCTGGTGGTTCTGGGACCCGGTGGAGAATGCCTCCTTCATGCCCTGGCTGGTGGGCACCGCGCTGATCCATTCGCTGGCGGTCACGGAAAAGCGCGGCGTGTTCAAGAGCTGGACAGTGCTGCTGGCCATCGCCGCTTTTTCCCTGAGCCTGCTGGGCACCTTCCTGGTGCGTTCCGGCGTGCTCACCTCGGTGCATGCCTTCGCCACCGATCCGGAGCGCGGGGTGTTCATCCTCGGTTTCCTGTTGCTGGTGGTCGGTGGTTCGCTGGCGCTGTTCGCGTTGCGCGCGCCGGTGGTCAAGAGCCAGGTGGGCTTCGGCCTCTGGTCGCGGGAAACCCTGCTGCTGGTGAACAACCTGCTGCTGGTGGTGGCCACCGCGATGATCCTGCTGGGCACGCTCTACCCGCTGCTGCTGGATGCGCTGTCCGGGGCCAAGCTGTCGGTCGGCCCGCCGTACTTCAACGCGATGTTCCTGCCGCTGATGGCGGCGCTGATGCTGACGCTGGCGATCGGCGTACTGGTGCGCTGGAAGGACACTCCGCTGAAATGGCTGCTGGGGATGCTGGCACCGGTGCTGATCGGCAGTGCCGTGCTGGGCTTGCTCGGCTCGCTGCTGCTGGGCGACTTCCATTGGGCGGTGCTGGCGGTCTGCCTGCTGTCGGTCTGGGTGGTACTGGCCTGCCTGCGCGACCTGCTCGACAAGACCCGCCACAAGGGCCTGTTCAAGGGTGTACGCAGCCTTGCCCCGAGCTACTGGGGCATGCAACTGGCACACCTGGGAATCGCCGCCTGTGCCATCGGTATCGTGCTGACCAGCCAGCAAAGCGTCGAGCGCGACCTGCGCCTGGCGCCCGGCGAATCCCTGGAACTGGGCGGCTACCGTTTCGTGTTCGAAGGCGCGCAGCACCATGAAGGGCCGAACTTCACTTCCGACAAGGCGACCATCCGCGTCCTCGACGGCGCGCGCGAGGTCACCGTGCTGCACCCGGAGAAGCGCCTGTATACCGTGCAGCAGATGCCGATGACCGAGGCCGGCATCGATGCCGGCTTCACCCGCGACCTCTATGTGGCGCTGGGCGAGCCGCTGGAGGATGGCGCCTGGGCGGTGCGTGTGCATATCAAGCCGTTCGTGCGCTGGATCTGGCTTGGGGGGCTGATGATGGCACTGGGTGGGGCCTTGGCCGCCAGTGATCGCCGTTATCGGGTCAAGGTGAAAACACGTGTACGCGAGGCGCTGGGCCTTGCCGCGCAGGGGGCATGAGATGAAGCGCTTGATGTTACTGCTGCCGCTGGCGCTGTTCCTGGTCGTGGCGGTCTTCCTTTACCGGGGGCTGTTTCTCGATCCGTCGGCGCTGCCGTCGGCTCTGATCGGCAAGCCGCTGCCGGAATTCACCTTGCCTTCGGTCGAGGATGAGCAGCGCTCGATCCGTACCGCCGACTTCAAGGGGCCGGCGCTGGTGAATGTCTGGGCGACCTGGTGCGTGGCCTGCAAGGTCGAGCATCCGGTACTCAATCGCCTGGCGGAACAGGGCGTCACCATCTACGGCATCGACTACAAGGACGTCAACGCCGATGCCATCCAATGGCTGCGCGAGTTCCACGACCCCTACCAGCTCAATGTGCGCGACGAGAGTGGCAGCCTGGGGATGGACCTGGGCGTCTACGGGGCGCCGGAAACCTTCCTGATCGACCGCCAGGGAATCATCCGCCACAAGTTCGTCGGGGTCATCGACGAGCGTGTCTGGCGCGAGCAATTGGCGCCGCTGTACCAGCAACTGGTGGACGAATGAAGAAACTCATCGCTGTACTGCTGCTGGGGGCTTCCTTGGCCGCCACGGCCCAGGCGGCCATCGACGCCTACGAGTTCCGCGACGAGGCCGAGCGGGCGCGCTATCGCACGCTGGTCGAGGAACTGCGCTGCCCGAAATGCCAGAACCAGAATATCGCCGACTCCAATGCGCCGATCGCCATGGACCTGCGTCAGGAAATCTTCCGCATGCTGGAGGAAGGCAAGAGCAACGAGCAGATCGTCGACTTCCTGGTCGCCCGCTACGGCGACTTCGTGCTCTACCGGCCGCCGCTCAACGACAAGACCCTGCTGCTCTGGTACGGCCCCGGCGCGCTCCTGCTGGCCGGCTTCGCGGTGTTGGCGGTGATCCTCGTGCGGCGCCGGCGTACCGTAGCCGATGCGCCTGGCAATGCTCTTTCCGAGGCTGAACGTGAACGCCTCGCTTCGCTGCTGGATAACAAAGAACCATGATCGATTTCTGGATCTGTGCGGGTCTGCTGCTGTCGCTGGCCCTGGTTTTCCTGTTGCTGCCCATCGTGCGTGGGCGCCGCGCCCAGGCCGAGGAGGACCGGACAGCGCTGAATGTCGCCCTGTACCAGGAGCGTCTGGCCGAACTGGAGGCGCAGCGTGCCGGCGGCACCCTGAGCGAGGCGCAGTGGCAGGACGGGCGCGCCGATGCCGCGCGCGAGTTGCTGGGCGATACCGAGCAGTCGGTCGCGCGACCCATCGCTCGGCTGGGCAAGACCGCGCCGTTGCTGGCGGCATTGCTGGTTCCCGTGCTGGGGCTGGGCCTCTATCTCCACTGGGGGGCCAGTGACCGACTGCAACTGGCCCGGCAGTTCGCCGAACAGCCACGCACGGTCGAGGAAATGCTGGCGCGCCTGGAAAGTGCCGTGAAGGTCCAGCCCGATTCCGCCGAGGCCTGGTATTTCCTCGGGCGTGCCTATATGAGCCAGGAACGCGCCGCGGATGCGGTTCCAGCCTTCGCCAGAACCGTGGAACTGGCCGGGCGCCAGCCACAACTGCTCGGGCAGTGGGCACAGGCGCAGTATTTCGCCGGCGAACGCAAATGGACGCCGCAATTGCAGGCACTGGCCGATGAGACGCTGCAGGGCGATCCGGCCGAAGTGACCATTCTTGGCTTGCTGGGGATCGCCGCCTACGAAGAACGGCGTTATGCCGATGCCGTCGATTTCTGGCAGCGCCTGGTGGCGGTGTTGCCGGCGGACGATCCTTCCCGCAGCGCCATCGAGGGTGGTATAGCCCGTGCCCGTGAAGAACTGGGTGAACCGCCGCAGGCGACCGCCGCCGTTGCCGCGCTACGCTTCCAGGTGCAGGTCAGCCTGGCCGAGTCCCTGCGTGATGAGGTTCTCCCGGGCGACAGCCTGTTCGTCTTTGCCCGTGCCGCCCAGGGGCCGGCGATACCCTTGGCGGCCAAGCGCCTGAGCGCGGCCGAACTGCCGGTGAGCCTGACATTGGGCGACGAAGATGCAATGATGCCGCAATTGAAACTGTCCAATTTCGAGGAAATCAGGCTGGTCGCCCGTATTTCCCGCAAGGGCGATGCGATGCGGGGCGAGTGGATCGGTCAGGGCGAGACGCTGAAGACCGCGGATGCCGCTGGCAAGACATTCACACTGTTGATCGACCAGCCCGAGGCGCAGTGAGTGCGCTCCCGGTCGCTTGCAGTGTTGGCGGGCCGGCATGCTCGAGGAGATGTTATGCGTGCGTTGAGAAATACCCTGGCACTGCTCGTCTTGCCCGTACTGGCGGCATGCGGTAGCAATCCCTATGCGCCCGACCGGGTACCGGAGCCTGAGGACCCGGTCGGACGCAAGCGTGAGCCGGTGTCCATACCCGCGCCGGTGACGCCCCCGGTCGCCGCGCCTCGCGCACCCTCGATCCAGAAGAGCCATCCGCGCTACGCGCCGCCCCCGCAGGGGAATGCCCACTGGGACAACGATCTCGGCGTGTATGTGCTGGAGGGCGATGTGTTCTATCGGGAGCGCCTCTATTATCGCTGGCGCGATGGCTGGTATTGTGCCGGCCGGCTTGATGGCCCGTGGGAGGCCGTCGATATGCCCAGTGTGCCAACCGGCCTGAGGGGGCGTCGTTGAGCGTCGGGTGGTGGCCTGTCGTCCTGCCCCTAAAGCTCGTTTGTCGAGCGCCGATATCAAGACATCCACTGTGTGATTGCCATCAACGGTAATGGATGATCTTCCTTGGAGTAATGCCATGAATGCATCTGTGAAGCGTCTGCAGCAAACCAATGGCGCGCTGCGCCATGCGTTGGAGCAGAAGGACTGGACAGCGATCGGTGCGCTCGACCTGCAGTGCCGGCAGGTCGTCGAAGAAGTCATGCGCGAACCACAGCGCGACGATCAGCTCACCCGTGAGTATCTGTTGCAACTCCAGGCCCTCTATCGCGAACTGGTCAGTAGCTGCCAAGCCGAACAGCAACGCCTGGCCGCGGAATTGGTGCAGATAAAACAGTCGGTACACGGGGCCAAGGTCTACCAGATGTTTGGTTGACTTATATTGATCCGGATCAATTTTCCATGCCGTCGATGTGCCCCGATCCCTCTTGTTTTTCCCCGTTGCGGGGGAAAATATTTGGAAGCAGCTTTATTTTGATTTTTCGTCTCTAAATCACGCCATAAATTTGACTAAGCCCCTTTTTTTTAATTAACTAATGGCCATCTGCTGGCGACAGGGCATCTTCATACCTGGAAGCACGTGCGGGTAATTTCTCCAGCCTGAATAGAGCCCTATAAACAAGATGTGGCGTGAAACCAAGATTTTGTTGATAGATGACGATGCTGAGCGTCGTCGCGATCTGGCTGTCATCCTGAGTTTTCTCAGTGAGGATCACCTCTCCTGCGACAGTCGGGACTGGCGAGAACAGGTTGCCTGTCTGGAAAACCAACGCAGTGTGAATAGCGTCCTGCTTGGCTCGGTGAGTTGTGCGGGCGGCGTGCTCGGACTGCTCAAGGAACTGGGCAAATGGGATGAGCATGTGCCGCTGATGCTTATCGACGAGTCGGTCCCGGCCGAGTGGCCGGAGGAACTGCGGCGGCGCATCCTGACCAGCCTGGAAATGCCACCCAGCTACAACAAGCTGCTTGACTCCCTGCACCGGGCCCAGGTCTACCGCGAGATGTACGACCAGGCACGGGCCCGCGGGCGCCAGCGCGAACCGAATCTGTTCCGCAGCCTGGTCGGCACCAGCCGGGCGGTCCAGCATGTTCGGCAGATGATGCAGCAGGTCGCCGATACCGATGCGAGTGTGCTGATCCTCGGCGAATCGGGAACGGGCAAGGAGGTGGTGGCGCGCAACCTGCATTATCACTCCAAGCGCCGCCAGGCGCCTTTCGTTCCGGTCAACTGTGGCGCCATTCCGGCCGAGTTGCTGGAAAGCGAGCTGTTCGGTCACGAGAAGGGCGCCTTCACTGGAGCCATAACCGCGCGCGCCGGGCGTTTCGAACTCGCCGAGGGCGGTACACTGTTCCTCGACGAGATCGGCGACATGCCCCTGCCCATGCAGGTCAAGCTGTTGCGTGTGCTGCAGGAGCGCACCTTCGAACGCGTAGGCAGCAATCGTACCCAGAGCGCCGATGTGCGCATCATCGCCGCGACCCACAAGAACCTCGAGAAGATGATCGAAGAGGGTACCTTCCGCGAGGACCTCTATTACCGGCTCAATGTATTCCCCATCGAAATGGCGCCGCTGCGCGAGCGGGTCGAAGATATCCCGCTGCTGATCAACGAACTGATCTCGCGGATGGAAAACGAGAAGCGCGGTTCCATTCGTTTCAACTCCGCCGCCATCATGTCGCTCTGCCGCCATGACTGGCCGGGCAATGTCCGCGAGCTGGCCAACCTGGTCGAACGCATGGCCATCATGCATCCCTATGGGGTGATCGGTGTCATGGAGCTGCCGAAGAAATTTCGCCATGTCGATGACGATGACGAGCAGTACGCCAGCAGCCTGCAAGAGGAAATGGAAGAGCGTGCCGCGATCACCGCGCCCCTGGCGGTGTCGACGGCGCATGCCATGCTCCCGGTGGAGGGGCTGGACCTCAAGGAATACCTGGGCAACCTGGAGCAGGGGCTGATCAACCAGGCGCTCGACGATGCCGGTGGGGTGGTCGCACGTGCCGCCGAACGCCTGCGCATCCGGCGTACCACGCTGGTCGAGAAAATGCGCAAGTACGGTATGAATCGGCGGGACGAAGAGGGCGCCGAGGGCTAGCAGCCTGTCGGAGTTGAAGCCGCCTGCGGCCTAATCATGGCAAAGGGTGGCGTTTTTCACGCGACGACATGGGGCAGCGCAGGCAGGCTCACTCTTCAACATCTGGGCGATGGGGCCCGTCATTGCCCGCCCATGGTCCGCACGCTGCTTTGCTCACGCGCCAAGGCGTAATGAGGCGATTCTCTTCAGATTCCATGCCCGGCAAACCAGTTGCCATTCCCCTGCGACCGATTCCAGACCGCGCAGCGAGAACTGCCGAAAACCCAGCACCGACTTGATGATGCCGAACACTGGTTCCACCGTCTGTTTGCGCAACGCATAAGCCGCTCGACCCGCTTTCGTTTTCAGCCGATGCTTCATTCGCTCTACCGGTGTAGCGTCTTCAGCGATCGCTTCGGGCTCTGTGAATCGCTCTCTCCAATCACCTTGTCGGGCCTCTCTCGTCACGGCGATCAGGGGCTCGATATTCGCCTTTTCGCCCGCGCTTCGATCTTCGCCTTGGCCGCTTCCATTACCTTGAGCCTTTGCTCTCGGCGCTTGATCTCTTCCGGCAGACTGACCCCAGCCGGTACGTTCGACTGATCCGCCTGTTCGGCCAGGGCAAGCAGCTCTTGCACCTGGGCTTTCAGATGGGCTTCGTTCTTCTCGATCATGTCCATGAGACAAGGCGCTATGGCGCGAGGCATTGGCGTGAATCTTGGTGCCGTCCAGACTGACAGTGCCCAGCTTCAGGAGCTTCATTTCCTGAGCCATTTCCAGCACCTGGACGAAAATACCGACCAGTTCGTCCAGGAAGCGGCGGCGCAAGGTCGCCAGGGTGTCGTGATCGGGATGATCGTTCGCAGCAATGAAACGAAAAGCCACCGAATCGTAGGTGTCCCGCTCGATCTTGCGGCTGGAGAAGACGCCCGTGGCATAGCCATAGACCAGCAGCGACAGCAGTAGCCCTGGATGGTAGGCCGCACCGCCGCGGCCGGCATAAGCCTTCTGGAGTTGGCTCAGATCCAGCCCGTCGATCACTTCGACGATGAAGCGCGCCAGGTGATTTTCCGGCGACCACCCTTCCACCGACGGTGGAAACAGGTAGGGGTCTTGCGATCAACAGGGCGGAAGCGGCTCATGCGAGATACCGGTATATCGAAGCGCTGCGATTATTACTCAAGCTGCCTGAAAGTCCGACAGGCTGCCAGGGGACTCTAAGCCCGAAGCTGGAAGAAAAAGCTTGACAGGGTTTTGGCCGCGGCTTCCACACTGCTTGCAGCTGCGCCAGGCATGAACCTTGCTCCCATTGTTGAAACGACCATCTTTTGACAGGTATGGGCCAGCGTGTGAGTCGTGTTCATCCACCAGGCAACGATGATCTCGCCCTCGAGGCGTCGATCGATCATGTGCGTAGCGTTTCCAGCCAGTTGAATGCCTCACGGGCGCTGCTGGACGAGCGTATCGCCGAACTACAGGGGCAACTGGCGCAGGCCAATGCCCAGCGCCGCGACGAGCTGGCCGAGACGGAACGACTGGCGAGCCGCTTGCAGAGTGTGCTGGATGTGTTGCCGGGCGGGGTTATCGTGATCGATGGCCAGGGCCGGGTACGTGAGGCCAATCCGCTGGCCATCGAGCTTCTGGGGGCGCCATTGCAAGGGGCGTTCTGGCGCGATGTCATCGCGCGCAGTTTCGCGCCACGCAAGGATGATGGTCATGAGATTTCCCTGCGTGACGGTCGCCGGCTCTCCATTGCCACACGTTCGCTCGGCGGTGAACCGGGGCAACTGGTGCTGCTCACCGACCTCACCGAAACGCGGCGTTTGCAGGCGCATCTCGCCCACAACGAACGGCTTTCCGCACTGGGGCGCATGGTGGCATCGCTGGCGCACCAGATACGTACACCGCTGTCTTCGGCCCTGTTGTATGCCGGCCACTTGCATGATGGTGGTCTGGACGAGGAGCAGCGCCTGCGTTTCAGCGCTCGCCTGAAGGAGCGCTTGCATGAGCTGGAACGGCAGGTGCGGGACATGCTGGTGTTTGCCCGGGGGGATCTGCCGCTGCATGATCGTCTGCCGGTGAAAGGCCTGTTCGATGCACTGCGCGAAGCCTCCGAATGCCTGTTGCAGGACGTGCGGGTGCGCTGGCAGTGCGATGTCATCGAGGGGCAACTGCTGTGTAATCGCGATACGCTGGTCGGGGCGCTGCTCAATCTGCTCGATAATGCCCAGCAGGCGGCGGGAGGCGAAGCACGGATCAAGGTGCATGCCTATCCTCGCGGGGCGGATCTGCGCGTGTGCATCAGCGATAACGGGCCGGGGCTGGACCGGGAGCGGCTGGCACGGCTTGGCGAGCCTTTTTTCACGACGCGAACGACCGGCACAGGCCTCGGCCTGGCCGTCGCCAAGACAGTGGTGCGGGCCCATCACGGCAGGATGTCGATCGCTTCCAGGCCCGGACGTGGCACCTGCGTGACGCTGGTGTTGCCACTATTGGCCTCCAACCAACCCGGAGTGATGAATGACAGTCAGAATTCTGCTGGTCGAGGATGATCGCGCCCTGCGTGAGGCGCTGGCAGACACGCTGGAGCTGGCGGGGTATGCCTATCGGGCGGTGGCGAGTGCGGAACAGGCACTGTCGGCATTGGCCGAGGAGCACTTCGCTCTGGTCATCAGCGATGTCAACATGCCTGGCATGGACGGCCATGCGCTGCTGTCGCTGATGCGCCAGCGTTATCCGCACCTGCCGGTGCTGTTGATGACCGCCTATGCGGCGGTGGAGAGGGCCGTGGATGCCATACGCCAGGGGGCGGTCGATTATCTGGTCAAACCCTTCGAGGCGAAGACACTGCTGGAATTGATCGCGCGCCATGCCTGTGGCGCCGTGCATGACTCCGAAGGGCCGGTCGCCTGCGAGGCTTCCAGCCGACAATTGCTGGCCCTGGCGGCACGCGTGGCGAAAAGCGATTCCACTGTGCTGATCTCGGGGGAGTCCGGCACCGGCAAGGAGGTGCTGGCGCGTTATATCCATGAGCAATCCGCGCGTGCGCGCAAGCCCTTCATCGCCATCAACTGTGCCGCGATACCGGACAACATGCTCGAAGCGACGCTGTTCGGACATGAGAAGGGCGCCTTCACCGGAGCCATCGCCTCACAACCCGGCAAGTTCGAACTGGCCGATGGCGGGACCCTGCTGCTCGATGAAATATCGGAAATGCCTCTGGGGCTGCAGGCCAAACTGCTGCGGGTCCTGCAGGAGCGCGAGGTGGAGCGTGTGGGCGCGCGCCGTCCGATCCCGCTGGATATCCGCATCCTGGCCACGACCAACCGCAACCTGGCCGATGAGGTGCGCGATGGGCGTTTCCGTGAAGATCTTTTCTACCGGCTCTCGGTCTTTCCGTTGGCATGGCCGGCCCTGCGCGAGCGGCCGAGCGACATCATGCCATTGGCCGAGCGCCTGCTGGGCGTCCACGCGACGCGAATGCACCAGAGCGTGCCGCGCCTTTCTGCCGAGGCGCAGGCCTGCCTGCGTGCCCATACCTGGCCGGGTAACGTGCGTGAGCTGGATAACTCCATCCAGCGTGCGCTGATCCTCCAGCAGAATGGCGTCATCCAGCCCGCGGACCTGTGCCTGGATATGAACATCTCCCAGGTCGTGGTGGAGGAGCCTGCCGCGCAAACACTGCAACGAGGGCTGGAGAACGATCTGCGGCAGCGAGAGTTCCAGTTGATCATCGACACGTTGCGTGCCGAGCGTGGTCGCCGCAAGGAAGCCGCCGAGCGCTTGGGGATCAGTGCCAGGACCTTGCGCTACAAGCTGGCGCAGATGCGTGATGCCGGTGTGGATATCGAGGCGAGCGTCTATTCCGCTTCATGAGGGCGCCCGGGCCTGACGCGTACCGATGAAAAAAGGGCGACCATGGGTCGCCCTTTTTTCATGTCGGGAGCGCTCAGCCGCGGCGGCGCAGGGCCTCGATACGCTCTTCCAGCGGTGGGTGGCTCATCAGCAGGCCGGCCAGCCCATTCTTCAGGCCACCGTTGATACCGAACGCGGTCAGCGAGTCGGGCATCTGCACCGGCACGTCCTGTTCGCTGCGCAGGCGCTGCAGGGCGCCGATCATGGCACTGGTGCCCGCCAGTTGCGCACCGGCCTCGTCGGCCTTGAATTCGCGTTTGCGCGAGAACCACATGACGATGATGCTGGCGAGGATGCCCAGTACCAGCTCGGCGAAGATGGTCGCGACGAAATAGCCGATGCCGTGGCCGTCTTCGTTCTTGAGGATCGCCTTGTCGACGAAGTTGCCGAAGATGCGCGCGAAGAACATGACGAAGGTGTTCACCACGCCCTGGATCAGGGCCAGCGTCACCATGTCGCCATTGGCCACATGGCCGATCTCGTGCGCCAGCACCGCTTTTACCTCATCCGGCGAGAACCGCTCCAGCAGGCCCTGGCTGACGGCGACCAGCGCATCGTTGCGGTTCCAGCCGGTGGCGAAGGCGTTGGCTTCGTAGGCGGGGAAGATACCGACTTCCGGCATCCTGATACCGGCTTCGCGGGAGAGCTCCTCGACGGTCTGCAGCAGCCACTGCTCGTGACGGGTACGTGGCTGGCTGATGATCTCCGTACGGGTGCTCATCTTGGCCATCCATTTGGAAATGAACAGCGAAACCAGCGAGCCGGCGAAGCCGAACACTGCGCAGAAGGCCAGCAGGCTGCCGTAGTTGGTGCCCGTGTAGCGATCCACTCCGAGCAGTCTCAGGGTGATGCTGGCGATGACCAGGACGGCAAGGTTGGTGGCCAGAAACAAGAATATGCGCATCATGGTGCGACAGGCTCCAGGGGGAATAGTGAACAACGATAGGCTATATAAGGCGCGCCCCAGGGCCTTTCAACCAGGCGACTATTTCAAGCTATGTCCTATGGGCAGGCCGCTGGTGATCGGGCTGTGCCGTTAACCGTTGGCAAGCTGCCCCGATAAAGGCGCTGGAGGCTGGGCGAAAACACCGGCTACCTGTCGTTTCCGTCCAACTTCCAACTTCCAGCGCTGTTTTCGGCTCTTGGTCTTGCAGCTACTGCCTATAGCCCTTGAGGAAGTTGCCGATACGCCTGATGGCCTGCTCGAGGTCATCGACCCGGGGCAGGGTGACCACGCGGAAGTGGTCCGGCCACGGCCAGTTGAAGGCCGTACCCTGTACGATCAGCAGTTTTTCCGAGAGCAGCAGGTCGAGCACGAACTTCTCGTCATTGTGGATCGGGCAGATTTTCGGGTCGATGCGCGGGAAGGCATAGAGTGCCCCCATGGGCTTGACGCAACTGATGCCGGGAATGTCGTTCAAGAGCTCCCAGGAGCGGTTGCGTTGTTCCAGCAGGCGGCCCGGTGGCAACACCAGGTCATTGATGCTCTGGTAGCCGCCGAGGGCGGTCTGGATCGCGTGCTGGGCCGGTACGTTGGCGCACAGGCGCATGTTGGCCAGGATGTCGAGGCCTTCGATATAGCTGCGGGCCTTGTGTTTAGGACCGGAAATGATGACCCAGCCCGAGCGGAAGCCGGCTACCCGGTAGGATTTCGACAGGCCGTTGAAGGTCAGGCAGAGCACATCCGGGGCCAGTGACGCGGTGGAGATATGCGTGGCACCGTCATAGAGGATCTTGTCGTAGATTTCGTCCGAGAACAGCACCAGGTTGTGCTGGCGAGCCAGTTCGACGATACCTTCCAGCACTTCCCTGGGATAGACCGCGCCGGTCGGGTTGTTCGGGTTGATCAGCACCAGGGCCTTGGTATTGGGGGTGATCTTGGCCTTGATATCCTGCAGGTCGGGCCACCAGTTGGCCTGTTCGTCGCACAGGTAATGCACCGGCTTGCCGCCGGCCAGGCTGACCGAGGCGGTCCAGAGCGGGTAGTCCGGGGCGGGAATCAGGACTTCGTCGCCATTGTTGAGCAGGGCCTGCATGGACATGACGATCAGTTCGGACACGCCGTTGCCGAGGTAGATGTCCTCGATGCCGACACCTTCGATCTGCTTCTGCTGGCAGTACTGCATGATTGCCTTGCGGGCGCTGAACAGGCCTTTCGAATCGCTGTAGCCTTGCGCGGTCGGCAGATTGCGGATCACGTCCTGCAGTATTTCCTCGGGGGCCTCGAAACCGAATGGCGCTGGATTGCCGATATTCAGCTTGAGGATGCGATGCCCTTCCTCTTCCAGGCGCTTGGCATGTTTGAGGACTGGCCCGCGGATGTCGTAGCAGACGTTGGCGAGCTTGTTCGATTTGGTGACCTGCATGATCCTGAGTGTCCCGACGTGGAGGCGTTGCGGCGGCAACGCTGGCAAACCAGGCGCCTTGGCAGTGACGTGCAACCGCTGCCAGACTAGGCGTCGAAGAAGGAACGCATCATACGTCCGGCCTTGTAACCGGGAAAGGTACAGATAAGGCTTTTTTCCTCCGAGGAGGTGTATCCGTGGACAAGTCAGAGAAAAGCCTCGATGAGTGGCGCGACGAGCTCGATGAGGCGCAGTTCCAGGTCTGTCGGCTGGGCGCGACCGAGCGTCCGTTCAGTGGCCGTTACACCAACTGCAGGACCGAGGGTGTTTACCATTGCGCATGTTGCGGGCAGGCACTGTTCGCTTCCCAGGCCAAGTTCGACTCCGGCTGTGGTTGGCCGAGCTATTTCCAGCCGGTCGATGAACATGCGCTGGTGCGCAAGGACGACTTCAGCCACGGCATGTTCCGTATCGAGGTCAAGTGCTCGGGTTGCGATGCGCACCTGGGGCATGTGTTTCCGGACGGCCCCGAGCCGACCGGCCTGCGCTACTGCATCAACTCCGTGGCGCTGGAGTTGAAGGCCTCCTGAGCGGGCGGGGAGCGCATGCCATGCCTGCCGGGTTGCATTGCCATCTTGCGCTCTGTAAAAGGGCGGACTGTTCGAAATGTTTCGTCACGAACCTGTGTGCCGTGGAGTAGCCTGATGGATGCTGAACTGAAAGCTTTCATGAACCGCGTGGATGGCTTGCTGGAGCGCCTGGAGCCCCTGCTGCCTGCCCGGCGCGAGCCTGTGGACTGGACGCGGAGTATGGCGGCACGCTGGCTGCGCGACTCTTCGGGTGGCTATCTGCTCGGTCTGGATGTGCGTCTGGATCTGAAGCTGGATGACCTGTTGGGTGTCGACCGGCAGCGCCAACTGCTGGGGCACAATACGCGCCAGTTCGTCGATGGTGTTCCTGCCAACCATGCCTTGTTGTGGGGCGCCAGGGGAACGGGCAAATCCTCACTGGTCCGCGCGTTGCTCGGTGAGTATGCCCCGTTGGGATTGCGCCTGATAGAAATCGAGCGGGATCATCTGGCCGATCTGCCGAGAGTGGTCGAGCACCTGGTGAGCTTGCCGTATCGTTTCGTGCTGTTCTGCGACGACCTGTCCTTCGAAGCGGGGGAAGGCGATTACCGGGTGCTGAAGAGTGTCCTGGATGGTTCGCTGGAGCGCGCGCCGGACAATGTACTGCTGTATGCGACCTCCAACCGCCGCCATCTGGTACCGGAGAAACAGAGCGACAACGACAACTGGCAGGTGGTGGATGGTGAGTTGCACCCGAACGAGGCGGTGGAGGACAAGATCGCGCTGTCCGATCGCTTCGGCCTGTGGTTGTCCTTCTATCCTTTCAGCCAGGAGCATTACCTGGATGTCGTCCGGCACTGGGTAGGCACTCTCGCGGGGCAGTCAGGGCTGAACTGGAACTGGAGCGAAGCGCTGGAGAAGGATGCGATCCGCTGGGCTACGGCACGCGGCAATCGCAATGGGCGTTGCGCCTACCAATATGCCCGGCAGTGGGTCGGCCGGCAGTTGCTGCCTCAGTAGATATTCTTCTTCTTCCAGTCGTCGTCGCTGAAGCTTTTC
Source organism: Stutzerimonas kirkiae (assembly GCF_004327335.1). Lineage (GTDB taxonomy): Bacteria > Pseudomonadota > Gammaproteobacteria > Pseudomonadales > Pseudomonadaceae > Stutzerimonas > Stutzerimonas kirkiae. The sequence continues at coordinate 17,221 of NZ_QJUO01000024.1, read as the reverse complement.
ATACCCTCGCTCAGCTCACTGTCTTCAGTCTGGGTGGGCTGCCGCTTCTGCACCTGGCTGTCGGCGAGGCCGATCCTTTCCTGTAACTGGCGAAGCTGGGCGCTGTACTGGGCCGCGTCAGGTTGCTTGCGCACGTACTGCACGCCCCGTTCGAAGGCCAGGCGCGCTTTCTGGTACTGCCCTTGCTGCAGGGCCATGGTGCCCATGGCGTTGAAGTAGTCGATGTAGAGCAGAACCAGCATCTTCTTTATTTCCTTGGTCCAGTGCCGGGCGGCATCGCGGGGGATGACGCCATCCTTGGCCGCATGGACGATCTGCGCATGCACGTTCTCGAGCATTTCCCGGGCGGCCTTGGCATGCTGCTCCGTGGACAGGTGGGCAGGCGGGTTCTCCACGGGCACTTCTTCTCCCTGCCTGAGCAGTTCATCGAGTGCCTGGATGCGCTCCGTGAGTTGTGGCGGGCTTTTCTCCAGTGCCTGCAGGCGCTGGCAGGCGCCCAATTCGATCTTGTACAGGAGGCGCTTGAGGGCAGGGCTCATCAATTGCCCGGGAAGGTTCGCGTTCAGTTCGGAGCAGCGCTTCACCCGCTCCTTGAGGTCGGCCCGCAGCCGAGCTTTCTCGAGGCCGCGCTTTTCCACGAGTTGGCTGGCATAGCCAATCAGGAGCAGCAGGAACAGTGCGGCCAGCACCAGGCCGGCAATGAGAAGTGTGGACACTGCAGTGTACCGTCGATAGCCTGTGTTGCAGGAAGTGTAGTGGCTTGAGTGGCAAGCTGATAGCTCGCTGAGCGCAGCCGGGAGTGGTTGATAAAAAAATCATGATGACGCTTGACGGCATCCTGATGCCCCCCTAGAATGCGCGCCACTCGCAGCATGAAGCCTTCAGGTGGTTGTGCTGACGGGCGGAGAAGCCAGTTTCTCCGGGCAGCGTCCCCTTCGTCTAGTGGCCTAGGACACCGCCCTTTCACGGCGGTAACAGGGGTTCGAGTCCCCTAGGGGACGCCATTTTCCAGAAATGGAAAGATGTGTCGTTATGCGGGAATAGCTCAGTTGGTAGAGCACGACCTTGCCAAGGTCGGGGTCGCGAGTTCGAGTCTCGTTTCCCGCTCCAATTCTTCATCTATAGACGTCCACCAAAGTCTGTAGGTTCTTGATTCAACAGGGTTTCGGCCCTGGGGAATGTCTAGCGAAAGCTGCTCAGTTCCACTGTCAACCACGCCCAATCAGTACATGAAACAGTACATGAAATCCGGGCGGTTGCTGGTGCGGATTGTTTGCTGAGCCACTGCCCCTGAGCACGGTACACCTCTCCTCAACTTGAAGGAGATGTACCCATGGCGTTAACAGATGCAGTAGTCCGGCAGGCGAAGACCACCGGCAAAGACTACACCCTCAACGATGCAGACGGCCTGGTGCTGTTCGTCACCGGTCGAGGGGCCAAGAAGTGGCACTTCCGCTTCACCTGGATGGGCAAGCAGCAGCGCGTTGCCGTTGGCAGTTACCCGGAAATGTCCCTCAAGGATGCGCGCGAGCGGCGCGATGACCTGCGGGCGCAGGTTGCCCGTGGTGTCGATCCGCGTGTTCACCGTCTGCAGGTCAAGGCGGCAGAGCTGGCCGCACCCCTGAACACCTTTGCTTCCGTCTTCAAGGCCTGGCGCGACTTCAAGGCGCTGAGCCTGAAAACCGGCCGTCAGAGCACCCTGTCGCAGATCGACCGCATTTTCGACAAGGACGTGTTGCCCTGGCTGGGCAAGCTGTCCATCTTCGATATCGACAACCCGCACCTGCTGGACGTGCTGCGTCGCATCGAGCGGCGCAAGGCGTTTACCACCGCCGAGAAGGTGCGCACCTGGTTCAATCAGCTGTTTCGCTATGCGATGGTCGAAAAGGGCCTGCGCTACAACCCGGCCAGCGACCTCGATATCGTGGCCGCACCCAAGCCTCCCGTATCGCACAACCCGTTCCTGCGCATGGACGAGTTGCCCACCTTCCTGCAGACCTTGTGTAGCTATGGTGGCCAGGAAGTGACCAAGATGGGCTTGCGCCTGTTGCTGCTGACCGGCGTCCGTACTGGCGAGCTGCGCCAGGCGGTGCCTGAGCAGTTCGACCTGGAGCGTGGGCTGTGGATCATCCCGCCGGTCATCGTCAAGCAGTTGCAGGTCAAGCTGCGTCGCGAGGGCAAGACCATTCCGCCCTACATCGTGCCTCTGCCCCGGCAGGCCATCGACATCGTGCATGTACTGATCGACGAGCACGCCCGTCGCCCTGCGCAGCACTACCTGCTGTCGCATCGCAGCCGCCTCAAGGAACGCATCAGCGAAAACACGCTTAACGGCGCGCTGCATCGCATGGGCTATGCCGACCGGCTGACCGGTCACGGCATCCGGGCGACGATTTCCACAGCGCTCAACGAGCTGGGTTACCCGAAGGAATGGATCGAGGTGCAGTTGTCCCACGCTGACCCCAACAAGATCCGAGCCGCCTACAACCACGCGGACTATGTGGAGCAGCGCCGGATGATGATGCAGGACTGGGCCGACCGCCTCGATAGCTGCGAGCGGGGCGAGCCAATCGCCCAGCCGGTGTTGCCGCAGGCGGCGCCGCACAGCATGGCGGGGATCGAAAGCTATCTGCGCCTGCTGGCACAGGGGCGTTTACCGCAGTCGGTGGACGGGGTGGCGCTGCCGCGTCATATCGTGGGCTGATGCAGGGGCTTCGGGATCGCTTGCCAGCGGCATGGAAATCTGGTAATTGATTTTGGCGTGATGTACAATGAACTGTACATATTAAAGAGAGGTTGCCATGCGCACTATCAGCTATACCGAAGCCCGGCAGAACCTGTCGGCCACCATGGTGCAGACCGTCGAGGATCGCGCCCCGACCCTGATTACCCGCCAGAACGGCGAGGCGTGCGTGCTGATGTCGCTGGAGGAGTACAACGCGCTGGAGGAAACGGCTTACCTGCTGCGCTCTCCGGCCAATGCTCGCCGCCTGATGGACTCGATTGACAGCCTCACGCGTGGTCAGGGTGTCGAGCGGGATATCGCCGAGTGAAGCTGATCTGGTCTGAGCAAGCCTGGGACGATTATCTGTACTGGCAGGACGCAGATAAGCGTATGGTCAAAAAGATCAACGAGCTGATCAAGGAGACCCGCCGCACCCCTTTCGAGGGCAAGGGCAAGCCGGAGCCGCTTCGCCACAACCTGGCGGGCTTCTGGTCGAGGCGGATCACTGCCGAACATCGGTTTGTGTATTCGGTGACGGATGAGGCGCTGCTGATTGCTGCCTGCCGTTATCACTATTGAGGGCCGCAAACAGCCGGCCCGGTGTGGGAGCGCACCCGCTGTACAAGCTCCACTCGGGAGAGCAGTTTTTGAGCCTTTTGGCCTTTTCGGATAGGGCATTTGACCCTTGAGCCTCTTCCCTTGTCTCAACCCTTGAGACCCTTTGCCATTTCCCTTTGAGAGCGGAGGCAGTAAAGGCCCAAGGCATGGTTGCTGAGCCAGCGAGGTATCCATCATGCAGCAGCACGACACACAGAAGCAGCGCACCGCCTGGAAGCTGGGCTAGTGGCTTGGTAACGGATACCGGGCATTCTTGCGCCAGGAAGCCCGTTTTGTGGCCTGGCTGGCTGGGCATGGCGTGCCGGTAAAAGTCGCCCGCATGCTGCCCTGGGCATTCAGGATCGTCGCCGTTCTGGTGCTGCTCTATCTCGCTTTCTGGTTGGCTCTGGTGTTTCTGGCCGTCGCAGTGTTGGCGCATGCGGCCGACAACACAGGCGCCGATCAGGATGATGATTGGCCTATTGGGGAGCAGGCCGATCACAAGAAGAATCCGGGATATGACCCAAATATGTATAACGATGCCCCGGATCATCGCTTTTACGATCCTCGTTACGACGATGACTGAGCGGTATTAGCGAAGCTTTCCGCCGCTCATTGTCTCGGCTCCCTTGCTTCCTGCCTTGCCTGCGCCGGCAGTACCGTCGCTCAGCCCTTGCATCGCCCCGCCTGCACGAACGCCAACCCAGCCCAAGGCTGTGACCCAAAACGTCGGCAGCACAATGAACATGGTGCCCATGACGAAATTCAGCAGCATGTCGCCGAAGGTGTTGTCCAGCCCCATCATGATGTTGAAGTTCATGTGCGGCCGGTTGAACCCCATGCCCCAGCCATACAGGGCGTCGAGGATGGTCGAGTCGATCCAGCGGGCCAGCTCGAACCAGAAATCGACGAAGTACAGCGCGAAGTACACGCAACTGATCGTGACGAATGCGCGGATATCGTAGGTCGCCAGGGTGAACAGCAGCGGCGTGCTGATGATCAGCGCCATCTTCAGCAGCGACATCACCATCGGCAATGCCTGGCGCACCACATCCATCGCCGGGAAAAAGGCCAGGCTGCCCACGGCCATCCCCACATCACCAGCGGCGCGGGTAACGATGTTGGGCAGGGTCTTGTCGATCTGTCCGCCGTAATCGGCATAGATACTGCCCAGGTTCATTTTCTGCTGGCGCGGGGCTGCGATGGCCCGCACCACGGAATCATCCACCTCGGTGCGGCTCAGAAAGCCTGCCCAACTGGTGATGCGGTTGAGCAGGCCGGCTCGACCTGCTGCAGCAGGCGGGCGCGCAGGCCGTTGCCGGCATCGTTCCACCACTGATTACAGGTGGGTTAGCCCGCACCACTCTGCACCTGGGCCAAGCCGGCATCCCGGTCACTGTTGTAGGCCCAGCCCTCGCGTGGCGTCTTGGCGCGGTAGGTATCGTAGTAGCCGGACTGACCCAGGAAAAACTGTGACCCGATCCAGGTGACATCGTGCATTTGCGATGCATCCAGTTCCGGGCGGCTCATGAACAGTTTGGCCCGTGCCGGGCCGTAGCAGTCGTGCGTGAAGTCCGCTACTTCCTGAGCCAGCACCGGATCGGCGATGCGCGTGGCATTGATCTCCATGCGCATCTGGCGCAGGTCGGTGCCGCACGGAATGGCCGCGACCGCAGCCCCCGTCACCGCCCGCGACAGCCCATGCATGAACGCCCACCACACCGGCACCTTGGCGCTCTGGTTGTTGAGGGTGGTGAAGGACTGGCTCCAGCCGGTATCGGCAGGCAGCGGCACATTCACCTGGCACTGGGCCGAGCGACTGGTATCAAACTTGATGGTTGCCAGATCCACATCGATGGTCGGGACACAGGCGAACATCACCACGACGATGGCGACCCAGATGCGGTTCTCGATGCGCTGAGACGACAGGATGCCCTTGTTGCCCTCGTCTGCGCCCTCGGTGCGCACGTTCAGCCACTCGCCGAGGATGATGGCCAGGAACGGCAGTGCAATCACCCCGCTGGTCACCACGATGGCCCAGATGCCGTTATGCACGATCCAGGCGACCAGCGTCAGGTAATACTCCAGATAGTCGGTCGTCATCAGCGTCATGGGGGACTCCCGGCTCAATACATCCGCAGCCAGTTGCTGGCTTCGTACAGAACGATGCCGAGTACGCCGAGCACCTCAATGACGCGTAATTGCTGGCGTGACTGCGGATCGCGTGCGAGACGATGGCGACGCACCCAGGGCCAAGCGGCTGCGACGGCGACATACAGGCACAGGCGCCAGACAAAGAAATGCCCGGCGTGATCGTCGAGCCACTGCTGCCAGTGCTCGATGCCGCCCAGCAGGAGAATGCCGGCGAAGGTGACGACGAATGCCAGGACGAATACGTCAGCCAGCAGCAACGCCATGAGCACGACTAAACGGCGCACGGGCCGCTGAGGTTTGATGTGTGAAAGCGGTGAGGGCATGACAGTTTCTCCGGGGGCAAAGGGACACACCCGGCAGTTCATGACAAACCGCATTGTTCTTCGACAAACAATGCGGCATTCACCCTCACCGCATTGCCGCCCAGGATCTGTCATGCCTTGCGGTGAAACTCAATGGCATGGTGGCGCAGTTCAAGGTGTAATGCTCGCTTTGCGATTTAATCTGTATAAAAATACAGAGAATTGCAGCAGGCCCGATAAGCAAGCCGTCTTCGGAGTGAGTTGTCATTTAATGGCAGCGTTGCTCTTCAGGCGGCTTTTCTTTCGGGTCGGTATAGCCATGTGAGCATGTAAAGGAGCATTGATTGGACGCGTTTATTGCCTGGATAAATAACCCGCTTGTACAAAGCGCTGTTATATCCCCACTTATTGGCGCCATATTGGGGCTGCTATTTGGTGGGTTCAACAACACCCCTTCGCCTGCGGCACCTGTCACAGTGCAGCAGACCGTTATCACCTTCAGGCAAACGGTCGTGGTAAATCAAAGCCGGGGAACATCCTCTTCTTCGGACGACGTATGGGCTTACCTTGGTGCTCTGTTCATTGTCGTGGCCGTTGTCATCTGGGGGTATAGCCGTTACGCCAGTGATATCCTGCACTATTGGCTGAGCGGGGTGTTTTCCTGCACGGCGTTTATCCTGGCGGCCGGTTTGGCCTCTGCCATCCGGGGGCAGTACAACAGCGCTGAATGGGGCTGGTACATCTTCACACCCTTGGTCGCGGTGGGCGCATCCATCTACCTGACCGAGCTTGCGCAAGCGGGAGTTATTGCCGGCGCCCGTGAGGCGGCTTTTCGGTACGGGATCATCGATTACTATTTTGAAGTGCTGAAGAATGAGCATCGGATCTGGATACTGTCCCAGCTCTTCGGGGTCGTGATGGGGATTGGCGCAACGCTTGCTGCGGCGCTTCGGTCACTGCATTACCTCGCCTTGATGAATCAGCGGGCCAGCGGTGCACTGTCTTCGGTCTGGTTTGCCTTGGCGCGGTATACCCGGCTTTCCGCACGGGCCGGCGGCGTTGTGCTGCTGATCATGCTGCTTGGCGGAGCCTACTTCATGCTCTCAGGCCTGGCGTATGAACTGTGGATGCGACGAGGCTAGCCAGCGACTGCCCGGCGACTAGTGCCCCACGTACAGCGAGACGATCTGGGGCCGTTCATGGCCCAGTTCATGGCTGATGATCTGGCGTGCCTGTGCATCGATCTGGCGCTGGGCCGGGGTCAGCGTACCCGCGGTCGGCCCGCCCGCAGCCGGCGCCTGCCAGCCGGTCAGCGCCTCATATCTTGCCTGGGCGTACTGATGGCGCAGGCCATGCATGTTGCTCAGTCCAGCCGCCTTGCACTGGCCGTCATACACATGCTGCTGCTGGATATAGGACTTGTGCGCCGGGATCAGCGAACCGGCCCTGGCCAGTGTCCGCGCCGCATCGAGCACCGCCCGTTGCTGCGGCGTCGTAATGGGGACGCTGCGCGGCTTGCCGCCTTTTGTCCATGAGCCTTTGAGCGCGATGTGATCGCCCCGGTCGGCCCAGGCAGGCTGGAACTTGATGCACTCTTGGCGGCACCCGAAGGCGGCCTGCAGGCGCAGGCTCATCTGCACGTGCGGATCGCGGATGGCGTCCGGGCGCTCGTCCAGTGTCTGTGCCTTGCTCTGGTTGCTGCTGTACTGCCGCTCAGGAATGCCGAGCTGGCGGTTGTCGGCAGGCAGCAGTCCCCCTTTGCCGATCTTCTCCGCCCACCAGCGCAGGTGACTCAGGCGGTTTTTCAGGGTGCCGGTCGAGAGCCCCTGTGCCTGCCACTGGTTGAGCAGCGCATCGACGTGTTTGCCCTTGAGCGAACGGGCCTGCATCTGGTTGAACCCGGCGTCACGCAACTGGCGGGCCATCAGCGTCAGTGAGCGTTGGCGGTCGGCCTGCGTGGCAAAGCTGCCGTCACGGTTGCGCCGGCACAACTGTTTCAGCGTCCAGGTCAAATCATCCACGGCGGTCTCCTGTGTAGCGGGTGTGGCGTCTTGCTGAGAGGGGCATCGGTTAGTGTTGTTGCCAACTCGCTCACGCGAGATCCCCGAAGGGCGAAGGGCTGGGTGCTCAGCGCACCCCTTGCCTCGGCATGAGGCGTCCACCTTGCTTCCTGTGGGAAGACCGGGCGGCATGTCATCGTGCGTAGTGCATGGATAAACCATCCTGTGGATGGGATAAGGGAACGCTCCCGACTGATGACGACAGCGGGCATGGGACAGGCAGGCAGCAGGACGCTGCGACGGATGGGACGACGCCGGATGGCTCAGTGAGAAACGCGGCTCCCCCTGTTGCAGGGCGACGCGCAAATGGGCCTGGCGCGCCTGGGGTGGGCTTCATCCTTGCGGACAGGCACTTGCAGAAGCCGGTGCCTTTGGGGGGGCCGGATGGGTACGGCCTGCGCAATGACTGCGCATGGGAGCTGCGCCAGGGTTCCGGTGTTCATACCCACCGGCAGGTCATTGCAGGGCCAGTGTGTCAGGGCATCATCATGTGCGGCAGCGATAATACGATGCCGCGCCAGACCGCATTGTTGCTGCAGATCGCCGTGTCGTCACTGCGGCGTGCAGTGACGACATGGCAGCGGTGAGTTGGTCGATCTGGCGCAGATAGTGAGCGTCCCTTGATCGCAGTTCTGCCCGGTTGGCTGCGGTGCCTGGGCCTTCAACCGGTCGCTGCGCGGCTTGCGGCCTTGTCTGCTGCCCGGACAGTCAGGATATGAAGCTCTCCTGCCTGCTCAGGCAGCGCTGTGGTGCGTGCCTGATGGCATGCGTTTCATGCCGGGTTAGGCCGCCATCCCTTGTCCTGCACAAGCTTGGCGGCCAACTCGCCGACACTTGTAGGCCTGTTCAGCATGCTGCGCATTTGGGCGATATGCGCCTTGACGACTTCCGGCGCGGCGGGCTTGAAAGCGGGGGTGGGTTCAGGCCGTGGCTGCGGGGTGGCTGCTGGTTCTACCGATGCGGGAAAACTCTCGGGCTGGCGCAGTTTGCGACCAGCCCAAAAGCGGAACTCTCCGGCCAGCACCCGCTTGATCAACCCGAAGAAGTAGGCGAGGACGTTGCGCACGCCGCCGCTCTGGCTGCGGTCCTGCAATTCATCGAGGACGTCCTGGCGCTGCTGCTCGGGCAGCCGATGCAAGGCGGTTTGGATGTCCTGCTGCTGCCTGGGCTTGACGCCCTCAAGGCAGGGCGGCAATGGCAGGCTGGGGGCTGTTTCGTTTTCGCCTGCACGGTACGTATGTTTTTTATACTTATACAAACTATACGTAGGCGCAGAATCCGATGTTTCCTGGCGGGGGGTGCTGTTCTGCTGCATAACCCTCGGCGGGCTGACAGACTTCATATCCGGGCTAGTTTCTTCCGCAAGCGTTTTCGGCTCGATAGTCGAGGCTGGCGGCGGCGCATCATCGTTATCGTCTTCCATGTCGCTGTCGGCTGGTGCCTGAGCCAGCGTGGCCTGGATATATGTCGCCACCCGCGATACCTGGTTGTTCTCATGCCCTGCGGACTCATGCAGCAGTTGAGGCAGGTCAGGGTCAATTTCGCAAGCTTGGGAAAAGGCATGGGGGTGCTCATGCACCTGATACCTCTCGTTCAACACATTGCTGGTCAGCGGATCGCGCTGCTGGCCGACCAGACTGATCCAGCCGGTCAGGCGCAACACCACCAGCACACGCCATGCGGTTTCGTAGCCAGCCTTCTGGCCGAGCGGGATTGAGGTCAGGTAGCGCCGCAATTGTCCAAGGCTGGCGAGTGAGCTGGTTCCGTCTGAGGCGCGCAGCATGCGCAGTACCTGCCAGCCGTTGCGTTCAAGTGGCGTCAGGCGCGTGTCGAGCATCAGTGCGGTGGGCGTGGTGAGAAGGGTGTTGTCTTGATCGGCATTGTGGCGGGATACGGTCATGTCGGTGTCTCCAGAAGTTGCAGGCATATCGCCCGATGCCGTGCATCTCACTGGAGTTCTGTTTCCTTGTCTGGAAACAATACGTTCTGTGGCATAACCGTATTACCTACGGGAGGCGATGGCGGTGCGTGCTGGTGTAGAGCTGCGGTTACATGCTAGAAGTTTCTGCGTGATCAGCGCCGCCGACTGGCGCTACCGCGCAGGACGTGTGAATGACGACTGGTACAGCGGTGCGATTGGGAGATGAGGCCGTTGCCTGGCTTGCCACAACGACCAAGCCTGTTGTTCGGCCAGATACTGACGCGCCGTGCCTAGCCCGGCAAGTTCCAGCCGGTGCGCAAGTGCGGCACGGATCGGCGCATGGCAGTTGACTACTTGGCGCAGGCGGCGGGCACTGTATCCCAGGTGCGCTGCCAGGGCGTCGAGGCTTATACCAAGCGCCGGAAGTACATCAAGGCGTAGCGCTTCACCTGGGTGGGGAGGGTTATACATAGTCATGGCTTGACCGTCGCCGGTTTTGCGTTAGGACTGTTGTAGTTGTTCGAGCAGACTGGTCAGCCAGTCGGGGCGAGAAGTGCTCTGCTCGTTCCGGCCGAAGAAGGCATCCAGGATGTAGCGGTTCTGTTCCAGCCCGGTGCTGGCCGCGTCGGAACGCTGTGATTTACCGATCACCTGATCCAGCGTAATTCCCGCCGCTGCGCCTTTCTCGGTCACAGTCCAGACGCCGTTGACGTTGGTGATGTCCGGCTCGAAGGGCTTGAGCTTCACGTCCTCGGAAGCGCTCAGCACGATGTTGTCCTTGATGCTGATGACCGGGGTATAGGTGGCGAATCGGCTGTCGAGCGAGGATTGCGCGCTGCCTTCGCTGGAGAACTTCGTCACCATCTGTTCGAGGAAGCCGAGGTCGCTGGTATTGCTCAAGGCGCCGTAGCCCGGATCGAGAATGTGGCGCAGGAAGCCCTGGTCGAGGCGGGTGCTGCTGATCGCAGTGCCGTTCAGGATACGCTCGGCGGTGGCGGTGTCCTGCTCGTTGAAGCTGACCGTGAGCTGACGCCCCTGGACGTCGTAGTGGGTGCCGTTGTTGAAGTTCGAGCTCAGCCGGCCATTGTCGTGCTGGCGATAGTCGCCGAGTTCTTCGGCCAGGCGATCCACATGGGTCAGATCGGCGCCCTGTTCCTGGGCATAGGCGTACATCTCCGCGACCAGCGCGCGATCCTCGCGGGTGAGGAACTCGAAGGCGCTGCGACCGATGTTGCTGGTGCTCATGCCCTGGGCGCCGTTGGCGACCGCAGGCTCGGTGCCGCCGAACAGGCGCGAGACCATGAGGTCGTACCCGACGGCGCCGGATGTGCTGGCGGACTGCGTGGCGGATGCCGATTGCGTTGCCACAGGTGAAGACGCGCCATCCGTCTCCTTGCGGGCGTAGGGGCCTGCGGAGACCAACTGCTCAATCAGGCTGGTGGCGCTGCTGCCCTTGCCTTCGGCCCGATGGGTCATGTAGTTGAAATCGAGGTCGATCTTCTGCTGCAGGTCGGCAGCGTAATCCTCGGGGTATTGCGCCTGCTCGATGGCCGGCAGGCTCTTGTAGTGTTCGAGCACTTCGCTGAAGAAGTTGGTGAGCTTGCCGGTGCGGTTGTATTCGTCCATGGCTTTCGCGACGGCCTTCTGCCTCCAGGCTTCCTCCTGGCTATAGGCTTCTTCCCAGGCTGCACGGCGTTCGTTGGTGGTGAAGGTTCCGCTGTCGTCGTAGGTGATCAGGGCCAGTTGATCGCGGGACATACCTTTGAAGGGATTGCTGCCGGAACCATTGACGAAGCTGGTGGCCTGCTTGGCACGGGCCAACAACTCAGGGTCGTCGGTGTTAGGCACTTCGGCGTTGTGCTGTGCCTTGTTGGCGAAATAACTGTCGCCCGTAATCTGGTTGAGCAGTGCAGTGGCCTTCTGGCCCAACTCCTTGTGGCTGAGGCTGGTATCGCGGGTCTCGGCGCGCACAGCCGCTTCGCTCAACTGGCGGGCCAGGTTCGAGACGGTGCTGGAGGTGCCGGTGCTGCCCGTGCTGCCCGTGCTTGTGGTGGCACCGGTCTTGTCGTCAGCAGCGACGGCTTGGGCCGTGGCACTGGTACTGCTGCCAGTCATGCGGCTGCTGGACAGGGATGTGTAGGTAGTGATGCCGACCATGGTTGCTCTCTATGCGCATATCGCTGCGACGTATCTATCCGAATAGACTCATACTTTACGTACATAACGGCACGTTGGCGAAAAACTTTAGGCTCCGCTTGCCAAAGGACTGCTGATTGGTGTAGAGGGGCACCATGGGGCAAGCAGACCGCATGGCGCCCCGCCAAGGTGGCTAGTAGCTGTAGCGGTAGGTCACAGTGTCGCTGCCGGCGGGATAGCCCGGCTGCTGACCGCCCTGCACGCGGTGGCGAATGATGACTCGGGCGCCATTGCCGAAGCTCTGGCCGTTATAGGTGGTCAGCGTGCCAGAAGAGTTCGGCAGGATGGCCGTGCAGCTCACCGGGTTGCTGTTGTAGGGGCGGTAGTAGCACAGCTCGACGGTCTCACCCGTGTTGTTCGGGTAGGAGGTCGTGCTCCAGTCGATGCCCTGCAATGTCTTGGTTTTGTTACCCGTGCCACTGGGAAAGTCGGAACTGATCAGGCCGAACTGGGCCAGCCCGGTGCCGTTGTTGACCACGATGATGATATCGGGACTGTCGGTTTTGGTGATGGTCGCATCGACGGCATAGCCATACGACGATGCCAGGATCAGCGACAGCGCGAGTAGTTTCGTTGCGAGTAGTTTTTTCATGATGTTCCCTTGCCTGTTCTGAAAGAGTCGATTCGGTTACAGATGCCCCATGCCATGCGAAGCATGGCCGGGGCACGCCGTTTGGCGTGGTGGGTTACTTGATCGTGAATTCGACCGCCCACGCATGCGTGGAGATGTTGGTCGAGGTGATGTTGGCGGTGCAGGTGGCGCCGCCGCTGGCGGTGTAGGACTTGTTCCACGTGGGCACCTTGATGCCGCTGGAGGTGTATCCATTCACGTAGGTCGTGTTGAAGACACAGGTCTTGCTGCCGATCTTGTAGCGGACGATCGCGTAGTTGGCATCGGGTGAGATGGTGCTTTGTACCGAGTAGGTATTGGTGCCACCCGGCGGCACGGAAGCTGCGGGTTTGGGCGTTGCGTTGGCGTAGGTGCTGGTTTCGTTGCTGCCGACGATGCTGTACACCGCATCGGCTGTGCCCAGGTTCTTGATGGTGACTGCGACAGGCGGCCCCGCATGAGCCGCGCCAGCGGCGGACAGTGCTGCGGCAGTAAGCAGAGCGAGCAGTGATTTGCGTGCGTTCATGCTGTACATCTCCATATGACGGATATAGGTATTGCGTTTCGACACGGACGTGTCGCGATGGGTGTTGCTCTGGGCGCGAGGTTCGGCCTGGGCATACCGGGCCGATGCTGCGAATGCGGAGAAGCAAGGCACGGACGACGCGCGATACACCGCAGCCGCGTGACGTGCCTTGAACATTCAGAAGGGGAAAGCGAAGCCGCAACGGTGCTTGAAACACCATGCGTACCGGGCTTGCCTGGGGGGGGGGATCGTTCGATGGGGGCCATCGTGGACGCTCCCTGCGTCATCCTCATACTCAATGACGAGTAGCCGGAATGGATATTTAGTCGTCCTAACGAGCGTTATCAATACGCTTCTACAAATGTCGAAATGCTGACTCAGATCATGGCGTGTGGCGGGATTGGCGTGTGCCCGCGACGAAGCTCATGGCCCGGATGCCGGGAGTTGGACGTAGCCGGGCTCCATGCCGAAGACCTCGATGCCCTGCGGAACCGCGCGACCGGGGGTGACGGCGACTTGCCGCGATGCTTCGTGCATGGTCTTGCGATGAATGACGAAGGTGCTTCCCTCGCCGCTCTGGTGCAAAGCCTCTGCCGGCAGCGCCAGGCCGTTTTCGGCGCGGTAGGTGACGATGGCCAGTCGCGCGCTCATGCCCAGGCGTATGCGTTGCAGCTGTGCCGGAAGCAGCGGGTCGATGGCAACGGTGACCTCGTAGGTGGTGCCGCCGCCGTACATCTCGGAGGGCGTGCCCTGCACGCCGATGGCCTCGATACGGCCCTGCAAGGCGGTGCCGTCGAAGCCGTCGCCGGTGATCTGTACCGGCATGCCCTCGCTCAACTGGTGCAGATCGGCTTCTTCGACGCGGGAGACCGCCTTGATCCGTTCAAGGCTGGTCAGCTCGAACAGGGGGGTGCCCTGGGTGGCACGCATGCCTGGCTGGAGCATGGGCACGCTGCCGCTGCCTTCCTGCTTGCGTGGGCGCAAGACGATGCCGGCGAACGGGGCATGCAGTTCGCGCTGTGCGTGCAGGGTTTGCAGGGCCTGGTAGCGCGCTTGCGCGTTGGCCAGTTCCATGTCGGCGATCTGACGATTCTCGCCCTTGCCCTTGTCCAGCGCGGCATGCAGTTCGGCCTGCGAGGCGGCCAGGTCGAGTTGCTGCGTGCGGGCTTGCTGCTCCAGGGCATCGACTTCCATGCGCGCCACGATGCCGCGCTCGAACAGGCGGCGGGTGTCGGCGAGCTTGCCTTGGGTGTCGGTCAGGCCCAACTGGGCATTGGTCATGGCCCGCCGCGCGCGGGCGACTTCCTCGCCTTGCGGCCAATTCTGCATATCCTGCACGGTGCGCTGGGCTTTCAACTGCGCGGCCAGCGCCTCACGCAACTGGATATCCAACTGCGTGGTGTCGAGCGTCAGCAGGTGTTGGCCACGCTCGACCCGCTGGCCCTCGGTCACGGCCATGTCCTGTACCAGCCCCTCGAACGGCGCGGCGAGGGTCGTTTGGGTGGCGGCCTCGATGCGCCCGACCAGGCCGAGGTGGTTCTCCAGTGTTTGCGGTTGCACGTGCAGCCAGCGGTCGTCGGGCGCGGTGGCCGTGGGCCGGGCCTGGTAGGCGAAGGCCACTGCGAGGCCGAGCAGGATGAGGCCGCCGGCGAGCCAGCGGCGGCCATGACGAGTGCGCAGGATAGCGGGGCGTCTAATCGTTGAGGTCAATGTCCCAGCTCTCCAAGGTGGTGCCCAGCGTCTGATCCAGGTGGGCCTGGGTGTTGAGGTAGGCGATCAGTGCGTTGAGACGCGCGCTTTCGGCATTGCGCAGGTCGGACTCGAAACTCAGCACCTGGAAGTTGCTGGAGCGGCCGGCCTGCAATTTTTCGCGTTCGATGTCCAGCTTGCGGAGCGAGAGGTCGCGTGCGCGCTGGGCGATTTCGTACTGGCGCCAGCGGGTGCCGAGGTCGCGCACGGCATCGCCGACGTCGCGCTCCAATGACTGGCGCGCATCGGCCAGGCGGATGTCCTGGTTCTCCACGGCCACGCGGGCGCGCACTTCGGCCTGGCGCCTGCTGAGATCGCCGATGGGGATATCGACCTGGATGCCGGCGTAGCCTTCCCAACTGCGGGTGGTGTCGTGGCCGGTGGTGCCTGGGTAGCGGTCGCGAACCTGGGTGGCGCCGCCGACCAGCGAGACGTCCCACAGCTTTTCATTGCGGGCGACGGTGTGGTTGATGGCGGCCTGTTCGGTGGCGATCAACTGGGTCAGGTAGGTGGGTTGCTGCTCTTGCGCGGCGGTGAGCGCCTGGGCCAGGCCGAACTCGATGCGGGTGGCGTCGAGGGTGTCGGCCGCGCGGATCTGCGTGTGCAGATCCAGGGCGAGCAGGCGCAGCAGTTCGAGTCGGCTGGCGTCGAGCTGGTTGGCGGCTTCTTCGACCGCGAGCTCCTGGGTGGCGACGTCGGCTTCGGTTTGCACGATCTCGAATTCGGCCATGCGGCCTGCGGCGATCATCGCCTGGTTCGCCGCCAGCAGCTGGCGTGAGCGCTCCATGGCATCGCGGGCGATCTGCAACTGCTCCTGGGCGCGCAGCAATTCGCGGTAGGCGGTGATGACCTGGGTGATGGTGTCCGAGACGGTGGCCTTGAGGGCCAGGCGGTTGGCCTGCTCGGCGAGCCGGGCCAGGCGTACCGGGGCGGTGGCCACGTCGCGGCCGGCGCCGCGCAGCAATGGCTGGATGACGGTGAAGGTGGCGCCGTCGTTGCGGGTACGGCCGGCGCGGTCGGCCTGGGTGAGCTGGTTGCTCCACGACAGGCTGAACTGCGTGCCGTACTCGCCCAACAGGGTGGTCTGCGGGATGACTTCGCTTTGCCGGTAGCGGTCGTCCTGGTTGCGGTTGGCAAGGTGGCGGCCGCTGAGTACCAGCTTGGGTGTGAAGCGATCCTCTTCCACCCGCAGGTCGAACTTCTGCGCGATGCGTTCGAGGTAGGCGCTGCGGATGGCGCGGTTGTCGCGTAGGCCCAGGAACACGGCGTCGCCCAGGGTCAGGTCGATGGTCTGCGCGTTCAGCGAGACGGCCTTGCCGGGCATCGCGGGTTGGGTGGGCGCGAGCGGCCCGGCCAGAACCGGGTGTGCAAGCACGGCCAAACACAGGGCGACGAAGCGGAGGGCATGTCTAGTCATCGCGCAGGGCCTGTACGGGTTGCAGACGCGCGGCCGCCAGGGCGGGATGCAAGCCGAAGAACAGGCCGACCGCCAGGGAACTGCTCATGCCCAGGGGGAGCGAGAGCGGGGCCAGGGTGAAGGGCCAGCCGGAGATGCGGATGAAGGCATAGGCGGCCGCCAGGCCGACGCCGGCACCGAGCACGGCGCCGACGATGGAGAGTGTGGCGGCCTCCATCAGGAACAGGTTGCGGATATCGCTGGCTCGAGCGCCGAGTGCCATGCGGATGCCGATTTCCCGGCGGCGCTCGGCGACGTTCATGAGCATGACGTTCATGACGCCCACGCCGCCGACCAGCAGGGAAATGCCGCCCAGCCCGGCGAGCAGGTAGGCGAAGGTGTTGGCCTGGCGGGTGAGCCCGTCGAGCAGTTGCTGGGGAACCTGCACTTCGGCTTCACGGCCGCGGGCCATGCCGTCAAGGTAGGTCTTCAGGGCAGCGGCGGCGTTCAGTTCGGGCGTGTCCCGCGTGCGGGCGATGACGCTGCCGATTTCCGGCGCGGGCCGCAGCCGGCGCATGCCCTCGATGGGGACGAAGACCGATTCGTCCGCCGCAACGGGAATCAACGGATTGGGCGCCAGGCTGGCCGCGATACCGATCACCTCGAACAGGTATCCTTCGATCGGCAGGCGGTCGCCCAACTGCAAGGGGGCTCCTGGGCGGCCCAGGTCGCGGGCCACGCGCGCGCCGACGACGACATAGGTGGCGTGGCGGTCGAAGCTGGACAGGAAGCGGCCCTGCTCCAGCCGCAGCCCTAGCACGGCGGCCAGACCGTTGCTGGTGCCTACGATGGTGGCTTCCGCCGCGCGCCCCCGGTGTGGGATGCGGGCCGAATGCAGGGTGAGTGGCGCGGCGTGTTCGATCATCGGCAAGGCGGCGCCGAGCGCCTGCATGTCGAGGCGGCTGGGGGCGGGCCTGTCGCTGCC
>NZ_QJUO01000023.1 GCF_004327335.1 Stutzerimonas kirkiae | reverse complement strand
GCCTGATGCTGTTGCAGGAATCCATCGGACAGGAGCGCCGCCCGCTTTCCTGGGTCGTCGGCGACCAAGGCATCTACCGTGCCGAAATGCCTTCGCAGAAGGAGCAGCGGCGCGAACAGCGCATCCAGGTTACCAACCTGCGCAGCCCCGACGAAGTGTAAGCCGGTTCCACACGAACCCTTGCGTTTTGACGTTGACCGGAAGCGATCGAGATCATGACTGCAGACAGCGCTCTGTACATACCGCCTTACCAGGCCGACGACCAGACCGTCGTCGGCGAACTGAACGCGCGTTTCGGCGCCGAGACCTTCACCCTGCAGCCCAGCCTCACCGGCATGCCGGTCGTCTGGGTGACGCGCGAGAAGCTCATCGAGGTGCTGGGTTTCCTGCGCCAGGTGAGCAAGCCCTACGTCATGCTGTACGACCTGCATGGCGTCGACGAGCGCCTGCGCACCCATCGCCAGGGCCTGCCGGCCGCCGATTTCAGCGTTTTCTACCACCTGATGTCGCTGGAACGTAACAGCGACGTGATGATCAAGGTGGCGCTGCGCGAAGGCGACCTCAACCTGCCGACCGTCACCGGTATCTGGTCCAACGCCAACTGGTACGAGCGCGAAGTCTGGGATATGTACGGCATCCACTTCGCCGGCCACCCCTTCCTCACCCGCATGCTGATGCCGCCGACCTGGGAAGGCCATCCGCTGCGCAAGGACTACCCGGCGCGCGCCACCGAGTTCGATCCCTACAGCCTGACCGCCGCCAAGCAGGACCTGGAGCAGGAAGCCCTGCGCTTCCGGCCCGAGGACTGGGGCATGAAGCGCCAGGGCGAGCACGAGGACTATATGTTCCTCAACCTCGGCCCCAACCACCCTTCCGCCCACGGCGCCTTCCGTATCATCCTGCAATTGGATGGCGAGGAGATCGTCGACTGCGTGCCGGAGATCGGCTACCACCACCGTGGCGCCGAGAAGATGGCCGAGCGCCAGAGCTGGCACAGCTTCATCCCCTACACCGACCGCATCGACTACCTCGGCGGGGTGATGAACAACCTGCCCTATGTGCTGGCGGTGGAGAAACTGGCCGGCATCACCGTACCGGACCGGGTCGATTTCATCCGCGTGATGATGGCCGAGTTCTTCCGCATCCAGAACCACCTGCTGTACCTGGGCACCTATATCCAGGACGTTGGCGCCATGACCCCGGTGTTCTTCACCTTCACCGACCGCCAGCGCGCCTACAAGGTGATCGAGGCCATCACCGGCTTCCGCATGCACCCGGCCTGGTACCGCATCGGCGGCGTCGCCCATGACCTGCCGCGTGGCTGGGACCGCCTGGTGCGCGAATTCCTCGACTGGATGCCCAAGCGCCTGGACGAGTACGAAAAGGCCGCATTGAAGAACAGCATCCTGCGCGGCCGCACCATCGGCGTCGCCCAGTACAACACCAGGGAAGCGCTGGAATGGGGCGTCACCGGTGCCGGCCTGCGCGCCACCGGTCTCGACTTCGACCTGCGCAAGGCGCGCCCCTACTCCGGCTACCAGCACTTCGAGTTCGAGGTGCCGCTGGCTGCCAATGGCGATGCCTATGACCGCTGCATGGTGAAGATGGGCGAGATGCGCCAGAGCCTGCGCATCATCGAACAGTGCCTGAAGAATATGCCGGAAGGCCCGTACAAGGCCGATCACCCGCTGACCACGCCGCCGCCGAAGGAACGCACGCTGCAGCACATCGAGACGCTGATCACGCACTTCCTGCAGGTTTCCTGGGGTCCGGTGATGCCCGCCAACGAGAGCCTGCAGATGATCGAGGCGACCAAGGGCATCAACAGCTACTACCTGACCAGCGACGGCAGCACCATGAGCTACCGCACGCGCATCCGTACCCCGAGCTTCCCGCACCTGCAGCAGATTCCCTCGGTGATCAACGGCAGCATGGTGCCGGACCTGATCGCCTACCTGGGCAGTATCGACTTCGTTATGGCCGACGTGGACCGCTGATCATGAGTACAGACACTCTCATCAAGACCGACCGCTTCACCCTCAGCGACAGCGAGCGCTCGGCCATCGAACATGAAATACACCACTACGAGGACTCGCGCGCGGCGAGCATCGAGGCACTGAAGATCGTGCAGAAGGCTCGCGGCTGGGTGCCGGACGGCGCCGCCGAGGCCATCGGTTCGGTGCTCGGCATTCCCGCCAGCGACGTGGAAGGCGTGGCTACCTTCTATAGCCAGATATTCCGCCAGCCGGTCGGCCGCCACGTGATCCGCGTGTGCGACAGCATGACCTGCTACATCGGCGGCCACGAGAGCATACTCGAGAGCATCCAGAAGCAGCTCGGCATCGTCCCCGGCCAGACCAGCGCCGACGGTCGCTTCACCCTGCTGCCCGTGTGCTGCCTGGGCAACTGCGACAAGGCCCCGGCGCTGATGATAGACGACGACACCTTCGGCGACGTGCGCGCCGACGGCGTCGCCGCCCTGCTGGAGGCCTACCCATGAGCCGTACCCTGTCATCCATCGGCCCGATCAACCGCATCGCCCGCGCCGAAGAAAGCCACCCGCTGACCTGGCGCCTGCGCGACGACGGCCAGCCGGTCTGGCTCGATGAGTACCAGGCGAAGAACGGCTACGCTGCCGCGCGCAAGGCGCTGACCGAACTGGCCCAGGCCGAGATCGTCCAGCAGGTCAAGGACGCCGGCCTCAAGGGCCGCGGCGGCGCCGGCTTCCCCACCGGCGTGAAGTGGGGCCTGATGCCCCAGGACGAATCGCTGAACATCCGCTACCTGTTGTGCAACGCGGATGAAATGGAGCCGAACACCTGGAAGGACCGGCTGCTGATGGAACAACTGCCGCACCTGCTGGTGGAAGGCATGCTGATCAGCGCCCGCGCACTCAAGGCCTACCGTGGCTATATCTTCCTGCGTGGGGAATACGTCGACGCGGCGCGTAACCTCAACCGCGCCATCGACGAGGCCAGGGCCGCCGGCCTGCTGGGCAGGAACATCCTCGGCAGCGGCTTCGACTTCGAGCTGTTCGTGCACACCGGCGCCGGCCGCTATATCTGCGGCGAGGAAACCGCGCTGATCAACTCGCTGGAAGGCCGCCGCGCCAACCCGCGCGCCAAGCCGCCGTTCCCCGCCGCCGTCGGCGTCTGGGGCAAGCCGACCTGCGTCAACAACGTCGAGACCCTGTGCAACGTGCCGGCCATCGTCGCCCATGGTGTCGACTGGTACAAATCCCTGGCCCGCGAGGGCAGCGACGACCAGGGCACCAAGCTGATGGGCTTCTCCGGCAAGGTGAACAACCCCGGCATCTGGGAACTGCCCTTTGGCATCAGCGCCCGCGAGCTGTTCGAGGACTACGCCGGCGGCATGCGCGACGGCTACCGGCTCAAGGCCTGGCAGCCCGGCGGCGCCGGCACCGGCTTCCTGCTGCCCGAGCACCTGGACGCGCAAATGTACGCCGCCGGCATCGGCAAGGTCGGCACGCGCATGGGCACCGGCCTGGCGCTGGCGGTGGACGACTCGATCAACATGGTTTCGCTGCTGCGCAACATGGAAGAGTTCTTTGCCCGCGAATCCTGCGGCTGGTGCACCCCCTGCCGCGACGGCCTGCCCTGGGGCCTGAAGATCCTGCGCGCGCTGGAGCGCAAGCAAGGCACCCGCGAGGACATCGACACCCTGCTCGGGCTGGTCGGCTTCCTCGGCCCCGGCAAGACCTTCTGCGCCCACGCGCCCGGCGCGGTGGAGCCGCTGGGCAGTGCGATCAAGTATTTCCGGGCGGAGTTCGAGGCGGGCGTCAGCCAGGCGGTTCTCCCCAGCGTAGAGCCGGCATGACGAATTGAAAGACGCTGGAGGCCAGAGGCTGAAGGCTGGACGAACAAGCGACTCGGCCCTCGTCCAGCCTCGAGCCTTCAGCCTCCAGCCCTAGAAAAGAATCCTATTAGCCAGGCCCGCCTCGGTGGGTAAGAAGACACTAGACATGGCCACTATCCATATAGACGGCAAACAATACGAAGTCGATGGGGCGGACAACCTGCTGCAGGCCTGCCTGTCCCTCGGCCTCGATGTGCCCTACTTCTGCTGGCACCCGGCGCTGGGCAGCGTCGGCGCCTGCCGCCAGTGCGCGGTCAAGCAGTACACGGACGAGAACGACACCCGTGGGCGCCTGGTCATGTCCTGCATGACCCCGGCCACCGACAAGAGCTGGATCTCCATCGAGGACGAGGAAGCCAAGGCGTTCCGCGCCAGCGTCGTCGAATGGCTGATGACCAACCACCCGCACGACTGCCCGGTGTGCGAGGAAGGCGGCCACTGCCACCTGCAGGACATGACGGTGATGACCGGCCACAACCGCCGCCGCTACCGCTTCAGCAAGCGCACCCACCAGAACCAGGAACTCGGCCCGTTCATCGCCCACGAGATGAACCGCTGCATCGCCTGCTACCGCTGCGTGCGCTACTACAAGGACTATGCCGGCGGCACCGACCTGGGCGTCTATGGCGCCCACGACAACGTCTACTTCGGCCGGGTCGAGGACGGCGTGCTGGAAAGCGAGTTCTCCGGCAACCTCACCGAGGTCTGCCCGACCGGCGTGTTCACCGACAAGACCCACTCCGAGCGCTACAACCGCAAGTGGGACATGCAGTTCGCCCCGAGCATCTGCCACGGCTGCTCCAGCGGCTGCAACATCAGCCCCGGCGAGCGCTACGGCGAGATCCGCCGCATCGAGAACCGCTTCAACGGCGCGGTCAACCACTACTTCCTCTGCGACCGTGGCCGCTTCGGCTACGGCTACGTCAACCGCGAGGACCGTCCGCGCCAGCCGCTGCTGCAGCCGAGCGGGGAAAAAATCGGCGTGGACGCCGCCCTCGACCGCGCCAACGAACTGTTCCAGGGCCGCCGCCTGATCGGTATCGGCTCGCCGCGCGCCAGCCTGGAAAGCAACTTCGCCCTGCGCGAGCTGGTCGGCGCCGAACACTTCTACTCGGGCATCGCCGCCAGCGAGCTGGCGGTGCTGCTGCGTATCCGCGACGTACTGCGCGACGGCCCGCTGCCGACGCCGTCGATCCGCGAGATCGAAGCCCACGACGCGGTCTTCATCCTCGGCGAGGACCTGACCCAGACCGCCGCCCGTATCGCCCTGGCGGTGCGCCAGGCGGCCCGCGGCAAGGCCACCGAGATCGCCGCCGGCGCGAAGATCCAGGACTGGCACCAGGCCGCGGTGCAGAACGTCGCCCAGGGCGCGCTCAACCCGGTATTCATCGCCAGCCTGGCCGCCACTCGCCTCGACGATATCGCCGAGCAATCGGTGCATGCCGCGCCGGACGACCTGGCCCGCCTCGGCTTCGCCGTGGCCCATGCCATCGACGCCGAAGCCCCAGCCGTGGCCGGCCTGGAAAGCCAAGCGGCGCAGCTCGCACAGCGTATCGCCGAGGCCCTGCTGGCCGGCCAGCGTCCGCTGATCGTCGCCGGCGCCTCCCTCGGCAGCCCGGCGCTGGTCGAGGCGGCGAGCAATATCGCCAAGGCTCTGAAGAAACACGGCAAGCAAGGCTCCATCAGCCTGGTCGCGCCGGAAGCCAACAGCCTGGGCCTGGCCCTGTTGCTGGATGGCGAGCAGCGCGACCACTCCCTCGATGCCGCCCTCGACGCCCTCGCCAGCGCCCAGGCCGATGCCGTGCTGGTACTGGAGAACGACCTCTATCGCCGCGCACCGCGCAGCCGGGTGGACGCCGCCCTGGACAGCGCCAAGGCGGTGGTGGTCGCCGATCACCAGTACACCGCCACCAGCACCAAGGCCGACCTGCTGTTGCCGGTGGCCAGTTTCGCCGAGGGCGATGGCACCCTGGTCAGCCAGGAAGGCCGCGCCCAGCGCTTCTTCCAGGTGTTCGAACCGTCCTACTACAACGGCGAGATCCTTATCCGCGAAGGCTGGCGCTGGCTGCACGCACTGCACGCCACCCGCCTCGGCCAGCCGCTGGACTGGACCCTGCTCGATCAGGTCACCGAGGCCTGCGCCGCCAGCCAGCCGCTGCTGGCCGGCATCCGCGATGCCGCGCCCAAGGCCGGCTTCCGCATCAAGGGGCTGAAACTGGCGCGCGAGCCGCATCGCTACAGCGGCCGTACCTCGATGCGCGCCAATATCAGCGTGCACGAGCCGCGCCAGCCGCAGGACCAGGACTCGGCCTTCGCCTTCTCCATGGAGGGCTATGCCGGCTCGCGGGAAGACCGCCAGCAGATTCCCTTCGCCTGGTCGCCGGGCTGGAACTCGCCGCAGGCCTGGAACAAGTTCCAGGACGAAGTCGGCGGCCACCTGCGCGCCGGCGACCCCGGCGTGCGCCTGCTGGAGGCCGGGGATCGGCTGGGCTGGTTCGCGGTGCCCGCCGCCGAGGCCAGCCTGCCGGGGCAATGGCGCGCGGTACCGCTGCACCACCTGTTCGGCAGCGAGGAGAACTCGTCGCGCGCCGCGCCGCTGCGCCAGCGTATCCCGCACAGCTATGCCGCCCTCGGCCGCGAGGATGCCGAGCGCCTGCGCGCGGACGAAGGCAGCCTGCTCGAACTGCAGATCGACGGCCAGCCGCTGCGCCTGCCGCTGCATATCCTCGATGACCTGGCGCCCGGCCTGCTCGGCCTGCCCCTGGGCTTCGACGGCATTCCCGCCGCCTTCAACGGTGCACGCGTGGAGCGCTTGCAAGTCATCGCGCAGCAACAGGAGGCAAACGCATGAGCTGGCTGACGCCCGAACTGATCGACATCATCGTCGCCGTGCTCAAGGCCATCGTCATCATGCTGGTGGTGGTGGTCAGCGGCGCCCTGCTGAGCTTCGTCGAACGCCGCCTGCTGGGCCTCTGGCAGGATCGCTACGGCCCCAACCGTGTCGGCCCGTTCGGCATGTTCCAGCTCGGCGCGGACATGCTGAAGATGTTCTTCAAGGAAGACTGGACCCCGCCATTCTCCGACCGGCTGATCTTCACCCTGGCGCCGGTGATCGCCATGAGCTCGCTGCTGATCGCCTTCGCCGTGGTGCCGATCACCCCGACCTGGGGTGTCGCCGACCTGAACATCGGCCTGCTGTTCTTCTTCGCCATGGCCGGCCTGACGGTCTACGCGGTGCTGTTCGCCGGCTGGGCCAGCAACAACAAGTTCGCCCTGCTCGGCAGCCTGCGCGCCTCGGCGCAGACGGTGTCCTACGAGGTGTTCCTCGGGCTGTCGCTGATGGGCATCGTCGCCCAGGCCGGCTCGTTCAACATGCGCGATATCGTCGAATACCAGCAACAGCACCTGTGGTTCGTCATCCCGCAGTTCCTCGGCTTCTGCACCTTCCTGATCGCCGGCGTGGCGGTGACCCACCGCCACCCGTTCGACCAGCCGGAAGCCGAGCAGGAAATCGCCGACGGCTACCACATCGAATACGCCGGGATGAAATGGGGCATGTTCTTCGTCGGCGAATACATCGGCATCGTGCTGGTGTCCTCGCTGTTGACCACGCTGTTCTTCGGCGGCTGGCACGGGCCGTTCCTCGACACCCTGCCCTGGCTGTCGTTCTTCTGGTTCGCGCTGAAGACCGGCTTCTTCATCATGTTCTTCATCCTGCTGCGGGCCTCGCTGCCCAGGCCGCGCTACGACCAGGTAATGGCCTTCGGCTGGAAGTTCTGCCTGCCGCTGACCCTGCTCAACCTGCTGGTGACCGGCGCCCTGGTGCTGGCCGCGGCCCAGTAAGGAGATACGCACATGTTCAAGTACATCGGCGAGGTGCTGTACGGCACCTACACCCAAGTCCGCAGTCTGGCGATGGTGTTCAGCCACGCCTGGCGCAAGCGCGACACCCTGCAATACCCCGAGGAGCAGGTCTACCTGCCGCCACGCTACCGTGGCCGCATCGTGCTGACCCGCGACCCCGACGGCGACGAGCGCTGCGTGGCCTGCAACCTCTGCGCGGTGGCCTGCCCGGTCGGCTGCATCAGCCTGCAGAAGGCCGAGCGCGAGGATGGCCGCTGGTACCCGGAATTCTTCCGCATCAACTTCTCGCGCTGCATCTTCTGCGGCCTGTGCGAGGAAGCCTGCCCGACCACCGCGATCCAGCTGACGCCGGACTTCGAACTGGGCGACTACAAACGCCAGGACCTGGTCTACGAGAAGCAGGACCTGCTGATCTCCGGCCCCGGCAAGTACCCGGACTACAACTTCTACCGCGTCTCCGGCATGGCCATCGCCGGCAAGCCCAAGGGCGCCGCGCAGAACGAAGCCGAGCCGATCAACGTCAAGGGACTCTTGCCATGAGCCGCTGCGCGAACACATTCGATGAAAAGCGCTGGAGGCTGGAAGGCTGGACGAGAAGCGCGCTTTTTTCGTCCAGCCTTCAGCCGCTGGCCCTCCAGCCTTCCAGGAGCTGCTGATGGAATTCGCCTTCTACTTTTCCTCCGGAGTCGCCGTGGTATCCACCCTGCGGGTGATCACCGGCACCAATCCGGTACATGCCCTGCTCTACCTGGTGATCTCGCTGCTGGCAGTGGCCATGTGCTTCTTCAGCCTCGGCGCGCCCTTCGCCGGCGCGCTGGAAGTGATCGTCTACGCCGGTGCCATCATGGTGCTGTTCGTGTTCGTGGTGATGATGCTCAACCTCGGCCCGCAGGTGGCCGAGCAGGAGCGCGCCTGGCTGGCGCCCGGCGCCTGGACCGTTCCGTCGATCCTCGCCGCGGCGCTGCTCGGGCAACTGCTCTGGGCGCTGTTCGGCGAACCCACCCAGGCCCCGCTGGGGCTGGCCACGGTGGATGCCAAGGCGGTCGGCATATCCCTGTTCGGACCCTACCTGCTGGCGGTGGAACTGGCCTCGATGCTGCTGCTGGCGGCACTGGTCGCGGCCTACCACCTCGGCCGCCACGAAGCGAAGGACTGACGCCATGCACTCGATCCCCCTGGAACACGGCCTCGCCGTCGCCGCCATGCTGTTCAGCCTCGGGCTGGTCGGCCTGATGGTGCGGCGCAATATCCTGTTCATGCTGATGAGCCTGGAAATCATGATGAACGCCGCCGGCCTGGCGTTCGTCGTCGCCGGCAGCCGCTGGCAGCAGGCCGACGGCCAGGTGATGTTCATCCTGGTCATCACCCTGGCCGCCGCCGAGGCGGCGATCGGCCTGGCGATCCTGCTGCAACTGTACCGCCGCTTCCATACCCTCGACGTTGACGCCGCCAGCGAGATGAAAGGATGAACCTGTTATTCCTGACCCTGGTCTTTCCCCTGCTCGGCTGGGCGATCCTGGCCTTCGCGCGCGGGCGCCTGTCGGAGAGCGCCAGCGCCGCTATCGGCTGCGGCAGCGTCGGCCTGAGCGCCCTGACCGCCGCCTGGGTGATCTTCGCCTTCCTCGGCGCCACGCCGGAAAACGGCGTGTTCTCCCAGGTACTCTGGCAATGGCTGGATGTCGCCGGCCTGCAGGCCAGCTTCGGCCTGCACCTGGATGGCCTGTCGCTGACCATGCTCGGCGTGGTCACCGGCGTCGGCTTCCTGATCCACCTGTTCGCCAGTTGGTACATGCGCGGCGAAGCCGGCTACTCGCGCTTCTTCGCCTACACCAACCTGTTCATCTTCAGCATGTTGCTGCTGGTGCTCGGCGACAACCTGCTGCTGCTGTACTTCGGCTGGGAAGGCGTGGGACTGTGTTCCTACCTGCTGATCGGCTTCTACTTCTCCGAGCGCAAGAACGGCAACGCGGCGCTCAAGGCCTTCATCGTCACCCGCGTCGGCGACGTGCTGATGGCCTTCGGCCTGTTCATCCTGTTCGTCCAGCTCGGCACCCTGAACATCCAGCAACTGCTGGAGCTGGCGCCGCAGAAATTCGCCAGCGGCGACCTGTGGATCACCCTGGCGGCCCTGGCGCTGCTCGGCGGCGCGGTCGGCAAGTCGGCGCAACTGCCGCTGCAGACCTGGCTGGCCGACGCCATGGCCGGCCCGACGCCGGTCTCGGCGCTGATCCACGCGGCGACCATGGTCACCGCCGGCGTCTACCTGATCGCCCGTACCCATGGCCTGTTCCTGCTGGCACCGGACGTGCTGGAACTGGTCGGCATCGTCGGCGGCACCACCCTGGTGCTGGCCGGCTTCGCCGCGCTGGTGCAGACCGACATCAAGCGTATCCTCGCCTACTCGACCATGAGCCAGATCGGCTACATGTTCCTCGCCCTCGGCGTCGGTGCCTGGGATGCGGCGATCTTCCACCTGATGACCCACGCCTTCTTCAAGGCGCTGCTGTTCCTCGCTTCCGGCGCGGTGATCAATGCCTGCCACCACGAGCAGAACATCTTCAGGATGGGCGGGCTGTGGAAGAAACTGCCTCTGGCCTACGCCAGTTTCATCGTCGGCGGCTCGGCCCTGGCGGCGCTGCCGCTGATCACCGCGGGCTTCTACTCCAAGGACGAAATCCTCTGGGAAGCCTTCGCCAGCGGCCACGCGGGCCTGCTCTACGCAGGCCTGGCGGGCGCCTTCCTGACCTCCATCTACACCTTCCGGCTGATCTTCATCGCCTTCCACGGCGAGCAGAAGACCGAGGCCCACGCAGGCCACGGCCTGGCGCACAACCTGCCGCTGCTGGTGCTGATCCTGCTCTCGACCTTCATCGGCGCCTGGATCACCCCGCCGCTGGCCGACGTGCTGCCGCAGAGCGTCGGGCACGCCGGCGGCGAGGCCAAGCACAGCCTGGAAATCGCCTCCGGCGCCGTCGCCCTGGCCGGTATCCTGCTCGCCGCGCTACTGTTCCTCGGCAAGCGGCGCCTGGTCACGGCCATCGCGCAGAGCGCACCTGGGCGCCTGCTCGGCGCCTGGTGGTTCGCCGCCTGGGGCTTCGACTGGCTCTACGACAAGCTGTTCGTACAACCCTACCTGCTGCTCTGCCGCCTGCTCGCCCGCGATCCGATCGACCGCGGCATCAGCCTGATCCCGCGCCTGGTGCGCGGCGGGCACGAGTTGAGCCGCAGCAGTGAAACCGGTCAGTTGCGCTGGTATGCGCTGTCCATCGTCGGCGGGGCGGTCTTGCTGCTCGCCATCGTCCTGATCTGACCCCGAGGAACCCAGACCGTGATTCTGCCCTGGTTAATCCTGATTCCTCTTATCGGCGGCCTGCTCTGCCTGCTCGCCGAGCGCGTCGACAACCTGCTGCCACGCTGGATCGCCCTGGCCTCCATGCTCGTCCTGCTCGGCAGCAGCCTGTGGCTGTGGGCCACGGGTGACTACAGCCTGGCGCCCAGCCCCGGCGATATCGCCTGGGTGGTGGAGTTCAAGCGCCCCTGGATCGAACGCTTCGGCATCAACGTGCACCTGGCGCTGGATGGCCTGTCGCTGCTGATGATCCTGCTCACCGGCCTGCTCGGATTGCTCTCGGTGCTCTGCTCGTGGAAGGAAATCCAGAATCACGTCGGCTTCTTCCACCTCAACCTGATGTGGATCCTCGCCGGTGTGGTCGGCGTATTCCTGGCGCTGGACCTGTTCCTGTTCTTCTTCTTCTGGGAAGTGATGCTGGTGCCGATGTATTTCCTCATCGCGCTCTGGGGCCACAGCTCGGACGACGGCAAGCGCACGCGCATCTACGCCGCCACCAAGTTCTTCATCTTTACCCAGGCCAGCGGCCTGATCATGCTGGTGGCGATCCTCGGCCTGGTGCTGGTCAACTACAACACCAGCGGCGTGCTGACCTTCGACTACGAACTGCTGCTCAAGGCGCAGTTGCCCGCCGGCGCCGAATACCTGCTGATGCTCGGCTTCTTCGTCGCTTTCGCCGTCAAGCTACCGGTGGTGCCGGTGCACTCCTGGCTGCCGGACGCCCACGCCCAGGCGCCCACCGCCGGCTCGGTG
Source organism: Stutzerimonas kirkiae (assembly GCF_004327335.1). Taxonomy (GTDB): domain Bacteria; phylum Pseudomonadota; class Gammaproteobacteria; order Pseudomonadales; family Pseudomonadaceae; genus Stutzerimonas; species Stutzerimonas kirkiae. Next base: position 58,055 of record NZ_QJUO01000023.1, on the reverse strand, counting down.
GACCTGGCCGGCATCCTGCTGAAGACCGCCGCCTATGGCCTGCTGCGCTTCGCCCTGCCACTGTTCCCCAACGCCTCGGCGGAGTTCGCGCCGATCGCCATGGTGCTGGGCCTGATCGGCATCTTCTACGGCGCCATCCTGGCCTTCGCGCAGACCGACATCAAACGCCTGGTGGCCTACTCCAGCGTGTCGCACATGGGCTTCATCCTCATCGCCATCTACTCCGGCAGCGAACTGGCGCTGCAGGGCGCGGTGGTGCAGATGGTCGCCCACGGCCTGTCGGCAGCGGCGCTGTTCATCCTCTGCGGCCAGCTCTACGAGCGCCTGCACACCCGCGACATGCGCCAGATGGGCGGGCTCTGGTCGCGCCTGCCCTGGCTGCCGGCGCTGAGTCTGTTCTTCGCCGCCGCGTCGCTGGGCCTGCCGGGCACCGGCAACTTCATCGGCGAGTTCCTGATCCTGTTCGGCACCTTCGCCAGCAACCCCTGGATCGTCGTCATCGCCACCTTCGGCCTGGTGTTCTCCTCGGTCTACTCGCTGATCATGGTGCACCGCGCCCACTTCGGCCCGGCCAAGGCCGAAAGCGCATTGCCGGGGCTGGATGCGCGGGAACTGGGCATGGTGCTGCTGCTGGCGGTGCTGCTGGTCGGCCTGGGGCTCTACCCGCAGACGGTACTCGACACCTCGCAGGCCGGCATGGCCGGCGTCCAGCAGTGGCTCGCCGCCGCTTTCTCCAACCTCGCATCGGTTCGGTAGTCGCGTTATGGAATTCACTCTGCAACACTTCATCGCCCTGCTGCCCCTGCTGGCCATCTGTACCAGCGTCGTCGTGGTCATGCTGGCCATCGCCTGGCGCCGCGACCATGACCGTACCTTCATTCTCAGCGCCATCGGCCTCAACCTGGCACTGCTGGCACTGCTGCCCGCCCTCGACACGGCGCCGCTGGAAGTGACGCAACTGCTGCTGATCGACCGCTTCGCGCTGTTCTACAGCGGCCTGCTGCTGGTCGCCACCCTGGCCTGCATGACCCTGGCCCACGCCTACCTCGGCGAAGGCAACGACCGTGCAGGCTTCGCCGGCAACCGCGACGAGCTCTACCTGCTCCTGCTGCTGTCCGTTGCCGGCGGCGTGGTGCTGGTCTCCAGCCAGCACCTGGCCGGGCTGTTCATCGGCCTGGAACTGCTGTCGGTGCCGGTCTACGGCCTGGTCGGCTACGCCTTCTTCCACAAGCGTTCGCTGGAAGCCTCGATCAAGTACATGGTGCTGTCCGCCGCCGGCTCGGCCTTCCTGCTGTTCGGCATGGCGCTGCTGTATGCCGAGGCCGGCAGCCTCGCCTTCGACGCCATTGGCGCCAGCCTGGCCGCGCACGGCAGCAGCCCGCTGGTGCAGGCGGGGATCGGCCTGATGCTGATCGGCCTGGGCTTCAAGCTGTCGCTGGTGCCCTTCCACCTGTGGACGCCGGATGTCTACGAAGGCGCCCCGGCGCCGGTCGCGGCCTTCCTCGCCACCGCCAGCAAGGTCGCGGTGTTCGCCGTGCTGCTGCGCCTCTACCAGATGTCCCCGGCGGTGCAGGGCGGCTGGCTGAACGAGGGGCTGACACTGATCGCCATCGCCTCGATCCTGCTCGGCAACCTGCTGGCGCTGAACCAGAGCAACCTCAAGCGCCTGCTCGGCTACTCTTCCATCGCCCACCTCGGCTACCTGCTGGTGGCGCTGATCGTCGGCGACGGCCTGGCGGTGGAAACCGCCGGCGTCTACCTGGCCACCTACACCCTGACCAGCCTGGGCGCCTTCGGTGTCATCTCGCTGATGTCCAGCCCGTTCAAGGAGCAGGATGCCGACACCCTCTACACCTACCGCGGGCTGTTCTGGCGGCGCCCCTACCTGACCGTGGTGCTGACGCTGATGATGCTGTCGCTGGCCGGCATCCCGCTGACCGCCGGCTTCATCGGCAAGTTCTACGTGATCGCCACCGGCGTCGAGGCCAAACAGTGGTGGCTGCTCGGCGCACTGATCATCGGCAGCGCCATCGGCCTGTTCTACTACCTGCGGGTGATCGTCACCCTGTTCCTGCCACAACCCGGCCTGCATCGCCACGATGCACCGCTGGACTGGAGCCAGAAGGCCAGCGGGCTGGTGCTGCTGGGCATCGCCGCCTTGGTGCTGTTCATCGGTGTCTACCCGCAACCGCTGCTGGCGCTGGTGCAGGGCGCCGGACTCTGAGCCACGTGTCGTAAGCTGTAGGGGGCACCATGCGCACCGGAAATGATCGCCCACTCCCGGTGCGCATGGTGCCCCCTACACGATGAAAGAGCCCCGGGCCTTCGTCATGCGGGCCCGCTCCTACCCGCTGTGGCACCATGCCGCAGTCGTCCTCCCCTTCCGCGAAACCCGTCTACACTCCGAACGGAGCCACCCACCGGGAGGCGGCAAGAACACTGCTGGAAAACAGCGGCTCGCCCTCTGTCAACCTACGGAGCAAGACCATGACAAAGACCGCCCTGACCGCCACCGCCCTGCTGTTCGGCCTGCTGGTCGGTTGCGCCACGCCATCGCTGATCGTGCTCGACGACGGCAGCGAAATACAGACCCTGGACACGCCCGTCTACGACCGCCAGAGCGGCTTCTACGAGTTCGAGCAGCCCGACGGCAAGCTGCACCGCATCAACAAGGATCGCGTGCAAACCATCAAGCAACTCTGACTCCTGTGCCGATGGCGCCATGCCCTTGTCAGCGGCAAGGCACTTCGACAAAGGCACGGGAAAGCAGGGAGCAAGCCAGCATCTACTCGGCGCGCGCCGGGAAGCGCGCGGATGTCGGCAAGGCGACGGTGATCGGCTTCGCCGGCGTGCTGCTCCTGCTGGTGTTGGTCAACCTGCTGTCGATGGGGGTGATGAGCCAGCCCGAGCTGGCCGCGCTGCAGAATCCCTCCATGGCCGGCGTGCTGGAACACGTGGTGGGCCACTGGGGCGTAGTGCTGATCAGCATCGGCCTGATCGTCTCGCTGACCGGGGCGCTGCTGTCATGGACCCTGCTGTGCGCCGAAATCCTCTTCGCCAGCGCCGAAGACGACAGCATGCCGCGCTTCCTCAAGAAGGAAAACGCCCGCCATGTGCCGGCCAATGCGCTGTGGCTGTAGAACGGGCTGATCCAGTTGTTCCTGATCATCACCCTGTTCAACGAAGCCACCTACCTCAGCCTGATCTACCTGGCCACCTCGATGATCCTGGTGCCCTACTTCTGGTCCGGCGCCTATGCCGTGCTGATGACCTGGCGTGGCGAAACCTACCAGGAGCAACCCGGCGAACGGCGCAAGGACCTGCTGATCGCCATGGTCGCCACGCTCTACGCCGTCTGGCTGCTGTACGCCGGCGGCATCCAGTACCTGCTGTTGTCCGCCCTGCTCTACGCACCCGGCGCGCTGTTCTTCGCCAAAGCACGGCGCGAACAGGGCAAACCGATCTTCACCCCGGTGGAAAAACTGATCTTCGCCGCCGCCATGCTCGCCGCGCTGATCGGTGCCTACGGCCTCTATGCCGGGTTCCTCAGCCTGTGAAGCAGCGGCAAGCGGCAAGCAAGAGCCTTTACAAACTTGTAGCTTGTCGCTTGTAACTTGTCGCTTACGACTCATCCCCAAGGAGTAACGACAATGTCCAGAAGCGAACTCGGCGTCCATTCCGAGGCCGGTAAACTGCGCAAGGTATTGGTCTGCTCACCTGGCCTGGCGCACCAGCGGCTGACGCCCAGGAACTGCGATGAACTGCTGTTCGACGATGTGATCTGGGTCAGCCAGGCCAAGCGCGACCATTTCGACTTCGTCAGCAAGATGCGTGAGCGCGGCATCGACGTGCTGGAGATGCACAACCTGCTCAGCGATATCCTGCAACAGCCCTCCACCCGGCAATGGCTGCTCGACCGCAAGATCACCACCGACCTGATCGGCGTCGGCCTCAAGGATGAACTGCGCGGTTGGCTGGAGGGGCTGGAAGCCCGCAGGCTGGCCGAGCACCTGATCGGCGGCGTCTCGGTCAGCGACCTGGCCCGGGACCTCGGCCAGAGCGAGCGCCTGCGCATGCTCGGCGACTTCGTCGGCACGGACAGTTTCATCCTGCCGCCGTTGCCCAACATGCTGTTCACCCGCGACACCACCTGCTGGATTCACCGCGGCGTCACCCTCAACCCCATGCACTGGCCGGCACGCCGCCAGGAGACCCTGCTGACCGCCGCCGTCTACAGGTTCCACCCGGAATTCGCCGATAGCGACTTCGACATCTGGTACGGCGACCCCGAACGCGAACACGGCCTGTCCACCCTGGAAGGCGGCGACGTGATGCCGATCGGCAATGGCATGCTGCTGATCGGCATGGGCGAACGCAGCTCGCGCCAGGCCATCGGCCAACTGGCGCAGAAGCTCTTCGCCGAAGGCGTGGTACAACGCATCATCGTCGCCGGTCTGCCACGCTCGCGCTCGGCGATGCACCTGGATACGGTATTCACCTTCTGCGACCGCGACCTGGTGACCGTCTTCCCCGAAGTGGTCGAGCGCATCGTACCCTTCAGCCTGCGCCCGGACGAAAGCCAGCCGGCCGGCATCGACATCCGCCGCGAAGACGCGCCCTTCCTCGAGGTTGTGGCCCAGGCCCTCGGCCTGGAACGCCTGCGCGTGGTGAAAACCGGCGGCGACAGCTACGAATCCGAACGCGAGCAGTGGGACGATGGCAACAACGTGATTTGCCTGGAACCCGGCGTGGTCATCGGCTATGACCGTAACACCTTCACCAACACCCAACTGCGCAAGGCCGGTGTCGAAGTCATCACCATCGACGCCAGCGAACTCGGCCGTGGCCGTGGCGGCGGTCGCTGCATGACCTGCCCGATCATCCGCGACCCGATCGACTACTGAGTGATAGCGGGCGCCCCACGGGGCGCCAAGGAGACGCCCATGTCCTTCAACCTGCGCAACCGCAGCCTGCTCAGCCTGATCCATCACAGCCCGCGCGAGCTGCGCTACCTGCTCGACCTGGCCCGCGACCTCAAGCGCGCCAAGTACACCGGCACCGAACAACCGCGCCTGCTGCGCAAGAACATCGCGCTGATCTTCGAGAAGACCTCGACGCGTACCCGCTGCGCCTTCGAAGTCGCCGCCCACGACCAGGGCGCCCACGTCACCTACATCGACCCGAACTCCTCGCAGATCGGCCACAAGGAAACCATGAAGGATACCGCCCGGGTACTCGGGCGCATGTACGACGCCATCGAATACCGTGGCTTCAGCCAGGAAATCGTCGAAGAGCTGGCCAGGTTCGCCGGCGTACCTGTGTTCAACGGCCTGACCGACGAATACCACCCGACGCAGATGCTCGCCGACGTACTGACCATGCGCGAGCACAGCGACAAGCCGCTGCACGACATCAGCTACGCCTACCTCGGCGATGCGCGCAACAACATGGGCAACTCGCTGCTGCTGGTCGGCGCCAAGCTCGGCATGGACGTGCGCATCGCCGCGCCCAGGGCACTCTGGCCGCACAGCGAACTGATCGTGCAGTGCCAGGACTTCGCGGTGGACAGCGGGGCGCGCATCACCCTCACCGAAGACCCTCGCGAAGCCGTATCGGGAGTGGACTTCATCCACACCGACGTCTGGGTCTCCATGGGCGAGCCCATAGAAGCCTGGGGCGAGCGCATCGAGTTGCTACTGCCGTACCAGGTCAACCTCGAGCTGATGAAAGCCAGCGGTACGCCACGCACCCGCTTCATGCATTGCCTGCCAGCCTTCCACAACAGCGAAACCAAGGTCGGCCGGCAGATCGCCGAAAAATACCCGCACCTGGCGGGCGGTATCGAAGTCACCGAGGAGGTCTTCGAGTCGCCCTGCAACCTTGCCTTCGAACAGGCGGAGAACCGCATGCACACCATCAAGGCAGTACTGGTGGCGACCCTGGGGGATATCTGATGAGAGTCGTCATAGCCCTCGGTGGCAATGCCCTGTTGCGCCGTGGCGAGCCGCTGAGTGCGGAAAACCAGCGGGAAAACGTACGCATCGCCGCCAAGCAGATCGCCCGCATCGCCCCCGGCAGGCAACTGCTGATCGCCCACGGCAATGGCCCGCAGGTGGGGCTGCTGGCCCTGCAGGGCGCCGCCTACAAGGACGTGGACACCTATCCCCTGGACGTGCTTGGCGCGCAGACCGAAGGCATGATCGGCTATCTGATCGAACAGGAACTGGGCAACCTGCTACCAAGCGAAACGCCTTTCGCCACACTGCTGACCCAGGTCGAGGTGGATGCCCACGACCCGGCGTTCCAGACGCCGAGCAAACCCATCGGCCCCGTCTACGACAGGTACGAGGCCGAACGCCTGGCCGCCGAGAAAGGCTGGTCCATCGCCGCCGATAGTGACGGCTACCGCCGCGTGGTCGCCAGCCCGCGGCCCAGGCGCATCTTCGAGATCCGCCCGATCGAGTGGCTGCTGGAACACGGCACCATCGTCATCTGCGCCGGCGGCGGCGGTATCCCCACCTGTTATGAAGGCCAGCGGCTGGTCGGTGTCGAGGCGGTGATCGACAAGGACCTCTGCTCGGCGCTGCTGGCCGAGCAACTGCAGGCCGACCTGCTGGTGATCGCCACCGATGTCAGCGCGGCCTATGTCGACTGGGGGCTGCCGACGCAGAAAGCCATCGCCCAGGCGCATCCGGACGACCTGCAGCGACTTCACTTCGCCGCCGGCTCCATGGGGCCCAAGGTCCAGGCCGCCTGCGAGTTCGCGCGCAATACCGGCAAGCGCGCGGTGATCGGCGCCCTGGCCGATATCGAGGCGATCGTCGGCGGAGTGGGTGGTACCGGTGTCAGCCTCGATTGCACCGGTATCCGCCATGCCCCTTGAAGGCGCGGACGCACTGGCCCGAGGCCTCACGCTTCACGGCGACGGCCACGAATGTAAACTCAGGTACGCCAATGTATCGAATGAGTAAAGTTCATCCCGGCACGCCAGGGTTTCGGTTAGGTTGCGGATCGAGGTTGTCGAACACGGACACTTCTATCTGCTCTGGAGGAATCACCATGCGTCATCACCGAATCGCCATTGCCCTGGGCCTGACCCTGCTGAGCGGCAGCTTGCTGCTTCAGGCTGCACCCCAGCAGCAACAACAGCAACAACAGCAGAACGGACAAAGTAACCAGCCGCAGCAGACAGGCAACAAGCAGCCACAGAAGAACTCGGGCAACAGCAAACAGCAGCAACCCACGCAAAGCCAGAAATCCGGCCAGTCCGGAACCAGCCGGCAGTCGCCGCCCAAGGACTTCACCCAGGTGCACCAGGCGTTCCACGAACGTCGGGCACAGATCGGCAAGGGTCCCAGCATCCCCACCCATGTACAGATTCGCCAGGGCCAGCCCCTGCCGCAAGGTTATGGCAAGCGCCTGGACAGCCAGGCGCTGCACGGTCTACCGCAATACCAGGGCTACGAATGGCGCCGTGTCGGCAGTGATGTGGTACTGATCGCCATCACCACCGGCATCGTCTACACCATCCTGCAGGGTGTATTGAACTGAAATAGCACAGGGAGCGGCCTGGCCACAAAACCCTTGCCGGCTCCCGAACTTCGCACTACCAGTCCAGCAGCCCCAGCTCCAACCGCCCATTACGCATGGGCGGGCACCAGAAGTAGGCGCCAGTCAGCGGACGGGTGAACCGGTAGAGCGCATCGACGACACCATCCTCTTCGCCACTCATCCTGTGCAATTGCGCTTCGAAGGCATCGAACGACTTGCCGAAGGCGACGAACATCAGCCCCGCCTGGCGACCCTCCATCCACGGCATGGAGCGCCGCAATACAAAAGCCTCTGGTTCGAAATCCTCCTGGGCGGTGCGCTTGACGTGAGCCGACTGCGGCGCGTCGTCCAACTCCTCGTTGTCGATCTTGCGCCGGCCAATGGCGTTGTCCTGCTGCTCCGTGGTCATAGCATCGAAGGTCGGGAAATCATGCTGCCATTGCTGCACCGCGACAAAACTGGAGCCATCCAGCCCTTGCCCACCGCCCTGCACGAATGCGGCGGCCAGCGCAGCTTCGCCCTCAGGGTTCTCCGTACCATCTTCATAACCGGTCAGGTCATGGCCATCCTTGTACCGGAAAACGTCCGTGGCGCGCGCCAGCACCAGGCCCGGGGCCAGGTCGCGCACCAGTGCCTGGCTGCGCTCGAACAGATCGCCATGCTCTTCACCACGCAACCAGACCCATAGATCCCAAGGGGTGGAAGGCACCCGCACATGACCCGCCTTGCCCTCGGGGAAAAACCGCAGCCCCGGCACTTCCCGCCCCAGTGCCGTGGCCAGCCCCTCGCCTATGCCCAGGACGGCCTTGTCGCCATCGATATGGCTACCCAGACTATCGAGAGCCTGGGCCAGCGATCCAGGCTGGTCGATACGAAAAAACAGATGGCGCCCCAACGATGGCAACGCGGCATGGATCCCTGCCTGGAACATGGCCTTACTCCCCCTATGGAAAACGGACGAATGGTAGCTTTTATGGAAACCATCGGCCACTACGAGGGATAAGGCCGGAGCCATAACGGCACGCCCCTTATAACGATCGCCACTTGGTGTCGGCCAGACTGGAAGCAGGATGGCCAGTGTCACGTCACGGATCGAATGTCGGCCTGGCCTGCTCAGGAGCGCCGTTATCCACCGAGGCACTTGATCGCTGGCACGACACCAGGTTTTTCAACGGCCTGCTGGAACAAAGCGCCTTCACCGCTACCTTGCTGGCGCATGACGAAATGGATACCTGAAAATTTCGCCATCACCACCTTGCGGCTTGCCAGGAGTGGGTTGCCAATCACATCACAAACCTGTGACTCGCTGCTGGGCCTCAGGAATTCCGCTTGTCAGGCAATGCCTCGAGGTCGAGCAAAGCCGCCTGCCTGCTCTGCGACTGGGCATCGCGCCAGCGCTTGAAGGCCTCCAGTTCACTGGCCCAGGTCCGGGCGACCCAGCCGAGCACGGCCAGGTCATCGAGCAGGCCGGCCCCCGGAATCCAGTCGGGAATGGCATCCAGGGGAGAAACGAAATACAGCAGGCCGGCCACGATCGAAATCAGGGCCTGGCCACTGACGGCCCGATAGTCGCCCCGCCACCAGGCGACACATAGCCCCTGCAACAACCCGAGCGTCTCCCGTATCCCGGCCAGCCTCTCGCCCGGAGAGGACATCTTGCGTGAAACGGCAATCAGCAACGCAGGTAATCGCCCTGCGGAAAGAAGCCGCTTGGCGCGTGGTATGAAGCGAAGAAAATTCCAGGGCGCTTTCATCTCGATTATCCGCAAGTGGCGTCAGCTTTGGGGTTCAGGGCTTATCCACAAAAGCTGTGGATAACATTGTGAACAGATTATGGATGAGTGCCGCAATCGCCCGCCAGATGCGGCTTGCAGACAGATCGACGGCTTTTTAGACAGCTCCATCATTTCCTTTTAAATCAAATACTTATAGAAAAACAAAGCGCCCCACTGGTTTCATATCAGGAGAATCTACTGAATCCTCGGGAAATGTGTATAACAGCTGCCTGTCAAGAGCCTATCCAGACTTTTCGACTAGCTGCACGCCTGCTGGTTCACACCGCTTGCCGGAAGTGGGACAAGCACCGATCCAGGCCTGCTCGCCACTCAATGAGCAGGCCATTGGGCATGGGTTTCTCTACCGCCCTTTCACGGCTTTACTGTAAGGCGCTTCTCATTACGCTCGAGAATCGAGCTCCCGATTCCTTGCACTTCGAGTAGTTCATCGACGGAAACGAAAGGTCCGTGGGCATCGCGATAATCGACGATGGCCTGGGCCTTGCTCGCGCCGATACCGCTCAATTCCCGGGCGAGGGTATCCGCATCGGCACTGTTCAGGTCGATCATGCCGGCATGCTCGCTGGCAACGGGGGCTGTAGTAGCCGTGTTCGGCGGCTCGGCATGGGTAGCCAGGGAGAAGCAGAAGAGGAAAGTCAGTGCAACGATGTGGAAGAAGTGTCTGGTCATGGTCAAATCCCTGTGTCATCGAAAGGTTGTGCGGTACCTCCCTGCCCCGCACATGCCAATCTAATGAACCCACCAGGACTGTCAAAAGCCTCCTTATGGATTTGTGACACAGTCGACGCTATTCGCTGCTTGCAGCCAGAATAAAGGCAGGTTTCAGGCCGAGTATCCCAGGGATCGTAACCAGGGAAAACGCCAGCGACCGCCCCTAGCCCTTGCTCCGCAGGGTCTGCGAGACATCCGCGGCGGCGATCGTCTGATAGGTCTGGACCCGACGAGCGATCTGGTTGACCTTCTTCGCGTAATTCGGATCGGTCGCGTAGCCTGCACGCTGCAATTCGCGCATGAAGCCCTCGGAATCGCCTGTACGATCAGCCACGGCCACGGCATTGCGATAGCGGTCATTGTTCTGCAGCAATGCCACATAATCGTTGAAACTCTGTTCGAAGGAGCTATAGGCCCGGAAGCCGGCACGCTCTTTCACCGGCGCACCGTTGACATACTCGGTAGTCGTCACCTGTGCGGATTCGCCCTGCCAGCCCGTCGACTTGATGCCGAACAGGTTATGGCTGTTGCTACCGTCCTTCTGGCGGATCATCGACTTGCCCCAGCCGGTTTCCAGCGCGGCCTGGGCCACCAGATAGCGGGCATCCACCCCCAGTCGCCCGGCAGCTTGCTCGGCCATCGGCAGCATGGTGGCGATGAACTCTTCCGGCGAATCGAAGCGCGTCTTGCTCGGCCCGGTCACCAGCGGCTTATCCTGTGGCGCCGCGAAAGCCGTGGCGCTTTCCCAGCGCTCGCCAGACAGCGTCGTCTGTACACCTGTATCGGCGGCAGCACCGCTCGCGGTCGCGGTCGCGGATACATTGGCCGCGATGCGCTCGCTGAGCTTGCCAGGCAAGGCCAGGCGGCGCTGGTTGAGCAGGCGCGAATCGTCGCGCTGCTCGCCGGATGACAGGCCGGTAGCCACCGAGCGCGGGCTCTGCGCCTCGGGCTGGGCAGCAGCGGCGGTACTCTGGGCATCCGTCTGGGCGAACGGATTGGAGCGCCCGCTGGTCTGTGCCTGCTGATTCAACTGCCGTACCAGCACATCGGCAATTCCGATACCGCCACCATTGCGCGACAGGCTGACGGACAGTTGCTGGTCATGCATATCCTGGTAGTGCTTGGCGGTCGGACTGTTGAATGGGTTGTCCTTGGCCAGCACCTCGGTCGCCGAGCGCATCGACTTGAGCATTTCGTTGAGGAACAGCGATTCGAATTCCTGGGCGACCTTGCGGGTGTTCTGCTCGCTGTCGCGATCCTTTCCCACCTTCATTTCGTTCAGGCGGTTGAGGTCGGTATAGCTGCTGCTGTCCAGGCCATGCCCAGCCGCGCCGAATCGAGTACTCATGCTCATCTCCGTCAGATCACGATCAGATCGGCCTGCAGGGCGCCGGCCTGCTTGAGCGCCTCGAGAATGGCCATCAGGTCACCCGGCGCTGCACCGACCTGATTGACCGCCCGCACAATCTCGTCCAGCGTGGTCCCCGGGCCGAACTTGAACATGGGCTTGGCCTCTTGTTCGGCACTCACCCGCGAGTTGGGCACGACTGCTGTCTGGCCACCGGAGAAGGCGTTGGGCTGGCTGACCTGGAGATCTTCGGTGATGGTCACGGTCAGGCTGCCATGGGTGACCGCGGCCGGCTGCACCTTGACGTTCTGGCCGATGACGATGGTGCCGGTACGGGAGTTGATGATGACCTTGGCCACCGCCTGCCCGACCTCGACCTCCAGGTTTTCCAGGATCGACAGATAATCCACGCGCTGGTTGGGATCGAGCGGCGCAGACACGCTGATGGAACCGCCATCGAGTGCCTGTGCGACCCCCGGCCCCAACAGTTCGTTGATCTGGTCGACGATATTCTTGGCCGTGGTGAAGTCGGGGCGGTTGAGATTCAGCGTCAATGTATTGCCCTGGTTGAAGGCACTCGGCACCGGGCGCTCGACAGTCGCCCCACCGGGGATGCGTCCGGCCGAAGGCACGTTGACGGTGATCCTCGAACCATCCGCGCCACCGGCATCGAAACCACCCACCACCAGGTTGCCCTGGGCGATTGCGTAGACATTGCCGTCGATACCCTTGAGCTGCGTCATCAGCAGGCTGCCGCCGCGCAGGCTCTTGGCATTGCCGATGGAGGACACGGTGATGTCGATGCTCTGGCCCGGCTTGGCGAACGGCGGAAGATCGGCATGTATGGAAACGGCCGCGACGTTCTTCAACTGGATATTGCCCGTCCCGTTCGGCACGATGATGCCGAACTGGGCCAGCATGTTCTTGAAAGTCTGCACGGTGAAGGGCGTCTGGGTGGTCTGGTCGCCACTGCCATTCAGGCCCACCACCAGGCCATAGCCTACCAGTTGGTTGTTACGCACACCGCTGATGGTGGCGATGTCCTTCAATCGCTCGGCATACGCCTGACCGGCGGCCAGCCATAGGGAGAGCAGCAGAAACACGAACCTGATCATCGGCTTGCCTCCCATCAGAAGGGCCAGAGCGGGCTGAGAAAGAAGCGGTCCAGCCATCCCGGCTGGCTCGCATCGGCGAAGGCGCCAGTGCCCGAATAGGTGATCCGGGCATCGGCGATGCGGGTCGAGGAAACGGTGTTGTCCGTCGCGATGTCGTCGGCGCGCACCAGGCCGGCAATGCGCACCAGCTCATCGCCGGTATTGAGCGTCATCCACTTTTCCCCGCGCACGGCCAGGATACCGTTGGGCAACACCTCGGATACCGTCACCGTGACGGAACCGGACAGGCTGTTGCTCTGCCCCGCCGCCCCGGAGCCGGAAGTATCGCGGCTGCCGGAGTACTCGGCGCCAAGGCTCAGGTTGCCACCGGTCAACGGATTCCTGGTCGAAACGCCCCCGCCGAACAGGGAGGTCAGGCCAAGGCTCGCGCTGCTGTCCTTGGACAGTTGCGAGTTGGCGCTCTTGCTGGCCTGGGTACTCTCGTTGAGCGTGATGGTGATGATATCGCCGACCCGGAAAGCCTTGCGGTCGCCATACAGGCTGTTTTCGAAGCCGGCCTGATAGATGGCGCCGTTGTTCTGCGCTGCCGGCAGCGGCGTACGCGGCAACACCGGGGAATAGTAGGGATCGTTGGGCCGGGGGGCCGGCGCCATGCAGCCCGCAAGCAGCACGACGGAAGACAACGATACGACACTCAACAGACGACGCATGTTCACCTCGATCGATCAGAGCTGCTGAGTCACGAACGACAGCATCTGGTCGGCAGTGGAGATCACCTTGGAGTTCATCTCGTAGGCACGCTGGGTAGTGATCATGTTGACCATCTCCTCGACGACGCTGACGTTGGAGTTCTCCAGGGTGTTCTGCAGGACGGTACCCAGGCCATTGAGACCGGGCGTACTGATCTGCGGCGCACCGCTGGCGGCGGTCTCCAGGAACAGGTTGCTGCCCATCGCCTGCAGGCCGGCCGGATTGATGAAGTCGGCGGTCTGGAGATTGCCGATGATCTGCGGCTGCGCATTGCCAAGGGTGGTGACCGAGACCGTGCCATCCTCACCGACGGTGAAGGTCTGGGTTTCCGCCGGCACGACGATGGCGGGCTCCAGGGCATAGCCATTGGAGGTCACGACCTGACCGTCGGCATCCAGGTGGAAACTGCCGTCACGCGAATAGGAAACCGTGCCGTCGGGCAGCAGAATCTGGAAGAAACCGCGCCCGTTGATCGCCATGTCCAGTGGCTGCTCGGTGGTCTGCAGGCTGCCCGTGGTGAACTGCTTCTGCGTACCGACGATGCGCACACCGGTACCCAGTTGCAGGCCCGAAGGCAACTCGCTGTCCTGGCTGGACTGACCACCGGGCTGGCGGCGGATCTGGTAGAGCAGGTCCTGGAACTCGGCGCGGTCCTTCTTGAAGCCCGTGGTCGAGACGTTGGCCAGGTTGTTGGAAATCGTCGTCAGGTTCATGTCCTGGGCCGACAGACCGGTCTTGCTCACCCAAAGTGCTGGAAGCATGGTTTCTCCTCGTGCGCCACGACTCAAGCGCTACGCTGGTAATCAGCTGATTTGCAGAACACGCGCCATGGCGGCGGCATCGTCTTCGGCAGTACGCATCATCTTCACGTGTAATTCGAACTGACGCGCCAGCGCCAGCATGGAAGTCATCTCGGCCACGGCATTGACGTTGCTCGTCTCGAGAAAGCCGGATACCACCGTCACATTGGCGTCGGCTTCCAGCGGCTGTCCGTCCTTCATACGGATCATCCCGTCAGTGCCTTTTTCCATTTGTGCCAGGTCGGGATTGACCAGCTTGAGGCGATCCACCACGACCACGACATTGGGATCCTCGCCCAGCGCCCGGACGCTGATGGTGCCGTCCTGGCCGATCTCGACCTTCTCTTCCGGAGGAACCGCCACCGGTCCCGCATTGCCCAGTACCGGCGACCCATCGGGGGTACGCAGCATGCCGAGGGCATCGATCCTCAGGCTGCTGGTGCGCACATAGGCTTCGCTGCCGTCCGGCGCCTGGATGGCCAGCCAACCCTCACCTTCGATGGCGACATCCAGTTCGCGCCCGGTGTCCTGCAGCGTACCCGATGTGAAGTCGGTGGCCGGTCTCTCGCTCATCGCGTAAACCCGCGCCGGAAAGCTGTCGCCGAACACCTGCATGGAACGAGCCTGCTCGAAATCCCGACGGAAACCGGTCGTGGAAATATTCGCCAGGTTGTTGGCATGAGCCTGCTGGGCCAGCGCGTTCTGGCTGGCCCCTGTCATGGCTACATAAAGCAGTTTGTCCATCGAAACCTCCGGGACACGAGATTGACGCAAAGCGTGCTATGGCAACGGAAATGCAAAAACTGCGCCATCCTGGTCAATTATTGAACATAGCGCTATTGCGGCCACCCAGAAGATCCTTTCGGAAAAAAGCGGCAATACCCTGCCGCCCCAGGCAAACCTCGCAGGTCATGAATAGCCCGCCCACAACGCTGGACGCAGGCAGGGCGACGGCGAATACGCTCCGCCACTCATTCCCCCAGCGTCAGAACTTTCTGCAACATGGTCTTGGCCGTATTCATCAGTTCGGCATTGGTCTGGAACGAACGGCTCGCAGAAATCATGTCGGCCATTTCCTCTACTACATTGACGTTCGGGTAGTAGACATAGCCGTTCTCGTCAGCCGCCGGATGGCTGGGTTCGTAGCGCGCCCGCAGTTCGCCCTGGTCCTCGACCACCCCCAGCACCTGGACACCGACACCGGCATCGTCCTCCGATGCGAACAGGGACTGGTTCGGCTTGCCATCCACCTGCTGGAACACGGTCGCGAACACCGGATGACGGGCGCGATAGGTCTGGTCGACACTGGAGGACACCGTCTCGGCGTTGGCGATATTGCTGGAAATGGTATTGAGCCGGGTGCTCTGGGCACTCATGCCGCTGCCGGCGATATTGAATACGTTGCTAAGAGACATGGGTCACTCCTTATTCGCCGCGCAGTGCGCTCATCAGCCCTTTGAACTTACTGTTGAGCAATGTAAAGCTCGCCTGCAAGTCGATGGCATTCTGGGCATAGTTGGACTGTTCGATCTGCACATCCACCGTGTTCTGGTCGAGCGAAGGCTGGTGAGGAGTGCGGAAACGCAGGGAAGGGTCGGCAATCTCCAGCCCCTGCGCCTCGATATGGCGCTCGCTGGTGCGCGTAGCGTTGAAGCTCCCCTGGCCAGAGGAGGCCTGTTGCGCCTCGAGCACGCTGGAGAATTCGAGGTCACGCGCCTTGTAGTTGGGCGTATCGGCATTGGCGATGTTGTTGGCCAACACCTCGGCGCGTTGCGCACGAAAACCCAAAGCCTTTTCGTGGATGCCCAATGCCTTGTCGAAACTGATACTCATGACCTGCCTGCCGGATACGAGTCTGTTTGGCAGAAATCACAGCAAAGGCCATGCCATTCTTACAAGACATTGATTTGGAAAGGCTTTGCAGAAGCAAGCAGGTGTATCAGCGTCAAAAGCGACAATATTTCCCCGGACTTCCACCCAAAAGCCCGCTGGCAGCGACAGTTTTCCGCCGCCTACGGTCATCGGGCCTTGTAGATGATCCCTGGACTGCACTGCACCATCTGGTACTGCTCAGGCAGGCCATTGAGCGCTTCGGACGCTCCCAGAAACAGATATCCGCCCGGGCGCAGGGTGGCATGTATTCTCTTGAGAATGTCCTTCTTCACATCCGCCGAGAAATAGATCAGCACATTCCTGCAGAAAACCACATCGAACTTGCCCAGCGCCGCATAACTGTCGAGCAGATTCAACACCCGGAATTCCACGCGGCTGCGCACCGCCTGCTTGACCGCCCAGCGCCCCGGCGTCACCACATCGAAATAGCGCTGCAAGCGTTCGGGCGACAGGCCACGGGCAATCGCCAGGCTGTCATATTCGGCCGACTTGCAGGCAGCCAGCATGGTAGGCGACAACTCTGTCGCGACGATCTGCGCAGCGACCTTCGGCTGGCTTGGATTGCTGCGTTCATATTCGTCGATAGTCATCGACAGCGAATAGGGTTCCTGGCCCGACGAACAGGCCGCGGACCAGATGCGCAGACGCCCGCCCGTCAACTTGAGCATCTCGGGGAGGACCTTGCCCTTGAGCACCTCGAACGGATAGGCATCACGAAACCACAGGGTTTCGTTGGTGGTCATCGCATCCACCACCTGTTCGCGCAAACCGCCACGAGGCTGGCCCTGCATTGCCTTGAGCAACTCACCCAGGCTCTTGAAACCATGCTGGGCCATCAGCTTGTTCAGCCGGCTGGACACCAGATACTGCTTGTTGCTCCCAAGAAGAATGCCGCACGACTTCTCCAGGAAAATGCGGAACTGCTCGAAATCCAGATCGCCCGACACTAATAAAGCCTCGCCAAATCATCTACCAGAGAGGTCGCCTCAGTTTCCCTCGGCGCCCCGAATACGCTCTATGACACGCTCAGCCAGACCATCGGGCTGGAACTTGGCTAGAAAATCATCCGCACCGACGCGCTTGACCATGCTCTGGTTGAACACCCCGGAGAGAGAAGTATGCAGCAGAATATGCAAGTCCTGCATACGTGGGTCATGGCGAATCTCGGTCGTCAGGGTATAGCCATCCATTTCCGGCATCTCGATATCGGAAATCAGCATGAGGAACTCACTGGACGGTTTGCGGCCCTCTTCCACCATGCCCTTGAGATAGTCCAACGCCTGCCGCCCATCGTTCAGAGCCACCACTTCGAGCCCGATATTCTGCAGGCAGCGAATGATCTGCTTACGCGCAACCGAGGAGTCATCGACGATGAGCACCCGGAACTGTGCGGCTTTGCTCTGATCCTCTTCCTTCACGATACTCGGCGACACGTCTTCGGAAAGCGGTGCGACCTCGGCCAGGATCTTCTCGACATCGATGATCTCGACCAGTTGACCATCGACATGGGTGACTGCCGTCAGATAATGGTCAGGCCCGGCGCCACGTGGCGGCGGCAGGATGTCTTCCCAATTCAGGTTGACGATGCGCTCCACCGAGTGCACCAGAAAACCCAGGGTCTTGTTGTTGTACTCGGCGATAATGGCAAAACCTGTCTTCAGGTCCGCCTGCCTGCCGCGCCCCGTCGCCAGGGACAGGTCGAGGATCGGCAAGGTATTGCCACGAATACTCGCCACCCCACGCACCACCGGGCTGGATTTCGGCAGGATGGTCAGGTGCGGGCATTGCAGCACCTCGCGCACCTTGAACACATTGATGCCATACAACTGCCCGGCATCCAGGCGGAACAACAACAGTTCCAGGCGATTCTGCCCCACTAGCTGGGTACGCTGGTTAACCGAATCCAATACACCGGCCATGCCAGTCTTCCTCTTGAGCTTGCACGATCACGAACGGCATCCGAGCAGCAGTCGGCACGCCCTTTGCTTGAATGAACACCATGAACACACTGATGACTTTTTCCCGACGCACCACCAGAACAGCGCCTGGCGCCTTTCTTTTACCGGTTTTGCTCGGGATGGGCCAGCCTGCCGAAGCCGCCTCGGTTACACGTCCACAGCAGCTTATCGACGTGACCCAGGAATTTCTTGAGCAGTCGGTCACTGACTACCTGCAACGGAACCAGATCAGCGGTCGCCATGAAATCGCCGTGAACCGCCTGGACCCCCGTTTGCGCCTCGCATTATGCGATATTCCACTAAGCAGCAGACAGGAAAGTTCTCAGCCGATAGGCCGTGTCACGGTACGTGTCAGTTGCGAAGGCAGCAACCCGTGGACGGTGTTCGTGCCCGCACAGGTCCGATTGTTTCGCGATGTCATCGTCACCCGTCGCCCATTGCAACGCGATACAATCCTCGGCGAAGCTGACATCGGCCTGGTGGAACGGGATGTCGGCGCCCTGACCCAGGGCTACATGACCGACCCGGAGCAGGTGATCGGTACTCGCCTGACACGCAATACACTGAACAACCAGGTCCTGACGCCCGCCCAGATCAACCAGGTCGATGTCGTGAGCAAGGGCGACCAGGTGGTGATAAACGCCAAGGGCGCCACGCTCAATGTGAGAATGACCGGGGAAGCCCTGGTTGGCGGTGCCGTCGGCACCCAGATACGCGTGAAGAACTCGAACTCGGGACGCACCATCAAAGCCAGGGTGACCGGCCCGGGCCAGGTGGAAGTCGACATGTGAAGACGCGACGGCGCCAACGGGTCGCCCCGTGGCGTGGAAAATAAAAGTTAAAGTTTGCCGCAATATTGCCGAGAAACTGGCAAGCGTCCGGATTTCATCGAGGTTTGCATCATGGTCATCGAATTCAACCGTCCAGGCGGTACGCCAACGCCGACAGGCAGCCGTAGCACCAACGTGCAGGGGCAGGAGCGTATCGCAGCCACTTCAGGCGAAGACAATGCCAAGTCAGGTGCGATTGCACAGGGCAGCGGAGAAAGCGTACAACTCAGCCCTCAGGCACAACGCCTGCAACAGGCCAGCGAAAAGCTGAGCGAACAGCCGAGTGTGGATGAACAACGCGTGGCCAAACTCAAACAGGCCATCGACGATGGAAGCTACCAAGTCGACAGCCAGCGCGTAGCCAGCAAACTGATCGCGTTCGAATCCCAGAGCTGACTCGAAATACCCAGCTTTGCCGGACGCACGAGCCAGAGCCCATGATGCAAGACGCCGATCTGCTGCAACAACTTACCGATGACACCCATAGTGCCCAACAGTTGCTTGAACTGACAGAGCAGGAGTTCTCTGCGCTATCCAAGCGCGACCTCCAGGCCCTGGAGGGCATTCTGACCAGCAAGCAGCCATTGCTGGCCCTGCTTGCGCAACATGCCGAAGCACGCCGCCTGCTGCTTTCGAGCCACGGGCTGGAGGCAGACAAAGGTGGCCTCAAGCGCCTCGCCAGCGGCCAGAGCGATGGCGAGCGCATACTGGAACAGACGACGGCGCTGGAAAGCCTGCTGATCGCTTGCCAGACAGCCAACCAGCGTAACGGCCATTTGATCCAGGCCAATCGCTCGGCAGTCGGCAGCATGCTGTCGGTTTTGCAAGGCTCGAACAGCCCGACCAGCCTCTACGACAACCGCGGTGGTGCGACCAGGACCACCCAGCAACGGCCACTCAGCCAGGCCTGACGACGACCAGCCCACTCATAGGCTGGGCTTCTGCCGGAGAGCAGTTCAACGTGTCAAACTCATTCTTCGACGAGCAAGGCCCTCAGCCACCCAAGGTTCTCAGCACCCCCTTGGAGATTTACACGCATCTTCGCTCGCTTCTGGAAAATCGCTCTCCACTACTGATTCGTTTCGCCAAGCGCGCGACGCGCTATCAGAGCTTCCTGATCGAGATAAATCGCGAAAAGGGCTGGATGGCCCTGGACGAACTGATCCCTACCGACGCCCAGGCATTGATCGAAAGCGGCGAAAGCTTCCATGTCGAAAGTCAACTGGACGGCGTGCGCATCACCTGGGAAAGCCACCCACCGTTCTATAAGGCCGAACTGCAAAACGCCCCCTGCTACTGGGTCGCGACCCCCAGGGAAATCACCTACCACCAGCGGCGTAACGCCTACCGGGCACAACTGATCGGCACCTCCAACGCCAAGGCCGCACTGAGTGGCAAGCCACTGAGCATCATCCTGGAAGGATCGCTGCTGGACATGTCCGCCACGGGCTGCAAGCTGAGCATCAAGGGCGATGTGCGCGAACGCCTGCAGCCCGGCCAGGTCTATGACCAGTTGGTCGCCCAGTTGCCTTTCGGCAGGGTGGAAACCGCAGTAGAGCTACGCCACGTGATATATGACGAAAAGCTCGAAGTCACCTTCTGCGGATTGCGCTTCCACCAGATCAGCGGGTTGCTGCAACGCCAGATCGAACGCTTCGTCTATCAGTTGCAACGCGAGTCCCGCAGAGACATGGAATGACGGGGCGCCACCCTTGCCCCGAAGTGCCACGCCAGTGACGGCGATCAAACGTTGCTCCCGCAGAGAAGCTCTCGCTGGCAACGCTACAGGGAACGAGACAGTGCGAGCGGATTGGCAATCAAGTGTGCGTTGCATGGTAGGACGCAGTCGGTGTCCTGGTGCCCGTGGTATCGCGAACCCGACCAGCCCCGCTACGAAACACGCATGAACCCGTCGCCCATATGAATAAGGGGGCGCTTTTCGGCGGCGTCCCTGCCAACGAAGGTTTCGTGGCGGGACTGCCCGGGCTCGCGGCGAATATCGAGGCGACTATGGAAAAGGCCGCTGGCGCGGTGCCTGAATCATTCGTAGAGCCGGATCTTTCCCACAGACACCGCCGATAGTGGCTGTGCGAATGCCTGGTAGCGTGGCGGGGCCTTCGCCGCCAGGGATGGCGGCGAAGAGCTACAGGGATGTATTCACGCGTGCCCCGCCCCGCCACCAGGCATTCGCACAGGGACGATGTGCCCGAGATCACGCTCTACGATCCAGAAGCCAGCCAGACACACTATTGCCAATCCGCTCGCAACGAGACAGCTCACGATTACCCAGCCTCTACGGCCATGCACCGGGATTTCACGCGATCGCCCTGGGTGGCGAAAAAGTTCACTCTCTTAACTCGGGCGCGAACACACCGCCGTGGACTATGGCTTCTTCCCCACGCACGCCGAAACTCCAGCGCCTAACGCGCCCGTTTGCTACGCGGCAGCACTGCGACGAAGACAAGATTCCCACGGATATACGCTGCCAACCGGCACCTGATCGTCGATCACGACA
Organism: Stutzerimonas kirkiae; assembly: GCF_004327335.1. Classification (GTDB taxonomy): domain Bacteria; phylum Pseudomonadota; class Gammaproteobacteria; order Pseudomonadales; family Pseudomonadaceae; genus Stutzerimonas; species Stutzerimonas kirkiae. The sequence goes on along the minus strand of NZ_QJUO01000023.1, from coordinate 36,788 downwards.
CAGACCACGAACGAGATAGCGACTGGAGGATTCGTAGCGGAGAAATGGCGCCCCCAACTGGATTCGAACCAGTATCTAGCCCTTAGGAGGGGCTTGTTCTATCCATTGAACTATGGGGACGCAGGAGCAATCCGAAGATACCCCGGCAAGAGCCTGGCGGCACGGATTGGAGGCGCATTCTAGCCGCCATCTCTCGCCTTGTCATGCCCCATCCCTGAAACCCCGTTATCCACGGCAAAGGGCCGAAAACAGCGCAGGAAGGCTCGAGGCTGGAGGAAAGCGCGTGGCGGCCGGTGTTTTTCGTCCAGCTTTCCAGCCTTCAGCGCTTTTATCGAAGCACCTTGCCGGTGAATAACGGCATAGCGCAATCGCCCTGCCTGAACCCGGACCAATTGCATAATGCATGAGCCAAACAGCCAGATCATGCAAAAAGCACCAGAGCACACACTCACTGTATTTATAAGCAACTGATTTTAAAGGTATTTAAAAAATCTTCAGATGGCACATCTCCTGCTATATCTTCAACTGCGCAGACACGCGAAGGAGACGCCGGATGCCAAGCCCACTCTATCCCATAGGCACAGCCCTGCTGGCAGCGATCATGTCCATCCAGCCCCAAGAGCCCCAGGAAGGCGCCCCCAGTCCCTCCCAGCCATACACCGTATCCAAGGACGTAAAGATCGAGTTTCCACTGCCCAGTCCACACCCTCGCGACACGGCGAGTACCTTGGATACGCCGGAACAACGCTGGGTATTCTAAGCGAACGGAAGAAAGAGAGAGCAGCATGTCCAGACTTGCCCTGACATTTCTAACACTGGCCGCGGGCTGTGCCCTGCTGGCATTCCTTGCACCAGCCAAACCGGCTATCTGGGAATTCGTCGGCAAGACGGGCGCAGCAATAAATGGCGTGCTTTTCCTGGCCGCCCTCCTGGTCGGTCGCAGGATCAAGTTCGATCCAGTCCTGCGCTGAACGTGGCAAGCGGCCAGCGAACATCCGCACACGGGTAGGGGCAATACGGCCCCAAGCTGGCCCTGAGCGGTTGTGAGAGAGCCGTCATGACGGCTCACACTGCCGGAGGGATTCAGAAACTCTTCTCGAACTTCAGGGCAATCTCGGTCTGCCGGTACTGGTAGGCCCAGTCGATACTGCTGTCGTTGTCCGTACGCTTGATGTACAGGTTGGGTACCACCCCGCCCAACGCGAAGCGCGGTACACCCAGGCTGACGATATATATCTGCTGTTTGTCCTCGCGCAGCCCCCCGAGAAAGTAATCCGGCTCGTCATAGCGGGTAGCGCGATACAAAACCGTGAGGTTGAGACTCACGCCCATGTCGAACATATGGTAGATCCCCAGGTTGGTCATGTACTCGCGGTTGCTCGCCGAGTCCTGGTCCTGGCTCCGCCGCGTATAGGCCGCGCCGCCATATACCATGGTCTGGCGGCCAAGCAGATACGACATCGAACCACCGAGCATGCGCTCGTCGAAATCATCGAAATATTCGCGCTGCTCGCCCTGGAAACGAAAGCGCTTGTACTGTACCGGCACACTCAGCCGCAGTCGCTCGGTCAGGCTGTATTTCCACTCCCCACGCAGGCCGCTGGCCTGGTACTTGGTATGGTGGTCGCTGTAGTAGTTTTCGAACAGCGGCGTCAGCGACACATCGTGCAAGGCACTCAGGTAGTTGTAGCCGGCGTACAGCACGCTGGTGTTTTCGTCGTACCAGGTTTCGGGGGCATCCTCGCTGTGCTTGTCATAGTAGTTGCCGTAGCTCAGCCCGCGCACCAGCAGATGATGATTGCCCTGCAACTGGAAACGCCGTTCAGCCGCCAGGTCATAGACCAGGCTGGATGACGCGATCGGCCTGGGCATCCTGCGGCTGTACTCGAAGCATTCGAAGAAGAAGCACACCTCGGTACGCGTGGTCATGCCATTGCCCTGGTTGATGTTGCTGTTGTAGCCCACGCCCACGGCCAGCGTACCGTGCCAACGGCGCCGCTCGCGCAGCACGCCCCGGTAGCCTTCCAGTACCGGCAGCACCGCCTCGGGAATGCCGGCTATGGCCACTTCGTCGAACAGTACCCGGGCCTCGGCGGACTGGCTGTCCTCGAGCAGCATGCGGGCCAGCTCAAGCTTGGCGCGTAAAAACCCTGGCTGCAGCGCCAGCGCCAGGCGCAGTTCGCCGATGGCCACGCGGTAGTTCCGTTCGTGGCGGGCCAGCAGGCCTTGCGCCATATGTATCAGGGCTGCTTCGTGCCCCGGCAGTTGCCGGTAGCGCTCGATGAATTGCCGCACCTTGTCCCATTGCTGCAGGTTCAGCGCGACATAGATGGCCGGCCCGAGGTCGGCCAGGGTGTTCTGTACGTTGTAGGTCTGGCCTTCGATGGTGATCAGCGAGGCATCCTTTTCCGCCGGGTCCACCGCGGGCAGGTGGGCACGCTCGCGTTCGCTGACGCTGCGGTCGATCTTGTTCAGCAGTCGCCGGGTGTCGTCTTCGTCGGCCAGCAACAAAGGGGAAAGGAAAGTCAGCAGGCACAGCAAAGCAACGCGCGAAAACTCGAACGGCGACATGGTGTTCTGTCCGGCAAGAAGGGAAGAAAAAAAGAAGGAAAGGTCGGATTTGAAGAAGGGAGAGCCGAAGCCCTCCCCTCCCTTACACGTCCCCCTTACTGCTTGGCGCCACCAAAGGCGACCTTGGTGCTGCCGTTGACGTAGATGCCCGCCAGGGCGTCGGCATTTGCACCGTAGAACTGCCCTTTGATCTGCGTGGTACGCGAGAACGAGCCGTTGGAGGCAATGGTGGTACCACCGAAGTTGATCGCGCCCACGGTTCCGGTCAGCGTGCCACTACCCGACCCGTAGTTGGCGGTCAGCACACCCGAGGTCACGCCACCAGCAGTGCCCGGCGCGTACTGGCTGAGGCCGACCACGTTATATTTGGCATTGACCAGTGTCGGCATGCTGGTGGTCGGGTTCTCGCCCACATACCAGACGGTGCGGTCTGCGCTGCCCAGGTTCAGATCGGTGCTGTTGCCCGGCAGAGGATCGGGCTTGACCGGCGCCCACTCGCCGAAATACACCTCGGCGCCGGCCACCTTGGCGATTACCTCGCCACCGAACTGGGGGAAGCCCGTGGACGGCGCGGCGATCTGGCGGTAGGCATAGACTTCGGTGTCGTACGCCACCTTGTTCTTCCAGGTTTCCGAGGTCACCACACCGTTGTACGGGTTGGTGATATGCGCGGAACTGGTGCCATAACCGCTGAGCACTCCGTTGGTCTGGGCGATCGGCCCGGCCTGGAAGCTGACCACCGCTGCGGGGTCAGCAATGCCCCCCACGGTGGTCGGCATCGCGATCCCTGCTGTCTCCGGTGCCAGCAAGTTGGAGGGCAGTGCCTCCACATAGGCCGAAGACGAGCCGCCCGTGACATCAGCCGCAAACGCCCCCGATGTGGCCAGGGACAGCAGGGAAAGTGCCAATAGTTTTTTCATAACAACCTCCGAGTCATAGATGAGAAAAACACTGTTTTTTTGAAAAACAGCAAAAAATCCGGTGCACCGCCCACGGTTCAGAAGCGCGCGGTCAATCCCAACTTCATGGTTCTTCCCGGTGCGGGCATGGCGACGCGGGCCAATGGGTCGATGTAGTAGCGGTTGGTGATGTTGTTGATGCCGAAGTCGATATCCAGGCGCTTATTGACCTGCAGCGAGGCATAGGCATCGAAGACCCAGATCGGATGCCACTCGAACGGCTCGTTGCCGCCCTGGACGTAAGGCAGGTTCTGCTCGATCCACTTGGCCTCTTCCTTGTTCTTCGCGCTGCTGTGGTAGATCATCCGCGCGCCCAGTTCGAGGCGCTCGTTGAACAGGCGCATGCCACTGTCGAGATTCAGGGAATACTGCGGCTGCAGGCTGGTGCGGGAGAATGTCCCGGGGAAGCCGCCGGTCACGCACTCGTCGACGAGCTTGCCGTAGTACGGATCGAAAGTAGCGGCAGCGTCCTTGTCGCACAGCTTCTGGTCGATGCGATAGGTGGCGGAGAAGCCGGAGAAATAACGGCCGGTGTCGAAACGGGTCTGCAGTTCCACGCCGGACAATTTCTTGCGGTCGTATTGCAGAATGTTGTAGGCGAAGTCCCTGTCGACGAAATCGCGGATTTCATTGTTGAAATAGTTGAGGCGAAAGTCCGCCGCGCGCCAGGCCGGCAGGAAGCCGCGCAGATCATGGACATACCCCGCTTCCCAGTTGTACGCGTGTTCCGGGCGCATACGGTTGTTCGTCACCGTAGTACCGCCGCTGAGGGCCTGGGTGTCTTCGTAAATCGAGGGGAAGCGCACGAACTCGCTGTAGCGCGCATAGAGGCGCGCATGATCGGTGACATGCAGCGTCACGCCGGCCATCGGCGCCCAGGCGCTGTCCCGGCGTTTTTCCGGTTTGGCCCAGCGCTCGGCGTCGGTCAACTGCGGGCCTGATATGATGGACTTTCTGTTGCTGGGCAAATAGCGAGCGGCCGAACCATTGGTTCCGTGTGGGTTATCGACCTTTTCGTCAAGGTTGATCGAGCCATTGAGAAACGGATTTTGCGAGCTATCCAGCATGACCCCGTTGCCGCTATAGGGAATGACCGCCATCTCATGCGTATAACGAAGGCCATCGATCATCCCTTCTGCCAGCACGTCAGTGATCAATTGCTCGGTCGTTTCCGGGTCCAGTCCCCAGCTCTCGACCATGCTGCGCGTGTTGTCGAGCACGGCCTGGTTCTCGGTGTCGGTCAGCAGCCGGTAATAGCCGTAGGCCATGCCGATACGGGGTGTCCCTGCGCCCCAGCCCTGGTCGCGGTTCTTGCGGTGCTCGTCGAGGCTGGTATCGAAGGAGTTGTAGTCGCTGTAGCGGGCACCGAGGTTGAACACCAGCCAGGGGGTGGCGGCCCATTCGCCGTTGAAGCTGAAGTTGTATTGCTGGCGCCGGCCGCCGCGCGGCCCCAGGTAGCGTGTGGACCAGGTGTAGATACTGCCGCTGTTCTCGCTGGAATAATCCTTTTGCTGCAGCTTCTCGTTGCTGAAGTCGCCGGAGAGCGTCAGGGCCAGGCTGTCGGCCAGCTCCATCCGGTTGCTGAGGTTGACACCCCAGCGCTGGTGGTCGCTCACCTGCAACGCGCGGGAAACGATATTGAAGCGCCCATCGGTATTGGGCAGTTTTTCGGGCTGCGCGGGCACGCCCCCCGGGCATAGCTCGGGCCTGTTGCTGCAACGTACGTAGTTATCCCAGTTCCAGTCGCGCTGGGAGGGGTTGTCGATGGTGTAGAGCTCTTCACCGTTCTGGTAGCGCTCGGCATCGCTGCTGGTCTTCCACAGGCCCGCCTGCATGTTCAGCAAGCGGTTTTCCCCGGGGTTCCACTGGTAGTTCAGTGCGAAGGTATCCTGCTTGACCTCGCTGTACGGGAATTGAAAGCCCAGGTTGTCGCTCGGTAGCGCCCCGTTCGCCTGCAGTCTGACCTGTTCGTTGATCACATAGGGCATGCTTTCGCCAAACTCCAGCTCGCTGTGCATGTAGCTGAGCTTCAGGCTTTGTTCGTTGGGCAGGTACAGGGTGCCCTTGAGCAGGGTGGTGCGCATCTCGCTGGAGGTGCCCGCCACTTCGTGGCCGGGCAGGAAGAGATTGGCGATGTAGTTCCTGCTGGTATCGCCCTGGACGTTCGACTGGTTCGCCGCGGTCGCCGCCTGCAGCCCGCCATCGCTCTCGTAGCGCTTGCTGCCGCCCTTGCCGCTGAAGTAATTGCCGCGGTTGCGGTAGCTGTAGGCGGCGAACAGGTCGAAGTTCTCCTGGCGCGTGCCCGCGGCGATGCGCATGGCGTTGTCCTGGAAATCGAAATCCTTGTAGCGCGGCGACTCATGGGGCGTGAAGGCGGCGCCGCCACCCTTGGCGAAGATCACCGCGTTGCCGCCCATGTAGGCCCCGTCGATGTCGCGGTAATCCATGCCGAACTTGTTCATCCCGTCTTCATTGGGCTTGACGGAATTGGTGCCGGTCTCGGTCTTGATCTCCAGGCCCCAGCTTTCGCCGGGCTCGACGATGTCCTCGACATCCAGGGTCTTGATCTCCACCGAACCGCCGATACCGCTCCTGACCCCGGCGGTCATCGACGGGCCCTTCTCCACCGCGATGCTGCCGATCATGTTGGGGTCGACGTAGTTGCGGTTGGTGAGCCCCGTCGAGCCCATCCACACCGACGTGGCCTGCTCGGTACCGTCGACGGTCACCGGAATCCGCCCTTCACCGGAGATACCGCGGATGTTCGGGTCCAGCGCGCCGCTGTTGCGCGCATCGCTGCTGTAGACGCCGTTCATGCCCTTGAACAGGTCGGCGGTGGAAGTCCCCTTGTAGCGCTCGATCTCTTCCTTGCCCTGATAGATATTGACGATATCCCGGGTGTACACCTCATTCCTGCCCCGCTCGTCCCGGCTTTCCATTTCGCCCTGGACCGACACTTCCTCCAGCACCATGGCCTGGGCATCTTGCCGTTCCGGCAGCGTCTCGACCGGCTCTTCCCGGCTTACGGTTTTTTCCGGCTGCTGGTCTTCGGCCCATGCCACGGGCTGACAGGCCATGGCCACGCCCATGCCGGCTACCAGGAGTGCTGGCTTGAAGAAGTTTCCTGGATAGATTTTCGCCATCGCATCGCGACGGACCGAAGGGTGCCCACCAGGAGTGGCGGGCCACAAAAAACAAACGGGAACGCATGGGATTACACGCATGATTCATACAGTCCGATTCTTTTATGAATGGCCGGAATTTTCAGCCGACCAACACAAATGGGTGATTGAACACTGGCCCGCTTGAACAACCGCCGTCCGGGACTCGCGCCACCCAGGTGGTTATCGCCTGTGGGCCATGGCATGTCCGCGGCGGCTGGTTCGGTCAGGGCCAGACCCGGCGAATCCGACTATAATCACAAATACGAATGAGTCTTATCCTGTTTAATATGCGTAAGTTGGTATTTCCTATGCGAAGCGCAAAAAGCCCCGCCGACGAGGAACTTCGACGCAAGGAGATGACCAGGGCAGCCGCTCGCTGGGAGCAGTAAGAGAAGAATGGCAGCCCCGCCAGGGAGGCCACGCGGGGGAGGATCAGTGCGGGTCGACGGCCTTTTTCCCGAACAGGGTCTTGGGCGACTTGCCATGGTAGCGAGTGAAGGCGACGGTAAAGTTGTTGGCGTACTTGTAGCCTACCTGCCAGGCCACCACCGAGACCTGCAGGCCCGACTCGAGCAGGATGATCGCCTTGTTCATCCGCAACTCCAGCAGCAGTTCGGCGGGCGAGCGGTTGTAGAGGTAGATCATGCCGTCCTTGAGCTTGCTCTTGCTGATGCCGACCTTGGTCGCCAGGTAGGCGAGTGTCAGGGGCTTGTCGAGATGCTTGGACATCACATGCCGCGCCGACTCGATCCGCTCGATCTCGCCCGGTGTGAAGGGCGATGCGCCGCCACTCGCCTGTGGGGCCAGCAGGTTGAATTGCTCGTTGAGCAGGCTGAGCGTATGGATGTGCAGGTCCAGGCGGGAGAGCCGATCCTGGCAGGGCAACAGGTGGGTCAGCAAGGCTGAGGCGTGGGACATGGCCGCTGGCGTACTGGCACGGAACATAAGGTGGTTGAGCCGGTTGTTGCCAAGGATCTCGGTGGCTCGCTCATGGCCGACGTATTTGCTGATAAGCGCTTCGCTGGCAACCACCCTGAGCTGGGAAACGGTTTCCTCCGCTTCATAGCGGCGCTCCCCTGGAATGGCCTGGAAGGATGAAATGGTGGTATGGCCCTTCTGGAATTCCAGGTTGACGGCATCCTTGCCCTGATAGCAGGAGCGCCCCTTCATCCCCAGGGTGATGACCATGACCCGCCCCTGGTGGGGGCCATTGCTCTCCTCGACCAGCGGGATCAGGGGCCGGTAATTCAGTAGCCCCAGCCCCAGGCCGGGTTCCAGTTCGACGAAATCGTTGTAGCAGAGCCCCAGTTCGTCAGGTAGCTGCAATCGTGTCTTTCCATCGCCCAGGCAGCTGCTGGCTCGTGGTTCGTCCAGCGTCAATCGGCAACAGCTCTTGTGCACACCCACGTTTCACCTCCGTTCGCTCCATGACGCGGATCTTTCGCATAGAAATCCGTACGTTTCGCATAGAAATCCATTGAATGAATATCATTAATATAGTGCATCATTGATATATACAACAAGTTCCACTCGTCCCTGAACTCAATTTTTAATCAGGAATATCAATGAGTTATATAAAAACCCCATTTCCCGGAGCATGTTTCATCGCCCATGCCGCAGGCCTGCGAAAAACAGCTGCAAGCGCACGTTGAATCCGCATGTCCGAGAGATAGATATGACACCAGAAAGCCTGACGACCGATTCGCTTCCCCGTGCCCCCGGCAACGCCCTTCCCACCTCTGCCAGTTCCGCCGCAAGCCTGCCCTCCCCATCCATACCGGCACTTCTGCAATCCTGTTGGGACGCGCAACTGGCCTGCCAGGATGCCGAGGTATTGAGCCTGGCCCTGGAACTGGGGATGTTCACCTGCCTGGACAGCTTCACCCGCGCGGAACGGGTTGCCGCATTGCTGGCCCTGTCACCGGTCAACACCCATCTGTTCCTCGAGTTCCTGGCGAGCATGGGGGTTCTGGAGAGTGCGCAGGGAGATCATCGGCCGCCTTCCTACCGGATGCATCCGGCCATCCGGCCCTATCTGCATCCGGATTCCGCGCTGTATGTCGGCGATGCCCTGCTGTTCCGCCACAAAGTGCTGTCCCGCTCGCGGGAGCAACTGGAAGTATTGCTGCGCAAGGGCGTGCCAGGCGCGGAAAGCATTACCGCTGAGGCAGCGCAACATACCTGGGCACAGGCCGCCCAGACCCAGATCGCCCAGGAACAACGCGCGGTGACAGTACCCGTGGCGCGCAGGATTGCCGCCCAACTCCCGGATCATGACCAGTGGCGCACGATGCTGGATCTCGGCGGTGGGCCTGGCCTGGTATCCATCGCACTGGCAGAGGATTTGCCCGCGCTGTCCGGCACGGTTTTCGAGTACCCGGCGGTGGCCGCGGTAGCGCAACTGAACATCGAAGCCGCCCACCTGCAGGATCGTCTGCGCGGCATCGGTGGCGACCTGCTTTCGGATGATTTCGGCTGTGGCTATGACCTGATCTGGTGTTCCTCGGTGTTGCATTTCGTCACCTGCATGGAACCTGTTCTCCAGCGTCTGCACGCAGCGCTGAACCCGGGTGGCGTGCTGGTTTGCTGCCATGCCGAGGTCGGCGCGGGCTCCGCCGACAACCACCGAGTGCTGCAGTACTACCTGCGCATGCGCATGCAGGGCCGCCAGGTGCTACCGGCAGGCGAGCTGGCCGAGCGTCTTCATGGCGCCGGCTTCAGTGAAGTGACCACGTTCGATGACGTGGTGTTTCCAGTGGCTCCGGTCGCTGTATTGATCGCAAGAAAGGGAAGGCTGTTCTCATGAGCAAAACCCGTATCGTCAGCCTGCAACTGTTGTTCGGCTGGATGAACCTGGTGCTGGCGGTCCCCAGCATCTACCTGATGTTCGGCATGCCGCTGGTGATGCGCCAGCATGGCTGGAGCGGTACCGAGATCGGCTTGTTCCAGCTTGCCGCGCTGCCGGCGCTCTTCAAGTTCCTGTTCGCCGTACCGGTACAACGGCTACGCCTGGGGCGTGGGCACTTCGTGCATTGGCTGCTGTTGCTCTGCGCCTCGATGCTGGCGCTGTACTGGCTGATCGGGCGCGAGAACCTGATCGGCGATCGTGTGACGTTGTTCGCATTGACCTTCGCCATCAGCATTGCCGCCACCTGGGCGGATATTCCGCTGAATGCCCTGGCGGTGCAGTGGCTGCCGCGCAGCGAGCAGTTGCGTGCCGGCAGCATCCGCTCTGCCGCCCTGTTCCTCGGGGCCATCATCGGTGGCGGCATCATGATCATGCTGCAGGCCCGCCTGGGCTGGCAGGCACCGTTCTGGCTGATGGGCGGCGGACTGCTGATCGGTAGCCTGCCGTTCCTGTTGCTACGCACCCAGGCCGCTCTGCCTGCCCAGGCCCGGCCCGGGGATGTCCCGGCGCCTGGGGTGGTGGCGGACTGGGCAGGCTTTTTCAATCAGCCGGGGGCACGCCAATGGACGCTATTGCTGCTGACCAGTTTCCCTTTCATCGGCGCGGCATGGCTCTATCTCAAGCCCCTGATGCTGGACATGGGGATACCGCTGGAAAACGTGGCTTTCATCATCGGCATCGTCGGCGGTACCACCGGTGCATTATCCAGCCTGATCGGCGGGCGCCTGGTACCGGTGCTGGGCACCGCACGGGCCATCGTGCTGTACCTGCTGATCGCGTTGTGCTCGCTGTCGATGCTGACCCTCACGGTCTGGGCCGGGTTGGGCAGCGCCTGGCTGATCGCCAGCGCCATCTGCGTGGCCGCCAGCATGGGAGCCGTCTCGGCGCTGATGTTCGGGCTGACCATGTTCTTCACCCGGCGCCAGCGCAATGCCTCGGACTACGGCCTGCAGAGCACGCTGTTCACCGTGGCGCGGCTGGCCGTACCGATCGCGGCGGGGGTGTTGCTCGATCACCTTGGCTACAACGGCATGCTGCTGGCTTTGACCCTGGGGGTACTGTTCGCCTTCGTCCTCGCCTGGCAGGTACGCGGCAAAGTGGAACGCTCGGCACAGTCGGTGCTGGAGCAGGAACGAAGCTGAATATCCCTCAAGCGGAGGTGCATGCGGCCTGATCGGCCGCGTTCGCCAGGGGAATATTTTTCGCATAGTTTTTTCTGCTCATATCATAGGAAATAGCAGCCAAAGCGGATTGTTATAACCATATATCAGCTAGATAATGATTATGTTTCGTATCTACTGAATAGGGAAAGCGATATGACACTACCTGCTTTGGTCGAACCGGCCAGGGAATTGAGCCGCGCAGAGATCAACCGTTATAGCCGCCACCTGCTGATTCCCAATGTCGGCATGATCGGACAGCGGCGCCTGAAGAACGCCCGGGTACTGGTCATCGGCGCCGGTGGCCTGGGCTCCCCGACCTTGCTCTATCTGGCCGCTGCGGGTGTGGGCACGATCGGCATCATCGACTTCGACCAGGTCGATGATTCCAACCTGCAACGCCAGATCATCCATGGCGTGGATACCGTGGGCCAGCTCAAGGTGGACAGTGCCAGGAAAGCCATCGCAAGACTGAACCCGTACGTCCAGGTGGAAACCCATACGGATCGCCTGGAGCGGGACATGGCGGTGGAACTGTTCTCGCGGTTCGACCTGATCATGGATGGCACCGACAATTTCGCCACCCGCTACCTGGTCAACGATGCCTGCGTGCTGGCGAACAAGCCCTATGTGTGGGGTTCGATCTTTCGCTTCGAGGGCCAGGCGTCGGTGTTCTGGGAAAATGCGCCGGATGGCCTGGGCCTGGACTACCGGGACCTGTACCCGGAGCCACCGCCACCCGAGATGGCCCCATCGTGCTCCGAAGGAGGCGTGTTCGGCATTCTTTGCGCTTCCATTGCCTCGATCATGGCGACCGAGGCGGTCAAGCTGATCACCGGCATTGGCGAGCCACTGCTTGGACGACTGGTGGTCTACGACGCGCTGGAGATGCGCTATCGCGAACTGCCCATACGTCGCTTGCCAGGCCGGCAACCGGTCAACGAGCTGGCCGAGGACTACCAGGTGTTCTGCGGCCTGGGATTGCCGGCTGACGGAGCGACGACCTCGGTGCCAGGCATCAGCGTGACCGAACTCGCGAAACTGATGGAGCAGAACGAAATGCCGGTTCTGATCGATGTCCGCGAGCCCACCGAATGGGACATCGTGCGTATTCCGGGAGCAACGCTGCTGAGCAAGTCGCCAGCACTGCCCCAGACGCTGCTGCAGCGATACGGCATGGATGCCAACCTGGTGATCGCCTGCAAATCCGGCCGGCGTTCCGCCGAGGTGACCCGCGAGTTGCTGAACGAGGGAATGCGCCATGTGCGCAACCTGGAAGGCGGCGTGCAGGCCTGGGTGAAGGATGTCGACCCTTCCCTGCCCAGCTATTGATACCCAGGACGCGAATACATGGCTCTGCACATCGAACGCCAGGTACTGGAGCGGATTCTGGCCCAGGCGCATCACCACCATCCCCTCGAAACCTGCGGCATCGTGGCGTCTTCGTCGAACAGCCGGGTGGCGAGCCGGATCGTACCGATGCAGAACCAGGCCGCATCCGAGACCTTCTTCCGCTTCGACTCACAGGAGCAGTTCAGGGTGTTCCGGGAGTTGGACGAACGCGACGAGTGCTGCCGGGTGGTCTACCACTCGCACACCGCGAGCGAGGCCTACCCGAGCCGGGAAGACGTCGAGTATGCGGGCTGCCCGGAGACACACTACCTGATCGTCTCCACCTGGGGAAAAGCCAGGGTACCGGTACGCAGTTTCAGGCTGCTCAACGGCAGGATCATCGAAGAGAGCCTCACCATTCTGGAATGAAGCCTCCTCCCAATTTCTATCACGAATGCCTCAAGCGATTGTTTGGCAAAAGGAGTTCCACATGTCGATTTCAGTGATTGTTCCCACCTTGCTGCGCCCGCTGACCCATGGGGAAAAGAACGTCTCCGTCGAGGGCAACTCGGTGGCCGAGGCCATCGACAACCTCGAAAGCCGTTTCCCGGGCATCAAGGCCAGGCTTATCAGCGATGACCGGGTACATCGTTTCGTGAATATCTACGTCAACGAAGACGACATCCGCTTCGCCGATGGGCTCGACACGCCGATCAAGGCCGGAGACAGCCTGACCGTACTACCGGCGGTGGCAGGTGGCTGATCCGCAGGCCAGGACACTTATCAAGGAATGACCTGGCGCATCAAGGCCAGGGCTGGATGCAACGCTTTTGTCTCTTGGTTCTGAACATGCCGACCCTCTTGAACGAATTCTCCCTGCTGCATTCGGGTACACCGAGCCCGCCGAACTGGAATGCCTTGTCGCTTTGCCTGATGGAACAGGCCAGGTTGCTGGGCATCCGGCAACCTTCCGGTCATCCCGCCGAGGAAATGGGCAGCGCGGCATTCGTATTGCGGCATCCGGCAATCTCGGCCATCCAGGGCCATTACGTTTCCCCTGGCGCCTGGCTGCCGACGGAGCAGTTGTCAGAAACACTGTTGCAGGCGGCCAGCGGCATCATGTCCGTACATGGCCGGGCAAGCGGCAAGGCACAGGCGCTGGGGCTGAACTACCTTGCTACCCTGACCGCCGCCATGACGTTGCAGGCCACGCTGGCCGCCGCCGTCGGGCAATTGCGCGGGGGTGCCTTCCAGCAGGTGCGGGTATCGCCACTGGAATGCGGGTTGCTCAGCATCGGCCAGTACCTGGCAGGCGCCACCGCGGCGGAAGATCGCGAGCAGTTCCTGCCCGGCGGCTGCGATGCGCGCTCGAGGCCGCCATTCCGCTCCGCCGACGGCATCACCTTCGAACTGGAAACCCTCGACAGTACGCCCTGGCGGCACTTCTGGACGTCCGCCGGCATTGCCCCGGAACTGGCCGGAACGGCCTGGAAAAGCTTCCTGCTGCGCTATGCCAGGGCCATCTCGCCGCTGCCCGCCGCTTGCCTGCAGGCACTGGCACGCTTGCCTTACACACAGATCCTCCACCTGGCGGCACAGGCCGGCGTCGCGGTCGTGCCGCTGCGCACGCTTGCACAACGCCAGGCGGATGCGGACTACCAGCAGAGCCGCGGAACGCCCTGGAATTTCGAACGTTCCTCCGCCAGCGGAACACCCCACGTCACCCCGGCGCCGACACGACTGCCGCTACAGGGCTTGCGCGTCGTCGAGTCCTGCCGGCGTATCCAGGGGCCGCTGGCCGGGCACCTGCTGGCACTGCTGGGTGCCGAAGTCATTCGCCTGGAGCCACCGGGCGGCGATCCGCTGCGCGCCATGCCGCCCTGCGCGGAAGGCTGCTCGGTACGCTTCGATGCCTTGAACCAGCTCAAGAGCATCCAGGAAGTCGATATCAAATCCGCCCAGGGGCGTCAGGCGATCCATCAACTGGTCCGCGAAGCGGATGTGTTCCTGCATAACTGGGCCCCCGGCAAGGCCCGGGAAATGCGGCTGGATGCCGAGCATCTGCACAGGGTTCAGCCACAACTGGTCTACGCCTATGCCGGTGGCTGGGGACCAGCGCCAGTCAACGCACCCGGGACCGACTTCACGGTCCAGGCCTGGTCGGGTGTGGCCGACGCCATCGCGACGAGCTGCGGCACCCACGGCGGTTCGCTGTTCACCGTACTGGATGTGCTGGGCGGAGTACTCGCGACACTGGGCGTGACGGCCGCTCTGCTCGACCGCACGGTCACGGGCAGTGGTACCCATGTCGAGAGTTCGTTGCTGGGGGCCGCCGATCTGCTGCTGCGCAGCAGCCCTCCAACTCCGGCGAACGGCCTGTCCGACGTGTATCCGACGCAATCCGGGCTGATCGCCATCGACTGCCAACACCCGGAGCAACAACGCGCCCTGGCCATGCTGCTGGACATCCCGGCCCCGCTCGGCAACCACCTCGAACAACTGAGGCAGCACCTGCTCACGCACCCGGCCGCGCATTGGGAAAGCGCCCTGAACGCACAGGGCATCGGTGCCTGCGTGGTCGTCGAAGACCTTGCCCAGCTCGCCCGCGACGCCCGCATCGCCGGCTGCCTGGATCACAAGGCTTATTCCTCCGTCAATTCCCCCTGGAGCTTCCTATGAACAACGCCGGCATCATCGATCTGGTTCCTGCCGAAGAACGCAAGCGCTGGGCGCAGGACGGCACCTACCCGAACCAGCCGGTATTCACGCTGTTCGCCGCCAAGGCCAAGGCGCACCCGGACAGGAAGGCCGTGCTCTCGCCACAAGGCAGCGTGACCTACGGCGAACTGCTCGATTCCGCCCTGCGCCTGGCACACAGCCTGCGTGACGCAGGCATTGTCGCGGGTGACGTGGTGGCCTACCAGTTGACCAACCATTGGCTGTGCTGCGCCATCGACCTGGCCGTGGCGGCACTCGGCGCCATCGTCGCACCCTTCCCGCCGGGGCGTGGCAAGCTGGATATCCAGTCGCTGGTGCGCCGCTGCGATGCCCGGGCGGTGATCGTTCCCGAGGAGTATGCGGGCATCGACCTGTGCGAGGTCATCGAGTCCCTGCGCCCAACGCTGCTGTCCATGCGCCTGCTGATCGTCCAGGGCAAACCCCGCGCGGGCTGGGTCACACTCGATACGCTGCTGAGCGCCGAACCGCTGGAGATCGCCAGCCTGCCCCAGGTGTGCCCGGACTCGCCGGTGCGCCTGCTGGTGTCTTCCGGTACCGAGTCCGAGCCAAAGCTGGTGGCCTACTCGCACAATGCCCTGGTCGGTGGGCGTGGCCGCTTCCTGCAACGCATCGCGCCAGCGGATGAGGAATTCCGCGGCATGTACCTGATCCCGCTGGGATCGTCGTTCGGCTCCACCGCCACCTTCGGCGTGCTGTGCTGGCTCGGCGGCTCACTGGTGGTACTGCCCAAGTTCGACGTGGCCGAAGCCATCAAGGCGATCGCGGCGTTGCGCCCGAGCTTCATCCTCGGTGTACCGACCATGCTGCAGCGTATCGCCGCCGCCGCGGAGCTGCGGAGCATCGACAAATCCAGCCTGCGCGGCCTGATCGTCGGCGGCTCGCTGATCGACGAAGCCACCGTGCGCAAATGCCGCGATGCCTTTGGCTGCGGCTTTATCAGCCTCTACGGCTCGGCCGATGGCGTGAACTGCCACAACACCCTGGACGACCCCATCGAGGTGGTGCTGAGCAGCGTCGGCAAGCCCAATCCGGCTGTTTGCGAGATTCGCCTGGTGGGCGAAGACAACCGCGAAGTGGCGCCCGGCGAGGTTGGCGAAATCACCGCCCGCGGCCCGTTGAGCCCGATGCAGTACGTCAATGCGCCGGAACTGGACGAGCGTTACCGCAACCCGCAGGGCTGGGTCAGGACCGGCGACCTGGGCTTCATCGACGACAAGGGCTACCTGGTACTGGCCGGGCGCAAGAAGGACATCATCATCCGCGGTGGCGCCAATATCAGCCCGGTGCAGATCGAAGGACTGGTCATGGCCCATGCCGACGTGGTCACGGTGGCTTGCGTCCCGGTCGCCGACGCCGACCTGGGGCAGCGGGTGTGCCTGTGCGTCACCCTGCGCGAAGGTGCGCCGAAGTTTTCCCTGAAGGAAATCACCGACTTCCTGCGCGAACAGGGGCTGGAGGTGAACAAGCTGCCCGAATACCTGCGTTTCTACCGCAGTCTGCCGCTGACCCCGGCCGGCAAGATCGACAAACAGGCACTGGCCGAGGAAGTCAGCGAGCTGGGTGTCGAAGCCGCCGCGACAGGGCAATGAACAGCACCCGACCACCGCTCAATGAGGCGCATATGAAGAAGTCACCTGGAAACACCCCCCGCCGGGGAACGCTCGCTGTCGGCCAACTGACCCTGCTGGCCTCGGTCCTGCTCTCCGCCCTGCCGTACGCGGCACAGGCGGCCCGGGCAGCGGATGGGCTGGAAACGCAGGACGAACTCCAGTCGCTGCCGGCGATCACCGTCACCTCGGAGAAGATCGAGCGACCATTGGAAAAAGTGCCCGCCAGCGTGGCGGTGATCGATGGCTGGGACACCGAACAATCCGGGATCACCGGCATGGAACAACTGGAAGGACGCATTCCCGGCCTGTCGTTCCAGCCGTTCGGGCAGGCAGGCATGAACTCGCCCGTCATGCGCGGGCTGACGGCCAACTTCAACAGTTTTTCCACCTCCACGCTACTGCTTGTCGATGGCGTGCCCACACTGACGGCGCAGGGCTTCGAACATGGCATGCTGGATCTGGATCGCATCGAAGTCATGCGCGGCCCACAATCCACGCTGTATGGGCGCAATGCCGAAGCCGGCGTGATCGCCATCCACAGCCTGCCGCTGGATGCCACGCCAAGGGCCAGCGTGTCCGCGCAAGCGGGCAGCCGCGACAAGCGCGTCATGCGCTTCGCGCTCAGCCAACCCGTGGTGGAAGAGCAGCTATATGCCAGCGTATCGGGCAACTGGTCGAGCCAGGACGGTTTCATCGACAATACCCATACCGGGAAAAAGGAGGATGATCGCGAGCAGCGCAATCTCAACCTGGGCCTGCGCTGGACACCAGGGGCGGCAACCGACCTGGTGATGCGCTACGCGCATCAGGAATACGATGATGGCGCGGCCCTCTGGGGCGCCCCCAGCTCACCGAGAACACGGGTCGCGTCCGGAACCCAGGGCTGGAATCGTTCCAAGGGGCAGACCCTGTCCCTGAATGCCCGGCATGAATTCGCTTCCGGCCTGACGCTGCATTCGGTGACGGCCTGGAACGACTTCAAGGACCGCATTCGCCAGGACACCGACTTCCTGCCCGCGGATGTCCTGCAGGTCGGGCGCGATCATCACCTGCGCACCCTGTCCCAGGAACTGCGGCTGGAAGGACAGCTCGGGGAAGCCGATTGGCTGGCTGGCGTCTATGCCGATCACAGCGATAACGATCTGCACAGCACCAGCAAGACCATGATGGGGCTGTCGGACATGCGTGCGGACCAGGAAAACCATACCGCGGCCCTGTTCACACACTGGAACGTCCCGCTGTCGGCCGGCTGGTCCCTGGCCGCTGGCGCGCGTATCGAGCGCAACGAAGTGGAATTGCGCCCGCGCGGAGCCGTCCGTCAGGACAAGGGTTGGACCCACGTATCGCCCAAACTGGCATTGCAATACCAGCTCGCCCCCGATCATCAGTGGTACCTGAGCGCCAGCCGGGGCGTGCGCAGCGGCGGCTTCAACGTGCTGGCCCCGACGCTGGGCTACCTGCCCTACGACTCGGAGAAGCTCTGGTCGTACGAAAGCGGCCTCAAGGGCTGGCTACTCGACAAGCGCATACGCTACTCACTGGCCGCCTATTTCATGGACATCGACGACATGCAGGTCATGCAGATGCCCAGTGTCGGCATGATGTATATCACCAGTGCCGCGACCGCCACCTCCAGGGGGCTCGAACTGGACATCGACTACCTGCTGGGCGACGGATGGCAGCTCAAAGGCGGATTGGCCTGGAACCATACGCGTTTCGATCGCTTCCAAGACGGTACCACTGACTACCATGGCAAGCACAATCCATTCGCCCCCGATCTGACCGGGCATATCGGCATCCGCTACGACGCGCCGCAAGGCTGGTACGCACAAGCCAGCGTGACCGGCAGCGGCAAGGTCTACCTGGATGCGGCCAACCAGTACAAGCGCAACGGTTACGGCCTGCTCAACCTGGTGGCCGGATACCAGCGTGGCCAATGGGAAATCGCGGCCTACGCCGACAATGCGACCGACCAACGCTATGACGCGGTGGGCTATCAGAACGGGTTCGTCACGGTCTACAGCCCGCCGCGCGAGGCTGGCCTGCGGCTGACGTGGCGTTTGTGAAAGAGCTGCACGGGTAACGGTGTACAGGTAGCAAGACAAGGACGGTTGCCTACCAGGGCAGAACATCGTCACCAGTAACCAGCCAGAAAGGATGCAATGGCATATGCAGCGAGAGAAACGAACGATCGGCGTTTGCCTGGTCAGCCAGGACGAGGAGTTGACCAGGGATCTGCAAGCGGTACTGGGCGGCGTGAACGATTTGCTCGATGGCAACCCGGGCACGCCATTCGATACTTCACCGGATGGCGAATGCTTCCCTTATCGGCAGTTGCTCGGGCAGGCGGGGCGCTACCTGCGCTCTTTCCGCCGCGACCCGGCGCTGGGCCTGGCGCTACGGCGCTTCGACTCGGTCGCGGACGCCCGCCAGGACGTGGCGATCGCCGGGCGGGCCTCCTCCCCGGTCGAATGCGTGCTGCTGGATACGCGGCACGAAGAGCCAGACGGCACGGACGATCCTTTCACGTCCCTCACCCAGGGGCATGCGCAAGCGCGCGTCTCCCCTTGTTCCGCCATGCTCCTGTGCAAAGAGGAAGCACTGGGCAAGTGGATGTGCCAACTGGGTGGCAACCGCCTGGTGCGAGTGCCCCATGCCAATCCGTGGCAACGCCGGGCCGACCTGCTCCGGCTGATCCTCGACCATCTGGAGCATGCCCATTTCAACCGCATGCTGGTGCGGGCGAAGCAGAAGCCCGACAGCCGGGTGACCCTGGCTCGGCATATCCACCAGCAGATGAGCGAGCGCTGGGGCAATCGCTGGGACTTCCACTTCTACACCGGCTCCATGGTGGCCAGCTTCATCGACTCGATGAAGGTGTTGCTGCAGGGCACGGACAACCGCTGCCTGACCGGCAACAACGAACATTCCCTGGCCGTGAGCGCACTGGCGGGCTGGCAACTGTATGGCCGCGCCTACGTGATCGCCATGACCTCCGGCATGATCGACGAGGCGCGCGGGACGCTGGCCAACCTCAAGCGCGCGGGAGCGCCCGGGATCATCGTCTGCGCGGACTCGCCGGAAACCGTCTGGTACCCCTTCCAGGGTACGCTGGACGCCGACGGCAACGGCCATGCGGTCCTCGCCGCGCGCGGCCTGTGGCATGGATTCATGCGCACTCCCGACGACATGCCCGCCTGCCTGCAAGGCGCCTTCCAGGCGCTCGACGAGCGCCCCGCCCCGACCTTCATGCTGGGCACGCAGAACGTGCTGGAATCGCACGGGGAAATCCATGCCAGCGTGGCGCGCCCGCCGGCCGTCCATCCGGCTGCCCTCTCCGCCGCCCAGTACGAACGCCTGGAACAGGCCGTGGCCGTGATCAACCACGACGATGCGCGGGTCCTCTGGCATTGCGGCCGGCTCACCGACGACGAGCGGGAGCGGGTCCTGCGCATGGCGGAAAAGGCCGGCATCGCCCTGGCGGACAGCATCATCCATCCGGGCAGCGTACCGGCCTTCCACGAAGGCCGGCCGGTGGAGAATTACCTCGGGCCGCTCTCCATGTACGGCTTCAACCGTGCGGTCCATGAGTTCCTGGAAATGCAGGACGATGATGCACAGGGTGCGCCCTGGCTGTTCTTCCTCAAGGGCAAGGTGGAGCAATCCGCCACGCCTTATTCCGAGGGCAAGCTCAAGCGCAATTTCCGCATTGCCCAGGTCAACCGCAACCAGGCGCACCTGTCGCCCTTCACCCGGCTGGCCCTGGACTTGCGCCTGGCGGACTTCCTCGACTACCTGGAACCACGGCTGCGGGTCGACGACGCGCTGCTGCGGCGGCGCAGGGCAAGGCTCGAGCGCTTGCGCAAACTGCCTGCGGCCTTGCCCAGCGACCTGATCGAGACACTGCCGATGACGCCCAACTACTTCTTCCAGCGATTGGGGACGCTGGTAGCGGACCTGATCGAGACACGAGGCTACCGCTATACCGGCGTCTACGACGTCGGCCGTTGCGGTCTGTCGGCGCTGCGCAACGTGGCGCGCACCGATCCCGGTTTCTCCGGCTGGTATGGCCGGGCGCTGATGGGCGACGGGCTGATGTCGCTGCCCTATATCGCGCTGAAGAACCAACGCCATGTGCTGGCGTTCATCGGCGATGGCGCGCGCGCCATCGTACCCAACGTCGAGCAGCGCGTGGTCTGCTCCGCGCTCCGTGGCGTGGCTGGCCGCGGAGGCAATGTCAGCGTCTTCTACCTGAGCAACGGCGTACTGTCGATGATCCAGACCTACCTGGACAAACGCCACACGCTGAATGGCTCCCACCAGGTCAACGTGCCCTTGACGGAATGGAAGGATGAAAGCGTCGAACGCGTCGCCGCCGGTGTGACGGTCCAGCGCCGCGTACTCCGGCACTTCTGCCCGGAACAACTGGGCGAGGCGTTGATGGCTCCGGGCCGCGTCAACTTTTTCGATGTCTGGCTTGGGCACAACTCCGAGGGCGATGGCTTGAGCCTGATCTCGGAAGCGTCCTGGAGCCGCCTGCATATTCAATGAGAGAGCACATCATGAAATTCGGTTTTATCGCCCATCCCACTTCCAAAGAGTTGCTGCACCAGGTCAAGCTGGTCGACATGGCCGGCCGTACGCTCGAGGAACAGGCCTATGGCTACGACCCCGAGCGCTGGCGCCGGCGCAACCTGGTGCCGTTCATCGAGTTCAGCCGTATCGTCAGCGCCTGCGGCGCGCAATGCCAGGGCATCCTGCAGTACATGCCGCTGACCGCCGAGCAGATGTTGAACCAGCCACGGCGCATTGCCGAACGCGTCGTCGAAGGCGTCAATGCGCTCAAGCAGCAGGGAGCGGAGCTGGTCGGGCTGGGCGGCTTCACCTCCATCGTCGGCAATCGTGGCCTGCAGACCCTCGAACGCACGCAGATCCCGGTGACGACCGGCAACTCGCTGACCACCTATGCCGCCTATGTGAACCTGCTGGACAGCCTGGAAGCCCTGGAAATCCCCCCCGAACGGGCCGAGATCGCGGTACTCGGCTATCCCGGCTCGATCGCCCTGGCCCTCGCTTGCCTGCTGGCGCCACTGGGCTGCAGGTTGCGGCTGGTGCATCGCGGCGGCAAGCAGCAGGCTGAAACCCTGCTGGCCTACCTGCCAGCGGAGTTTCACGGACAGGTCAGGTTGCACGCCGGCCTGGAGGATTGCTACCAGCAGGTCCGCCTGTTCGTGGCCGCCACCTCCAGCGGCGGCGTCATCGACCCGCGGCGGCTGGCCCCTGGTAGCGTGGTGGTGGATGCGGCGCTGCCGAAGGACGTGCAGCCCGGCTGGGAGAAGCGCGACGATATCCTGGTCATCGACGGCGGGCTGGTATCGGCCAGCGAAGCGGTGGACTTCGGCGCCATGGCACTGGGCCTGGGGCCAAAGCGCAATATCAACGGTTGCCTGGCCGAGACCATGATCCTGGCCCTGGAAGGGCGCGCCGAGCCCTTCTCGATCGGCCGCGAACTGCCCGCCGACAAGGTCCTGGAGATCGGCCGTATCGCCGCGCGGCACGGCTTCCTGCCGCGCCCCATGGCCAGCCGCGGCGAACCGGTGAACGAAGCGCGCTTCCACGAACTGCGCCGCTTCCACGGCGGCAAGCCGCCCGCGGTGAACCACGTGCAGGATGCCGACGCACTGGAACTGCGCGCGGAGGTGCTGCGCTGCTTCGGCCTGCACATCAACCCCATCCTGCGCGAGTTCTATGAGTTCAACCATGTCGAACGGGTCTTCAGCCATGGCCAGGGCTGCTGGCTGACCGACCTGGACGGCCGCCGCTACCTGGATTTCGTGGCCGGATACGGCTGCCTCAATACCGGCCACAACCATCCGGACATAACCGCCGGTGTGCAGCACTACCTCAACCAGCAGCACCCCACCTTCGTGCAGTACCTGTCAGCGCCGCTGCATGCCAGCCTGCTGGCCAAACGCCTGGCGGGGCTGGCGCCGGCCGGGCTGGAGCGGGTATTCCTCAGCAACTCGGGGACCGAGGCCGTGGAAGCGGCGCTGAAGCTGGCCCTGGCCGCCAGCGACAAGCCCACCCTGCTCTATTGCAGCAATGGCTATCACGGCAAGACCCTGGGCGCCCTGTCCGTGACCGGGCGCGCGAAGCACCGCGAGGCATTCGAACCGTTGCTGCCGCGCTGCGAGGAAATTCCTTTCGGCGACATCCCCGCCCTGCGGGCCAGGTTGCGCGGGGGCGACGTGGCGGCGTTCATCGTCGAACCGATCCAGGGCGAAGGCGGCGTCATCCTGCCGCCAGCCGGTTATCTCTCGGCGGTACGCGAGTTGTGCAGCGAATATGGCTGCCTGTGGATTCTCGATGAGATCCAGACCGGGCTCGGGCGCACCGGCAAGATGTTCGCGTGCCAGTGGGAGGATGTCTCTCCCGATATCATGGTGCTGTCCAAATCCCTTTCCGGCGGGCTGGTGCCGATCGGCGCGACGCTGTCCTCGAAGGAGGTCTGGCAGCGCGCCTACGGCAATATCGACCGTTTCGCGCTGCACACCTCGACCTTTGGCGGCGGCAACCTGGCCGCCGCCGCCGCCATGGCTGCGCTGGATGTGGTCGAGCAGGCCGACCTGGCCGGCAACGCCGTGCAGGTCGGCGCGCACCTGCGCCAAGGGCTGGAGGAACTGGCCCGCAAGCACTACTTCATCAAGGAGGTGCGCGGCCAAGGCCTGATGATCGCCATCGAGTTCCAGAACGATGTCGCGGATGGCATCGAAGCCTTCGTACACGACATGACCAGCCGCATGCCGGCCAAGGCCGCGGCCACCTACCGGATGATGCCCGGCAAGGCCCGCGCGCACCTGGAAGCCGCCATGCGCGAGCTGGAATCCACGCTGGCGGACATGTTCGTACTGCGCATCATGACCAAGCTGTCCCAGGAGCACGGCATCCTGACCTTCGTCACGGCCAACAACAGCCGCGTCATGCGGATTCAGCCACCGCTGCTGTTGTCGCTGGCGGAGGCCGATCGATTCATCCAGGCACTCGGCGAAGTCTGCGAAGACCTCTCCACCTTCGAATCCTGAGTTCATCCGCCGTTGCCACTGCCGACCCGCTCGGCAGTGGCAACGGCATCATGGAGATAATCCAAATGGGCGAAATCACAGCCCCTGAATCGCCAGTGACGGAACTGGCACAACGCGTCCGCCAGTTCGTCGATGAACGGATACTGCCCCACGAAAGCCGGCTGGCGGCGGAGAACGATGAAGCCCGGGCGCTGGCGCGGGAGCTATCGCAACAAGCCCGTGCCGCGGGCGTGTTCGGTAGTTTCTATCCAATGCGGCTGGGTGGACGAATTGCCAGCCTGGCCGACTACCTGCATGTGGCGGAACAGGAAGGCCGCTCGGAATACGCACCCGGCATCCTCGGCGCCGATGCCACGCTGGACGCCCATATGCTCGACCGCCATGCCAGCCCGGCGGTCAGGGAACGCTTCCTGTCTCCGCTGGTTCGCGGTGAAGCCGTTTCCAGCTATGCCATGTCGGAACCGGAAAGCATCGGCTCGATTCCCGCGACGATGACCTGCCGGGCCGAGTTGCGCGATGGCCGTTGGCATATCAATGGCCGCAAGTGGTTCATCTGCCGCTCCCAGGTCGCCAATTTTGCCACTGTGGTCGCCCGTAGCGGCGAAGGGCCGGTGGCGGAAGCCATTTCCATGATCGTGGTACCGACGGATGCCCCGGGTTTCCGGGTGGTGCGCCCGTTGTCCCTGCTCGGGCGCTGGCAGGGCCAGGCCGAACTGGCCTTCGACGATCTGCAGGCACCGCAGGACCATGTCCTCGGGGCGCCCGGCCAGGGTATCGCGCTCATGCAGGAACGGCTCGGATTGGGCCGCCTGTTGCGCTCAGCGCACTGGCTGGGCCAGGCGCAACGCTGCTTCGAGCTGATGTGCCAGCGCATTCATTCGCCCAAGGGCCAGTTGGCGCGGCTGGCGGACAAGCAACTGGCGCGGGCCCGGGTCTACCGGGTCCATCGCGGCATCGCCACGGCACGGGCCCTGGTGCGGGACGCCGCCGGCAAGTTCGACGCGGGCATCGCCAACGGCATCGAGGTCAACCTGGCGAAACTGGCGGCTTCGGATGCCGTCAGCGAAGCCGCCGACAATGCGATCCAGATCATGGGGGCAGAGGGCCTGAGCGACTGGACAGCGCTGGCGGGCATCTATCGCGGGGCCAGGACCACGCACATCCTGGATGGGGCCGACGATGCGCTGGTCAGCACCATCGGCCGGCAATTGCTGATGGCGACACGGCCTGGCGAACGCTTCGATCCGGCCTATCCCTCCCTGCGTGTATCCAAGGCCGCGGAATGAACGCCGAAACCCACCGCGGGCCCTCGCTGACAGGCTTGTCCACGTTGCTGGTAATGGCCATGGGCATGCCGATGATGATCTTCTATGCCATCGGCATTCTGGGGCCGCGACTGATCTCGGAGCTGGGCATTTCCCACCAGCAACTGGGCTGGCTGACCACCAGCACCTTCGGGCTTGCCGCCATTCTCTCGCCCTGGGCCGGTACCCTGGTGCAGCGCATGGGCACACGCGCGGGGCTGGTGGGGCTGTTCCTGCTGGTCGGCCTGTCCTTTTCACTGATGGCGCTGCTGCCGGGTTTCGGCGGGCTGGTCACGGCACTGCTGTTTTGCGGTATTGCCCAGTCGCTGGCCAACCCGGCCACCAACCAGGCGATTGCCCAGGGCGTTCCAGCGCCGCGCAAGGCGGCGATCGTCGGGCTCAAGCAATCGGGGGTACAGGCTTCCGCATTGCTGGCGGGGGTGCTGCTGCCGCCGCTGGTAGTGGCCTGGGGCTGGCGTGGTGCGCTGGCGACATGGGTACCGATCGCACTGCTCATGGCGCTACTGGCGGTCCGCTGGGTACCGGCCAGAGCGACGCAGGCACAATACCGCTCCTTGCGTGTGAGCGCGCCCAATGCCTGGCTGGCGCTGCTGATGGCCATCCAACTGTGCGCCGGCCTGGCGCTTTCCTCATTCATGACTTTCCTCGGGGTGCATGCCGACCAGTTGGGGGTATCGGCCCAGACCATCGGCGCCATGGTCGGCTGCTTCGGCGTCATGGGCATGCTTTCCCGGGTGCTGCTGACCCCCATTGGTGCCAGGTTGAAGGACGAAAGTGTGCTGCTGGGCATGCTCTTCGTGCTCGCCAGCGTAGCGCTGGCGATCATGCGGCAAGCCGACGCGCAGCAGCACTGGCCGCTCTGGCTGGGCGTGATCGGGATGGGTTCGAGCGTGGTCGCCAGCAACGCGATCGCCATGAGCATGCTGCTGCGGGATGAGCGCTTCGGTACTGCCGCCACCTCGGCAGGCATGCTCTCGGTCGGCTTCTTCGCCGGCTTTGCCCTGGGGCCCCCGGCGTTCGGCTGGCTGCTGGGCCACAGCGATGGCTTCGCCGCCGCCTGGCCGAGCCTGATCGGCATCCTGATCACCGGCGGCGTGCTGTGCCTGCTGCTATTTCGCATGCGCCAGCGGGGATGATGCCCGTGCAGGACAGGAACCACTACCAGGCCACCCTCCCCGCCCTCTTCGAGCGAATGGATGAGATTGCCGCACAATGCGCCGATCGCTTCCCTTTGTTCCGCCTTGCGACCGCCACACAATGGACGCTGTCCAGGCGGGGCTCCTGGCTGGGAGGCTTCTGGGCCGGCCTATGGTGGCTACGCGCCACCCACTCAGGCAGATCCGACGACCATGCCACGGCGGGAGACTGGTCGGCACGCCTGCAACCCCTGCTGTTCGAACCATCAATCAACCGCAGCTTCGTATTCTGGTACGGCGCGGCCATCGGCCATCAGGCTTTCAAGCAGGACCTCGCGGCCCTGCGACTCGCCAGCCAGGCGGCCCTGGCCATCTCTGCGGACTTCGACCCCGAACGGGGTTGCTGGACGCTCGGCCCGGGCATGGGCGCCGGCGAGAACGGCACCCGCACGCTCAATGTCGACGCCCTGGCCCCGACGCTGGCGCTGCTGCACCATCATGGCGGTGCGCAAGGGCGCGCCCAGGCGCGCCAGCATCTGCAGACCTGCCTGCGCCACCTCGCGACCGAACAGGGTGCCTGGCGGGCCAATGCCATCATGGACGGTTGTGACCACAGGCACCAGGAACCGGCCGGCGCCTGGCCGCGTGGGCAAGCCTGGGCCATGCTGGGCCTGGCCGCAGCGGTTCGGTTGTACGGGGAAACCCATGGGCATTCGGCCCTGCAGGCCTGTATCTACTGGACCGAGCGCTGGGGCGACATCCACCGGGCCCCAGCGGCGGAGCAAGCGCAGCAGAAGGATTTATCCGCACAGGTGATTTCGGCGGTAGCCATGCTCGAGCTGTTTGAATGCATGCCGGATCAGCATTGGCTGTACCGGCAAGCGCACAGGCAGATCGCCTCGATTCTCGGTGACAGCGATATCACCGAGACAGGGCAATTCATCGGTCACCTTTATCGGATCGGCCCCCATGAAGAGCGACGGGTCGAGTCGGCCTGTGCAACGTTCTTTTTATTGAAAATGCTTTTATCCGACTGAAACCGGGGCATGGCGGCTGTACGGTCGGCGATATGCGGCCTCCCCCTCGGGGCCGTGCGCGGAAATGATTTGCCCAGCACGGCCCGGGTACGGGCACCAGAGCCGAGGCGATACCTGCCGCCTCGCGCATTTCCGGTTTCCCCCCCGAATCCCCTATTGCCGGAAGATCCACTCGCGGATCGGCTCGATGCCGTAGGCGATGCGCCAGGTGTTGCGGTGCCCACTGGCGCCAGCGCCCGAATCCCCCGGCGGGATTACGCTGCCCTTGGCGAAGGTCACATAGTTGATCGGGCTGCCCTCGGCGTCGATCTTCTCGAAAGCGGCGCGATATTGCTCGGCGCTCCAGGTGCCGTCCCAGGTGGCGCGGCTGATGCGCGCGCCTTCCGCCGCCAGCACCTCGGTGATGGCGTTCTGCCCGGGATAGGCCTTGCCGTCGTCCTGCGACACCAGTATCCACAGCTTCTGCCGGGCCAGCGGCTTCACCAGCGCCGGGTCCCACTGGCCGGCGACCAGGAAGGACGCGGCGAAAAACTCCGGGTACTTGATGTTCATCGCGATCGACATCATGCAGCCGCCGGACTGGCCGGTGGTGTAGAGGCGCTTGCGGTCGATGCTGTACTGGTTCGCCAGCGCCTCGATCAGGTCGATGGTGGTGTCGAGCATGCTGCTGGTCTGCGAGTCGTCGTCGGCGATGATCTCGGCGAACTGCGGCGCCAGCACGAAGCACGGGCGCCTGGCCTGGTCCTCGGGGCTGGCCCAGGCGATCGCGCCCAGGCCCTGGAACAGGGTGGCGAAGGGGTCGTCGCCGGTCG
Source organism: Stutzerimonas kirkiae (assembly GCF_004327335.1). Classification (GTDB taxonomy): domain Bacteria; phylum Pseudomonadota; class Gammaproteobacteria; order Pseudomonadales; family Pseudomonadaceae; genus Stutzerimonas; species Stutzerimonas kirkiae. Next base: position 8,953 of record NZ_QJUO01000023.1, on the reverse strand, counting down.
CGCCGGCATCATGCATGAACAGCACCAGCGGATAGGACTGCTGCGGATCGTAGTCCCTGGGCACGAACAGGTTGTATTCGAGCCTGTCACCGGTATCGGGGTCGTGGAACTCCAATTGCTGGAAATCGTCGACGATCAGGTTCTTCACACTGCTGGTCGCCAGTCTCTCGCCGTTCGCCAGGACCAGCGATGCGGCGGCCGTACGATAGACCGGGCTGCCGCTGGTGCGGCTGCCTGCCTTGCCGGGACCGCCGCCGGGGCCGCCCGGGCCGCCAGCGCCAGCGCCATCGCGCGAGCCAGTGCCATTGCCTTGGCCCCGCGCCTTCTGCTGGGCCAGGGAGGCATCGGCATCGTCCGGCGACAAGGCAAGGATGACGAAACGCCCCGACTCGGCACGCTCGGCCGGATCGGTGGAGGTGCTGGGGAAAACCTCGACCAGGGTTCGCCCCTCGACCTCGAAGGCCGCGGTCGACAGCGTGGCAGCCTCGACCGGCGCGCTGTACTCCACCGCCACCGCGGTCAGGCGGATGCCATCGCCGAAGACCTCGGTGATGGCGCTGGCTTGCCTGGCCTGCCCGGCACCGTTGCGGGCGCAGGCAGGGACAGCGACCGCGACCAGCGTCGTGGCGCTTATGAGCAGGAAATTCCTACGCGATAACATGTTCGTTCTCCTCGCTTCTCAAGGCTGTTCCAGCCGTTTCCGCTGTCCGGCGCCACGGCCTTCGCGGCGCATCCCGGCCATCGGCAATCCCGTCTTGGGGCGCCCTGCCTTCATCCGCCGGCATCGGCACCACCGCCGAACACTTTATACAGGGTCACACGGTTGCTGGCCTCGCTCAGGCGCAGGGTGATCAGATCCTGCTGCGCGCTATAGAACGTGCGCTGCGCGGTCAGGGCCTGGAGGGAGCTGTCCACCCCGTTGCGGTAGCGCGCATCGGCCAGGGTATAGCCGCGCCGGGAAGCGCTGACCAGGGCACGCTGCGCATCCAGGCGCTCGTCCAGGCGGGCGCGCACGGCCAGGGCATCGGCCGCCTCGCCGAAGGCGGTCTGGATCGCCTTCTCGTACTGGGCCACGGCGACATCGGCGGAGAGCTCCGCCACGTCCAGCGAGGCCTGGAGCGCACCGGCCCGGAAAATCGGCACGCTGATGCTGGGAATGAACGACCAGCTCCGCGTACCGGCATCGAACAGATCCGACAGGGCGCTGCTGCCGACGCCCAGCGTCGTGGTCAGCGAAATACTCGGAAAGAAGGCCGCACGCGCGGCGCCAATATCGGCATGGGCGGCTTTCAGCACGTACTCGGCAGACAGCACGTCGGGGCGCTGCAACAGCACCTGGGAGGAGAGATCGGCGGGCAGCGGCGCCAGCGCCACGGCGGCCTCGGCATCGTCGATAGCCGGCAGAAGGCTATCGTGGACGGGGGCACCCACGACCAGCTCGAGCGCATGGCGCGCCTGCTCCAGCGCGGTGGCATAGGTGGCGACGTCGGCCCGCGCGCTTTCCACGCTGCCCTGAATGGAAGCCAGGTCGACACCGGAGGCCGCGCCTTCGCCATGCAGGAACTCGGTGAGTTGCAGCGTCCTGCGCTGGCTCTCCAGGGTCTGCTGCGCCAGGGCCACGCGCTGGCGGTAGGCACCCACGCTCAGCCAGTCGCTGGCGACCTCGGCCAGCAGGCTCATGCGTGTGCTGCGCTGGGTCTCGGCCGTGGCCAGGAAGGTCTGCGCGGCCTCGTCCTGCAGGCTGCGGATGCGCCCGAACAGGTCCAGTTCCCAGTTGCTGAAGCCAACCGTGGCCGCAGCGCTGCGGCTTACCGTGCTGCTGGCGTCCGTACCGCTGCGTGCGGCCGTCTGGCTGACCGTCGCGTCCACCGACGGCAGCAGGTCGGCGCTCTGGATGCGGTACTGCGCACGCGCCTTCTCGATGTTGAGCACGGCCACGCGCAAATCGCGGTTGCTCTGCAGCGCCAGGACGATCACCTGGCGCAGACGCTCGTCGAGGAATACCTGGCGCCAGTCGAGTTCCGCCAGCGCTGCCGCGTCGGCGCTGGCCGGCGGGGCCTCGCGGAACTGCGCCGGCACCGGTGTGGCAGGCGGTACGTAGGACGGTGCCATACTGACGCAGCCGGCCAACCCGGCGGCGCAGAGAACGGCCAGCGCCAGGCGGGCCGGGCGCGGGGAACGACGGGGGGCGTTCTGCCTGGTCATTCACTCACCTCCGTTGGCACGACGCGCCGGCTCTTGCGGCCAGGAAACAGGCTGCGCACGATCACGTAGAACAGCGGCACGAAGAAGATGCCCAGCACGGTCGAGGCCAGGGTCCCGCCGAACACGCCGGTACCCAGCGAGTGGCGCCCGCCGGAGCCGGCGCCGCTGCTGACCACCAGTGGCAGCACGCCGAGCAGGAACGCCAGCGAAGTCATCAGGATCGGCCGCAGGCGCAGGCGCGCGGCCTCCAGCACAGCGTCGAGCAGCGGCTTGCCGCGTTCCTCCAGCTCCTTGGCGAACTCGACGATGAGGATGCCGTTCTTGGCCGCCAGGCCGACCGTGGCAAGCAGGCCCACCTGGAAGTACACGTCGTTGCTGAGCCCGCGCAACGAGGTCAGCAGCAGCGCGCCGACGATACCGATGGGCACGGCCAGCATCACCGAGAATGGGATCGACCAACTCTCGTACAGCGCCGCCAGGCAGAGGAACACGAACAGCAGCGACACCGCGTACAACAGCGGGGCCTGCGCCCCGGCCTGCTGCTCCTGGTAGGACAGGCCCGACCAGGCATAGCCGAAGCCGCCCGGCAGTTGCTGCACCAGCCTGACCATCTCCGCCATCGCCGTGCCCGAGCTGACGCCCTGGGCCGGCTGGCCGCTGATCTCCATGGCGGCGATACCGTTGAAACGCGCCAGCGAGGCCGGGGCATAGCTCCAGCCGCTGCTGGCGAAGGCCGAGAACGGCACCATCGCCTCGTCGCTGTTGCGCACCGTCCAGCGATAGACATCCTGCGGCAGCATCCGCGCCTGCTCCTGGCCCTGCACATAGACTTTCTTGATGCGGCCGCGGTCGACGAAGTCGTTGACATAGGTAGCCCCGAACGCCGTCGACAGGGTGGCGTTGATATCGCTCTGGGCCAGCTTCAACGCGCCGGCCTTGGCGTCGTCGATCCTGATGTCGAAGGTCGGCGCATCCTCCAGGCTGGAGTAGCGCACCGAACTCAGCGACGGCTCCTGCGCGGCCAGCGCCAGCAGCTTCTGGCGCGCCTCCACCAACGCCTCGTGGCCGGCCCCGGCGAAATCCTGCAGTTCCAGGGTGAAGCCGGTGGCCTGGCCCAACCCCGGAATGCCCGAGGGCGCGAAGGCGTAGATCTGCGCGTCAGGAAAGCGCCCGAGCAGCGCCTCGCTGATACGCCCGCCGATATCGCTGGCACTGGCCTCGCGCTCGCTCCAGTCCTTGAGCCGGATGAAGGCCATGCCGGCGTTCTGGCCGCTGGTGCCCTGGCTGAAACCGGCGACCGCCATGATGCTGTCGACTTCCGGCAGCCCGCGCACGTACTCCGAGACCTGGGAGATCACCCGCAGGGTCTTTTCCTTGGTCGCACCCGGCGGCATCTTCACCTGCACCATCAGCGTGCCCTGGTCCTCCTCAGGCAGGAAAGAGCTGGGCAGATACCAGAACAGCAGGCCCAGCGCCGCCAGCAGCACCCCATAGACCGCCACACCCGTGCGGCGATGGCCGACGACCCGCGCCACGCCGTGCCGGTAGCGCTCGGCCCCCTGGTCGAAGCGGCGGTTGAACCCGGCGAAGAAGCGCCCGAGCGGGCCGCGCCGGGTGACCTGCCCGCCCTGCCCGACCGGCGTCAGCAACGTGGCGCACAACGCCGGCGTCAGGGTCATGGCCACGAACACCGAGAGGATCATCGCCGAGGCGATGGTCACCGAGAACTGGCGGTAGATCACCCCGGTGGAACCGCCGAAGAACGCCATCGGCAGGAACACCGCTGTCAACACCAGGGCGATGCCGAGCAGCGCGCCGGTGATCTGGCCCATCGACTTGCGCGTGGCCTCGCGCGGCGACAGGCCCTCCTCGCGCATCACCCGCTCGACGTTCTCCACCACCACAATCGCATCGTCAACCAGCAGGCCGATCGCCAGCACCATACCGAACATGGTCAGGGTATTGATCGAGTAGCCCAGCAGCGCCAGCACACCGAAAGTGCCCATCAACACCACCGGCACGGCGATCGCAGGGATCAGCGTCACCCGCCAGTTCTGCAAAAACAGGTACATGATCGCCAGCACCAGCACGACGGCTTCGACCAGGGTCTTGACCACCTCCTCGATGGAAATCTTCACGAACGGCGTGGTGCTGGAAGCCACGTGGTAGCTGATGCCCTCGGGGAAGTAGGGCTGCAGTTCCACGAGCCTGGCGCCCACCGCCTCCGACACTTCCATGGCGTTGGCGCCGCTGGCCAGCTCGATACCGATGCCCGCGGCCGGCTTGCCATTGAACATGCTGGTCATCGCATAATCCTCGCTGCCCAGCTCGACCCGGGCGACATCGGACAGACGCACCACCGCGCCGCCGCCGTCGGACTTGACGACGATCGCCTTGAACTGTTCCGCCGTCTGCAGCCGGCTGCGCGAACTTATGGTCGCGTTCAGCGCCTGGCCCTGTGTCGCCGGCAGCGCGCCGAGCTGGCCCGAAGACACGTCGGCGTTCTGCGCGGTGATCGCGGCCGTCACGTCGGAGGGCATCAGCGAATAGGTGCGCAGCTTCTCCGGATCGAGCCAGATGCGCATCGAATACTGCGAGCCCATCACCTGCACCCGGCCAACACCGGTGACGCGGCTGATCGGGTCCTGGATGGTGGACACCATGAAGTCGGCGATGTCGGTGCCAGTCAGGCTACCGTCGTCGGAGGTGAAGGCGAGCACCTCGAAGAAACTGCCACCCACCGACTTGCTCACCGTGAGGCCGCTGCTCTTGACCGCGTCGGGCAACATCGACTCGGCTTGCTGCAGCTTGTTCTGCACCTGCATCTGCGCCACGTCCGGATCGGTACCGGCCTTGAACGTCAGTTGCACCTGCGCACTGCCGGCCGCCGTGCTGCTGGCGGACATGTACATCAGGTTGTCCAGCCCGGTCATCTGCTGTTCGATGACCTGGGTGACCGAATTCTCCACGGTCTGCGCCGAGGCGCCGGTGTAGGTGGCGCGGATCGAGATCGTCGGCGGCGCGATGTCCGGGTACTGTTCCACCGCCAGGGTGAACACCGCTAGCGTACCGCTCAGGGTGATGACGATGGCGATGACCCAGGCGAAGATGGGCCGGTCGATAAAGAAGCGTGACATGGCGTGCCCTCAGTTCCCCTGCGCGGTCGGCGGGGATGTCGAGTCGGTGTGCTCGGGCGCTGCAGCCGCCACCGCGTACGTCTTCACCGCCTGGCCCACCTGCACCTTGCTGCCGCCTTCGACCACCAGTTGCTCGCCGGCCTGCAGGCCGGCGGTGATGACCCATTGGTCCTGCTGTGCGCCACTGGTGCGTACCGTGCGCTCGATGAGCCTGCCGTCGTCGCCGATCAGCCTGACCGTCGCCTCGCCCCTGGTATTGCGGCCGACCGCGCTCTGCGGCGCCAGGATCGCCTTGTCGTCGATCGCCACTGGCAGGATGGCGCGTACGTAGGCGCCCGGCAGCAACAGGCGATCCGGGTTGGGGACCAGCGCGCGCAGCACGACATTGCCGGTGCCGGTATCCACCGAGGTGCCGACGAACTCCAGCGTGCCGCTATGCTCGTAGAGGCTGTCGTCCTCCAGTTGGATCCGTACCGGCACCTTGCCGTCCAGCGAGGTGAGCGCGCCGCTGTCGAGTTGCTTGCGCAGCGCCAGCAGTTCGGCGCTGGACTGGGTGACATCGACATAGATGGGATCGAGTTGCTGGATCGTGGCCAGCGCCGTGGTCTGGCCGGCCGTCACCAGCGCGCCGGGCGTGTAGGTGGATGCGCCGATGCGTCCGCCGATCGGCGCGCTGACGCGGGTGTAGTCGAGGTTGATCCTCGCCGTCTGCAACGTGGCCTGCGCCACCATCACCGCCGCCTCGTTCTGCCGCAACGTGGCGACGGCCTCCTCGAGATCCTGCTGGCTCACCGCGTCCAGCTTGGCCAGGTTGGCGTAGCGTTGCGCCTTGGGCCGCGCCGACAGCACCGCCGCCTGCGCCTGGGCCAGGGCACCCTTGGCATTGTCGTAGGCAGCCTGGTAGATCGCCGGGTCGATCCGGTACAAGAGCTGCCCGGCCTCCACATCCTGGCCTTCGTCGAACAGGCGCTGCTGGATGATACCGCCGACCTGCGGTCGCACGTCCGAGACCATGTGGGCCACCGTGCGTCCGGGCAGCGTCTGGTGCATCGCCAGCCGCTGTGCGCGCACCGTCCAGACCCCGACTTCCGGCGTCGGCGCAAGCGCTGCCGGATCGGGCGAACAGGCGGCCAGCAGCAACATCACCGGCAGGCACAGGAAACCCCGGAGCCTGAACAATGGACGAGGTAGCGGAGACAGCATGCGCAATATCCTTTGAATCGCGGGAAACGGACAATGGCCGGCATGCTGGGGAACGAATGTGCAGCGAATATGGAGTTTCGCTCCAGCCGCAAATCCTCCTTGTTCCCCGAACTGGCGCCGTGCTCGAATACATGCCCGCATCCCAACTCCGACCACCTACCCTATGAAACTGGGCATTACCGCCAAGCTGTTCCTCGCCGTGCTCGCGTCCTGCGCCATCGTGCTGCTGGTCAACGGCATCGCCGCGCACATCAGTTTCCAGCGCAGCTTTCTCGGCTATCTCAACGAACAGGGCCTGGAACGCATGGAGACGGTGCTGCCGCGCCTGGAAGATAGCTATCGCCAGCATGGCGGCTGGGATTTCCTGCGCGGCGACCTGGAGGCCTGGTTCACGCTGATGCGGCCCAGCCCCGATCCGGCACGCGCGCTGACCGGCCCGCCGGTGTCCGACCAGACCGGCGCCGTGCCACGCTTTGCGCTGCTCGATCGCACCTACACCCAAGTCGTCGGCAACCCTGGTGCCGACCGGGAGTCGCTGCTGCGAGCGGTCGTCGTCGATGGAGAGACAGTGGGCTGGATGGCGATGGTGCCGTTCCAGAAAGCCATCGCCGCCGGCGACGTGCGCTTCTACGAAGCGCAGTTGCAGATGTGGTGGCTGATCGGCACCTTGTCGGTCGCCGTGGCGGCCCTGCTCGCCTGGCTGCTGTCGCGCACACTGTTGCGCCGCGTGCACGGCCTGGCCTCGGCAACGCACCGCCTGGCGGCCGGCGACTACGCGATGCGGGTGGATGCCGGCAGCCGCGACGAACTCGGCGGGCTGGCGCGCGACTTCAACCAGTTGGCCCAGGCGCTGGAGCACAACGAGCGCACGCGGCGCCATTTCATGGCCGACATCTCGCACGAGCTGCGCACCCCGCTGGCCGTGATGCGGGCCGAGCTCGAAGCGATCCAGGACGGCATCCGGCCCATGGCGCCGGCGTCGCTGCAGCCGCTGGGCCAGCAGATCCTCCAGCTCGACAAGCTCATCGACGATCTGCACGACCTGTCGCTGACCGACGTGGCCGCCCTCACCTACCGGCATGAGCCAATCGACCTGGCGACCCTGCTGGAGGCGATGCTGGCGACGCTGGAACCGCGCTTCGCCGGCGCCGGGCTGCAACTGCGCCGGCGCCTGGCCCCTGGCGCGTACCCCGTCCACGGCGACGAACGGCGGCTGCAGCAGCTGTTCGGCAACCTGCTCGAGAATACCCTGCGCTACACCGATCGCGGCGGCATCGTCGAAGTCGGCTGCGAACGGCGCAACGGCCGCTTCCTCGTCACCTTCGACGACAGCCCGCCGGCGGTGGACGCGGACAAGCTGCCGCGCCTGTTCGAGCGCTTCTACCGCACCGAGGCATCGCGCAACCGCGAAAGCGGCGGCAGCGGCCTCGGCCTGGCGATCTGCCGCAACATCGCGCAGGCGCACGACGGCAGCATCCGCGCCGACGCCTCGCCGCTCGGCGGCCTGCGCATCACGGTCGATCTGCCGGAGGCCGCATGAAGGCCGCGGCGCCGGGTGGACGGATTCTTATCGTGGAAGACGAGCCACGGCTCTCGGCGGTGCTGCGCGACTACCTGCAGGCGGCCGGCTACAGTTGCCAGCAGGTCTTCGATGGCGCCGACGCCGTGCCGGCCTTCCGGCAGCGGCAGCCCGACCTGGTGATCCTCGACCTGATGCTGCCGAACCGCGACGGCATCGACATCTGCCGCGAACTGCGCACGCTGTCCGACGTGCCGGTGATCATGGTCACGGCCCGGGTCGAGGAGATCGACCGCCTGCTCGGCCTCGAACTGGGCGCCGACGACTACGTGTGCAAGCCGTTCAGTCCGCGGGAAGTCGTCGCCCGCGTGCACAGCGTGCTACGGCGCCACCGCCATGTACCCGGCAACGCCGAATCGGCGCAAGGGCTGTCGATCGACGCTGGCGCCTGCCGGGCCAGCCTCCACGGGCACGACCTCGGCCTCACGCTGGTCGAGTTCCGCCTGCTGCGCACCCTGGCGGCACAGCCCGGCCGGGTCTATTCGCGCGATCAGTTGATGGACCAGCTCTACGACGATCACCGTATCGTCACGGACCGGACCGTCGACAGCCACGTGAAGAACCTGCGCCGCAAACTCGGCAACGTCGGGGAAGAATGGATCAGATCGGTCTACGGCGTCGGCTACCGCTTCGAGCCATGACCGCCAAGGATCTCGCCATCGCGCATGCACGGCACCAGCAGCGCTTGGGCAAGGCCGGCGAACCATCGAAGACAAGCCCTATTGACCGCGGCACGGGCCTGGTTCAGGCCAACCGACCAGCAGACAGGAAGTCAGGAAGTCAGGAAGTCAGGAATTCGCACAAGCAGGACTCACAGGCTGGAAAGCTC
>NZ_QJUO01000022.1 GCF_004327335.1 Stutzerimonas kirkiae | reverse complement strand
AGCACTGGCAGGAGGACGTCCTCATGCAAAGCATCGAAAGCCCGGCAGTCAAGAAGGCCCACGCGCGCCTGCAAGCACTCTCCGACGATGACGAAGCCCGGCGCCTGGCCTTCGTGCGTGAGCGCGCACTGCATGACGAGGTGACGGAAAAGGCGGAGGCAGAAGCCAGGGGGCGTCTGGCAGGCAAGGCCGAGGGGAAAATCGAAGGCCGCGCCGACACCCTGCGTCGTCAGTTGCAGCTCAAGTTCGGCGCACTGCCCGATGCTCTTGAACAGCGCCTGCAAAGCGCCGATGAGGCCAAACTTGCCACCTGGTCCGAGCAGGTATTGTTCGTCGAGCGGCTGGAGCAAGTGTTCGGCGAGGATGCTGTCAAGGGGTAAGGCCAGGGCGCGACCGCCAGGCAGTCCGGGCCCCCGGACACAACGCGGGGTACATCGGCGCCGGATGCTGAGGCTCGAATAGCCGCTCGCTCCGCAGACAGCCCCCGTATGCCGACAGGCATGGCGCTAAATCCTGGCCTCCACCTCCCTGCCCGCCTCGTACACCCCGCGCGCGATAGCGCGGGCCAGGCAGTCCGCCGCCGCCGAGCCCAGCAGCGACAGTTGCACCGGGCGCCGAGGCCCCTCCGGCAAACACCGCGCGCCACTGGCCAGGGCGAATACCGTGTCGCCATCGAACGGCAGGTGCGCCGGACGGATCGCCCGTGCGATCCCGTCCTGGGCCATGATCGCCAGGCGCTTGCACTCGGCCGTGCTCAGTTCGGCGTTGCAGGCCACCACCGCTAGCGTGGTGTTGGCGCCGGCCTGCAGGCGCCCGAGAGATTCCAGCCGCGACAGCTCGGGAATCGGATCACGGTGGCAGGCATCGGTCGGCGGGCGGCGCCGGCCATACTCCCCGTCGATCTCCCAGGGCCAGGACCAGAAGGTCCGGCCATCGTCCATATACACGCTGCCGACCGGGTTGACCGCCACCAGCGCACCAACCACCAGCCCCTCGCCCAGCACCAGCGAAGCAGAACCCAGGCCGCCCGGACGGGTACCCGCCAGCGCCCCGCGCCCAGCACCGACCGCGCCCAACTGGAAATCCTCGTCGGCAGCGGCCAGCGCCTCGCCGCCCCAGCGCCGGTAAGGCGGCTCCAGCCCCCAGTCCTTGTCGCCATGGTTGGCCAGATCGTGCAACACCGCCGCCGGCACCACCGGGATGGCCGGCGTCCAGGGCTGCACACGCACCCCGACATTCTCCAGCGACAGCGCCGCCGCTACGCCATCGGCCGCCGCCAGGCCGAACACCGAACCACCACTGAGCACCAGCGCATGCAACTCGCCGATCATGTTCTCCGGCTCCAGCGCGGCGATCTCGCGCCCGCCCGGGCCGCCACCGCGCACATCCACCCCGGCCCGCCAGGCCCTGTCCGGGCGCAGTACCGTCACGCCACTACGAACACGCTCATCCGTCAGGTTGCCGACCAGCAGGCCGGGTACATCGGTGATCAGGTTACGAGGGCCTGGGTGGTACATACGGAACGCTCCAGCGATAAAAAGGGTTTCGGCAAAGCCAGATGCGTGCCAGGGGGCGCGCTATCGCCCAACAGAGCAGACAAAAGCGCTGGAGGCCGGACGGCTGGACGTAGACGCATTGTCTCCAGCCAGAAAACGGACTGTAGAGCCCGGGCGCGCACCCATAAGCACCGCCCGGGCTGCTGTTTAGCCAGCAGCCTGCCATCGCGCTGGTGAAAAACAGACAAACGGTCGACGACACCCCACTCCGTCACAAAACTGCAAGAACCTTTGCCGACAGGGACTCTGGCGGATTCCAGCGATGCTGGCACAGCGCGTGCTTTGCCCCCGGCACTCTACCAAGAGCGGCCTCCGAACGGGTTACCGGCCACCTGCCACGGCCCGCACACGACATAAGGAATCTGCCCATGAATACCCGCAAAGCCTTGCTCCCCCTACACGCCTCAGGCACTCGCCTGCCGGTACTGGCCAGTGCCATCCTGCTGGCCATACAAGCCCCGGACCTCCTGGCCGCACAGGCCACCGAGGAGGAAGCGGTACTGCCCAAGCTCACCGTAACCGCACAGAAGCGCGTGGAACAGGCCCAGGACGTCGCGGTGGCGCTGACCCCGCTCACCGGCAAGGACCTTCAGGAGCGCGGCATCACCAATATCAACCAGTTGCAGTACCAGACCCCCAACCTGGAGATCGACCCGACCTACGGCAGCGACCAGACCCAGTTCCGCATCCGCGGCGTCGGCCTGCGCGACTATGCCACCAACAACACCTCTACCGTCGGCGTGTACGTCGACGAGGTGGCCTACCCCTTCACCGTGCAGACCCAGGGCCTGCTGTTCGACCTCGACCGGGTGGAAATCCTGCGCGGCCCGCAAGGCACTCTCTATGGCCGCAACAGCACCGGCGGCGCGGTGAATTTCATCACCCGCAAACCTACCCGGGCGCCCGAAGCCGAAGTCAAGGTCGGCTACGGCTCGAATGACTACAAGACCCTCGAAGGCTTCGTCTCCGGGCCACTCACCGACACCCTGCGCGGCCGCCTGTCCTATGCGGGCAAGGATGGCGGCGCCTGGCAGGAAAACCGTGTCACCGGGCAGAAACTCGGCGACAAGGACATCAACGCCTTCCGCGGCCAACTGGAATGGGACGCCAGCGACGCACTACGTTTCAACCTGATCGCCAACTACGGGCGGGACCAGTCCGACAGCCGTGGCGCACGCCTGTACCAGGGCCTGCTGCCACGCAACATCAGCGGCCAGACCAACTACGCCAGCATCGCCCCGGATCGCCGCCAGCACTACACCGGCTGGGGCGTCAGCCCGGGATTCGCCGCCGCCACCGGCCTGTCGCTGGACGACAAGCCGCATCGCGACAACACCAGCAAGGGCATTTCCCTGACGACCGACTGGGCACTGGATGACCACCTGAGCGTGACCAGCATCACCGCCTATAACCGGCTCGACCGCAACGAATACATCGACTGGGACGGCTCGGCGATCGCCCAGTCCGACGAGTTCTTCGACACCGTCATCAAGGTGTTCTCCCAGGAACTGCGCCTGGCGTCCGAGGGCAACGGCCCGCTGGACTGGGTCGTGGGCGGCTACTACGCCCGCGAGCGCCTGGACGAGCAGTTCTTCTCGGACTTCTCCGAGTACCGCGGGCTGGGCAATATCTACCTGACCGAGTATGGCCAGCGGGCCGAAACCATCAGCCTGTTCGGCCAGGGCCGCTATGCCCTGGCCGACGACTGGACGCTGGTGTTCGGCGTGCGCCAGGAGCACGAGCGACGCACGCTGAACGACTACGTCACTGGCTACCTGAACGACCGTGCCCCGGCACTCGACCAGAGCCTGCGCAGCGACGAGACCTCGGCCAAGCTCGGCCTGGAATGGCGCCCCGCCGTCGGCCACCTGCTCTACGCCAGCATCAGCCGTGGCGTGAAGTCCGGCGGCTTCACCACCTACAACACCAACGCCACCCTGGCCAGCAGCCTGACCGAACCCTTCCAGCCGGAGAAACTGCTGGCCTACGAGATCGGCTTCAAGAGCGACCTGACCCAGGCGCTGCGGCTCAACGGTGCGGCGTTCTTCTACGACTACCGCGACCAGCAGTACCAGTCCCAGGTGTGGATCAACCAGGATGTCGGCAACGTTGGCCGCCTGATCAACATCCCCCGTTCGGAAATCTGGGGGGCGGAGCTGGAGCTGCAATGGCAGCCGCTGGCGAACCTGAACATTTCCCAGTACATCGGCTTCAAGGCAGGCCGCTACCAGGACTTCCAGGGGCTGGACAGCAGTGCCACGGCAGCCAATGGCTATGCCTTCCCGGTGTACAACAATTTCGACAACGACAATCTGACCAACTTCCCGGAAACCAGTTACGGCGGCGCCCTGCGCTACAACCGTGTGCTCGGCCCGCTCGAATGGACGGGCAGCTTCGACTACGCCTACCACGACACCCTGAACAGCAGCACGACGGGGCGCAGTACCAACCATTACTGGCTGGCCAACGCCCGCCTCGCCGCGGCCCCGCAGGGTGGAAACTGGGAGCTGGCGCTCTATGCCCGCAACCTGTTCGACAAGGAATACGACCTCTACAAAGGCTCTTTCCTGTCCAACGCGCAAATGGCCCATTCGGGCGAGCCGCGCAACTTCGGCGTCGAGGCGACCTACCGCTTCTTCTGATCTTCGCGGCCTGCGGGCCGCGTTTCTCCATGGAATCCCCCCATGCCCTCTCACACCTTCGGCCGGCGGCAGGCCTTGCGTCTGCTGGCCGGCGCCGCCGCTGCGCCGTGGTTCCTGCAATATGGCAGGGCCCTGGCGGGCCAGGACTATCCCTTCGGCCTGGGCGTCGCCAGTGGCGACCCGGCCCACGACGGTTTCGTGATCTGGACTCGCCTATCGTCGCTACCGCTCTATCCCGGCAACGAAGAACGCTTGCCGAACCGTGTTCCATTGACCTGGGAGGTGGCCGAGGATGCCAACTTCCGGCGCATCGTGCAGCGTGGCCAGAGCAATGCGCTGCGCCTGCTCGGTCACGCCGTGCACGTCGAACTGCACAACCTGCGGCCGGGCCGGGAGTATTGGTACCGCTTCATCGCCCTGGGCGATGTCAGCCCCAGCGGCCGGGCCATCACCCTGCCCTCGCCGACGGCCAGCCCCGAACGCCTGCACCTGGTGGTCGCCTCCTGCGCCAACTGGGAACGCGGCTATTTCAGCGCCTATCGGCACATGGCCGAAGAGCGTCCCGACCTGACCCTGTTCCTCGGCGACTATATCTACGAATACAGCCTGCCGACGGGCGCCGCCGACCTCGTTCGGCCCTATGGCGCAGCGGAGGCCACCGACCTCGCCGGCTATCGCTACCGCTACGCCCTGCACCACAGCGATCCGGATCTGCAGGCCCTGCACGCCGCAGCCCCGTGCCTGGCGACCTGGGACGACCACGAAGTGCAGGATGACTATTCCGGAGAGCACGCCAAGGATCCAGCCGTACGCCCAGCCGAATTCATACGCCGCCGCGCGGCCGCCTACCAGGCGTTCCTGGAGAACCTGCCGCTGCGCCGGCCCGCGCGTGAAGCGGACGGGCGGCCGCGCATCTACCGCAGCTTCCGCTATGGGCAACTGGCCAGCCTGCCAGTGCTGGACGGTCGGCAGTACCGTTCACGGCAGCCTTGCCCTGTCGCCCCGCACCATGGCAAGGGCCACCTGGAGCCGGCGACCTGCCAGGACTTGCGCGACCCCAGGCGAACGCTGCTGGGCTTCGCCCAGGAGCGCTGGCTCTACGATCAGTTGCGCAACAGCGACAGCCGTTGGCAACTGATCGCGCAGAACCTGCTGGTGGCGCCGCTGCGCATCCCCGCTGCGATGCCGGACGAAGACCGCTACTGGACCGACAACTGGGACGGCTTCCAGGCCGCCCGCGACCGCCTGCTGGAAAGCCTGCATCAGAGCCGGGTGGCCAACCCGGTGATTCTCAGCGGCGACTATCACTCGTTCTGGGCCAACCACCTGCACCTGCGCGCAGAAGACCCGCAGTCGCCACGGGTCGCCACCGAACTGGTCGGCACCTCCATCACCTCGAACGGCCCGAGTTACGAGAGCGTCCAGGCGATCATGCCGGTCAACCCGCATGTACGCTTCTACGACAGCCGCTCCCGTGGCTACCTCTCTCTCGACCTCGACCGCACCCGGCTGGAGGTGCGCATGCAAGCCATCTCCGAACGCGCCGATCCCCACGCCAGCCTCGCCACGCTCAAGCGCTTCAGTGTGGAAAGCGGTGACCCTCGACTGCACCCCGGTTGAGGGACGGGCGCAGGCAGCCCGTAGGATGGGTTGAGGAGCATCGCGACGATACCCATCGGGGCCGATCACAGATGGGTATCGCTACGCTCAACCCATCCTACGCATTTCCTCCATCCATGGGAGCAGCCTTGGCCGCGAATAGCGCTGCAACCGCCTCGCGGGTAAGTCCGCGCCTACGGATGCGCGGCGCAGAAGACAGCCTGGGCCTGCCGGCTCCCCAGCAGACTGCATGAGGTGCTGCTCAAAAATCAGCAACGCCCATCGTATACATCAATAAAAGCCATAACTTTCAATAAGTTGAGAAATGGCACAGGTCTTGCTCAAGCCCTACCGATGCCCAGCTACGCCACACCCGGACGCGCCAGGGAACCTAGCCGTTCACCAAGGAGCCTTCCATCATGTCGATACCCCATCGCCCCGCCCACCTGGCCGCCGCCATCTTCCTCGCCGGCAGCGGCCTCTGCGCCGGGCTGGCCCATGCCGAACCCCGGGAGCCGCAGAGCGCCGCCGAAGCCGGCAACCCGGCCCTGCCCAAAGTCGTGGTCACCGCGCAGCGCCGCCAGGAGGCGGCCCAGGACATTGGTGCCGCCATTTCGGTGATCGGCGGCGACGAACTCAAGGAAAAGGGCGTCAGCACGGTCAACGACCTGCAACACGCCACCCCGAGCCTGGAGATCGAACCGGCGTTCGGCAGCGGCCAGCCGCAGTTCCGCCTGCGCGGTATCGGCTTCATCGACTACACCTCGAACAACTCCTCCAGCGTCGGCGTCAGCGTCGATGACGTGGCCTTCGCCCTGCCGATCCAGACCCAGGGCCTGCTCTTCGACATCGACCGCGTGGAGGTGCTGCGCGGCCCGCAGGGCACCCTGTATGGGCGTAACACCACCGGCGGTACGGTGAACTTCATCAGCCATCGTCCGACCCGTGACTTAGAAGCAGGTATCGACGCCGAATACGGCTCCTGGAACGCCTGGAGCACCGAGGGCTTCGTCTCCGGCTCGCTGGCGGACAATCTGCGCGGTCGCCTGTCGTTCATCACCGACCAGGGCGGCGCCTGGCAGAAGAACCGCGAAACCGGTCAGGAACTGGGCGACAAGGACAAGCTGGCGTTGCGCGGCCAACTGGAATGGGACATCAGCGACACCCTCGATGCCCACCTGACCCTGCAGCATGCCTACGACAAGTCGGAAGGCCAGGGGCTGCGCCTGTTCGAAGACTACAACCAGGCTGGCCGCCACATCGGCGCCGACAGCAAGCGTCGCCACACCGGCTGGAGCCTGCGCCCGGAGTTCGCCGCAGCGGCTGGAGTATCCGGTGGCGCCAAGCCCCACGTCGACAATACCAACAGCAGCGCCAGCCTGGCCTTCAACTGGCACCTGGACGGCAACCTGCTGCTGACCAGCATCAGCGCCTACAACGAACTGCGCCGCCGCGAACTGGGCGACTGGGATGCCACCGCTTATGCCGACTCCGATGAATATTTCGATGACCGGGTCAGCAGCTTCACCCAGGAGCTGCGCCTGGGCTCGGATGAGAAACAGCGGCTGAACTGGGTCAGCGGCCTGTACTACTCGCAGGATCGGCTCAACGAGAAGTTCAACTCGGATTTCGGCGACCGCCTGGGCTTCATGACTCGCACCAGCTATGTGCAGAAGGTGAAGACCGTCGGCGCCTTCGGCCAACTGGACTACGCCTTCAACGATCGCCTCAAGGGCATTCTCGGCCTGCGCCAGGAGTACGAGAAACGCAGCCTGGACGACTACTTCTCCGGTTTCATCGACGGCACCCAGTTCGACGGCAGCAACGTCAATCCTTTTCCGCAGCACACCTCATTCTCCAACAACGGCACCTCCGGCAAGCTTGCCCTGGAGTACCAACTGTCACCGGCCAGCCTGCTCTACGCCAGCTTCAGCCGTGGCTACAAGTCCGGCGGCTATACGGCGCACAACAGCGGCAACGTGCTGGCGCTGGAGGCCTTCGAGCCGGAGTCGGTGAATGCCTTCGAAGTGGGCTTCAAGAGCGACCTGAGCGACAACCTGCGCCTCAACGGCGCGCTGTTCTACTACGGCTACCATGACCAGCAGGTGCTCTCCACCGTGTGGAGCCCGCAGTCCAGCTCGCTGGTCGGCACCTTCGTCAACGCGCCGCGCTCGCGCATCGTCGGCGGCGAACTCGAACTGCTCTGGCAGCCGCTGCACGGCCTGGAGATCCAGCAGTACCTCGGCTACAAGAAGGGCAAGTACACCGAGGACTTCTTCACCCCCGACAGCGCCAAGACCGTCGCCGCGGGCACGGAGGTGTACGACAACAACAAAGGCGACGAACTGAGCTTCCCGAAGCTCAGCTACGGCGGCTCCATCGCCTACACCTGGCCGGTGGCCGAGTTCGACCTGCGCGCCGAGACCAACTTCAGCTACCGCGGCCAATACAAGCAACTGCTGCTGCTCGGCTCCGACTACAACCTCGACCCCTACTGGCTGGTCAACGCCAACCTCAGCCTGACGCCGCGCAACGGCAACTGGAGCGCCGGGATCTGGGCACGCAACCTGCTCGACAAGGAATACGACCTGACCCGCAACTTCTTCCTGCCCGGCACCAGCGTCGCCGCCGCCGGCGAGCCGCGCAGCGTCGGCCTGCGCGTCTCCTACCGTTACTGAGGGCGCCGCCATGTCACGACGCACCGATCAACTGCACCTCGGCGCCTTCCTCGCCAACAGCGGCCACCATGTCGCCGCCTGGCGCCACCCCGAGGCCCAGGCCGATGCCAGCCAGGACTTCGAGCATTTCAAGCGCATCGCGCAACTGGCCGAGCGTGGCAAGCTCGACGCCCTGTTCATCGCCGACGTGGTCGCGCTGTGGGGCCATCACCTCGATGCCCTCAGCCGCACCGCCCGCGCCGAGCACTTCGAACCGCTGACCCTGCTCTCGGCGCTGGCGGCGGTCACCGAGCGCATCGGCCTGATCGCCACGGCGACCACCACCTACAACGAGCCGTACCATATCGCACGCAAGTTCGCCTCCCTCGACCATATCTCCAAAGGCCGCGCCGGCTGGAACCTGGTGACCTCGGTGGTTGCCGACGAGGCCTGGAATTTCGGCCGCGACCAGCACGTCGATCACCCGGATCGCTACCGGCGCGCCGAAGAGTTCCACGATGTGGTCAAGGGCCTGTGGGATAGCTGGGACGACGACGCCTTCCTGCGCGACAAGGCCAGCGGCCGCTATTTCGACCCGGGCAAACTGCACGTGCTCGACCACCAGGGCGAGCACTTCTCGGTGCGCGGCCCGCTCAACGTGGCGCGCCCGCCCCAGGGCCACCCGGTGCTGGTGCAGGCCGGCGCCTCGGCGGATGGCCGCCGGCTGGCGGCCAGGGTGGCCGAAGTGATTTTCGTCGCACCACAGGACGTCGAAAGCGGCCAGGCCTTCTACCGCGAACTAAAGGAGCAGGCCGCTGGCTTCGGTCGCGGCGCGGACGAAATAAAGATCCTGCCCGGCATCACCCCCTTCGTCGGACGCACCCGCGAAGAGGCCCGGGAACGCTTCGAGGAACTGCAGGCGCTGGTCGACCCGCTGGTCGGCCTGCGCCTGCTGGCCGATACCCTGGGCGAGGACATCGACCTCTCCGGCCACGACCTCGACGGCCCGCTGCCGGACACCCCGCCCGGCCAGCGCGGCAGCCGCCGCGATCAGACCATCGCCCTGGCCCGCCGGGAAAACCTCAGCATCCGCCAGCTCTATCTGCGCCTGGCCGGGGCCAACCCGGCGATCGGCACCGCCGAGGATATCGCCGACCTCTTCGAACACTGGTTCCAGTCATATGCCTGCGATGGCTTCAATGTGTTCTTCCCGGTGTTCCCCGGCACCCTGGAGAGCTTCGTCGAGCAGGTGGTTCCCGAACTGCAGCGGCGCGGCCTGTTCCGCCGCGAATACAGCGGCCGCACCTTGCGCGAGCACCTGGGGCTGAAACGCCCCGCCAACCGTTTCAGCCAGGAGCAGACCGGCCCATGAAACCCACCCCCTGGCGCCTTGCCGGCGCCCTGATCCTGGCCCTGGCGGCACCCCCGGCCAGCGCCCTGAATATCCTGCTGAGCAATGACGACGGCTACGACCACCCCAACCTGCGGGCGGTGTACGACGCACTCAAGGCCCGCGGCCATACGGTGAAGATCAGCGCGCCCTACCGCGAACAGAGCGCCCGTGGCGGCGCCTTCTTCTATGGCCGCGAGGTGCGCATCGGCCGCGACAGCGACCCGGCCTACCCCGACAGCTACTACCTCACCACCTGGGAAGACGGCTTGTGCCAGAGCCCCGCATGCGCCGGCAAGGAAGTCCGCGTCGAGATCAGCGGCACACCGGTGATGGCCATCCTGCTGGGGCTGGAAAAGATCCTGCCGGACCCGGACCTGGCCATCGTCGGCCCCAACCCGGGCAATAACCTCGGCCCGCTGAACAACATTTCCGGCACCTTCAACGCCGCCGCCACCGCCCTGCAGCAGGGTGTGCCGAGCATCGCCGTGAGCGTCGACCTCAAGGAACGGGACAGCGCCCGAGTGGCCGAAATCGTCGCCCGCCTGGTCGACACCCTGGAGCGCCACCGCCCCCCAGGCGAGGCCCTGCTGCCGGCGGGCACCGGCCTCAACGTCAACCTGCCGCCGACCGGCGCCATCGCCGGTATCCAGGCGACCCGTATCGGCAGCAAGCGCCCCTTCGCCATCGTCTACACCGACGACCTCGGCCCGCTGTTCGCGGCCCAGGCCGGCAAGCCGGGCATCAGCTTCGCCGCCGTGCCGGAGGCGACGCCGGCGCAACAGCAGGACGAAGCGGTGTGGCTGGCCAGGGGCTATATCACCATCAGCCCGTTCAGCGGCCAGCCCGCCGAAACCAGCCCACCGGCCGCGGCACAAGCCCTGCTCGGCCTGCCCTACAAGGAGAATGCGCAATGAGCGGACGCCTGCGCCTGGGTTTTCTCAACCGTGTCTACAGCCCGGCTTTCAGCCCACAGGTCTATCAGGATGCGCTGGAGCTGTTCGTGGTCGCCGAGGAACTGGGCTTCGATAGCGGCTGGGTCGCCCAGCACCACTTCGCCTGCGAGAGCGGGCGCCTGCCGTCCCCGCTGCCGCTGCTGGCCGCCGCCGCCCAGCGCACACGGCGCATCGCGCTGGGCACCGGCATCATCGTCCTGCCCCACGAGCCGACCCTGCGCCTGGCCGAGGATGCCGCCGTGCTCGACCTGCTGGCCAGCGGCCGCCTGCAACTGGGCCTGGGCGCCGGCTTCGATCCGCAGAGCTTCGCCGGCTTCGGCCAGGACCTCGAACAGCGCCACAGCGAGTACGACAGCCGTATCGCACGGCTGGCGCAACTATTCGCCGGCGCCGGGCTGAATGCCGCCGGCCAGGTCCTCGCGCCGGCCGCCAGCGGCCTGCTGCAGCGCACCTGGGAGGCCACCTCGCGGGTGGAGCAGGTGGCCGAGCGCGGCAACGGCCTGATCGTCGCGCCCAATCCCAACCTGCCGCCCTCGGCCAGCCTGGCGGCGATCGAACGCTACCGCGCGGCCTGGCGCCAGCCGCAGCGGCCCGCGCGCATCGCCCTGGTGCGCGCGGTGTTCCCCGGCAGTGATGCCAGCGACCCGGACGCCAGCCTACAGCGCGACATCCGCGACTACATCGCGGGCAAGCAGCATATCGGTCGCTACGACGGCGCTGCCACGGAGGCTTTCTCCGCGGAGCTGGAACGCCTCGACATCCTCCATGGCGACCCCGCCGGCATCGCGCTGCGGCTCGCCCACGGCCCCGCACTGGGGCCGGACGACCAACTGGTGGTACAAGTGCAAACCCGCTCGACCACCCTCGACGAAGCGATTCGTCACCTGCAATGGGTCGCCAGGGAGATCGCCCCGGCGCTCGGCTGGCAGCCCGCCAGCACCCAGGCCTCGCCCCAGGAGCTCACCCATCCATGACCCTGCACACCCCGCATGAACGCCCGTTCAAGCTCGGCTTCCTCACCCATGCCTTCGGTAGCGACCCGCGCCAGTCCTACCGTGACCTGATAGAACAGTTCGAGGTCGCCGAAGCCCTCGGCTTCGACGGCGGCTGGATCGCCCAGCACCACCTGAGCGGCGGCTTCGGCCAATTGCCTTCGCCCTTGCTGCTGCTCTCGGCCATTGCCGAGCGCACCCGCCATATCGAGTTGGGGACCGGGGTGATCGTGCTACCTCTGGAGGACAGCCTGCGACTGGCCGAAGACGCCGCCGTGCTCGATCACTTGAGCACTGGCCGGCTGCAGCTCGGCCTTGGCAGTGGCGGTGCCAACCTGAACGTCTTCGCGGCCTTCGGCCACGACCCGGAGCAGCGCCAGGCGGACTTCCAGCAGGGGCTGCAACGGCTGCAGCGGGCGCTGGCCGGCGAGCCGCTGGCGGGCAACGCCCGCCTGCAACCGCCAGCGCCGACGCTGGGCGAGCGCCTCTGGCATTCCCACGGCAGCACCGCAGGCGCGGAACTGGCGGCGCGGCATGGCAACGGCCTGCTGCTCGGCACCGCGACCCACGACCCGCTGACCGTGCAGAAACCCCTGGCGGATGCCTACCTCGCCGCCTGTCAGCGCCAGGACCGTCCGCCTCGTATCGGTGTTGTGCGGGCCGTCTTCCCCGCCGCCGACAGGTCGACGGCGCAGGCGGAACTGGCGGCGGACATCGAGTTGCATGTACCGCGCCTGATCCGCGAGGGGCTGATCGATGAGGCCGCCGACCTGCAACAGCACCTGCGCCTGCTCAATGTCCACCACGGCCATCCCGAGGAAATCGTCCACAGCCTGCGCCACGACCCGTCCCTACTGCCCTACGCCGACTACTTCATCCCACTGGTACAATCGGAAAGATCAACACAGGCCCAGGTCCTGCGCCGGCTGGAAAGTATCGCCCGGGACATCGCACCGGCGCTGGGCTGGATACCGGCGCACAGCGACAAAGCCACTGGGCACCGCGGCCAAGTACTGGGATGATGGCCCTCCCCGCCAGTCCGGAACGCAGCCCATGAGCCTGTCGATCAGTTGGAAGCTGCCTGTCCTTCCCGGCGCCACACAGTATCCCGGCGCCTGGATCCAGGTCGCCCAGGCCGCCGAGTATGCCGGGCTCGATGGCCTGTTCATCCCCAGCGGGCCTGGCTACCCGGAAAGCTTTACCGTGGCGGCGGCACTCTGTGCGCATACCACCCGACTACGCCTGACCACCAGCCTGTCGACCGAAGTGATGCTGCCGGCGGCGCTGGCGGCGGCGGCACAGAGCCTGCAATCGATCAGCCATGGTCGCCTGCACCTGCACCTGCCGGACAGCGAGCAGAACAGTGTACGGCGCACCTTCGGCGAACTGCTCAACCGCGACCAGCGCAACGAGCGTATCGGCGAATACCTGCATATCCTTGGCCACCTGCTGCGCCCCGACAGCAATCCGCTGGATTTTTCCGGGCGCTATTTCCAACTGGAAAATGCCGGCCTGGCCCGCCGCGACATCCCACCGCCGCCCCTGTTGCTGGACGACAGCCATAGCCCGCAACTGATCGCCAGCCATGCCGGCCAGTGCCTGCTGCAGGCCGACCATCCGCAACGCCTCGCGGCCAACCTGGAGCGCTTGCGGGCGGCGGCCGGCGAACAGGCGCGAACCCTAGGCTTCGCCACCCGCCTGGGCCTGATCGTACGCGAAAGCGCCGAGCAGGCCTGGCAGGCGGCCACGGCCTGGCTCGAACAGCAACCTGGCGGCCTGGCGCAGGCCAGCGGCTATGGCGACGCCCGGGTCGTGGGTTTTGCCTCCGCCTCGGTCAGGCGTTTCGAGCTCTACCCCAACCTCTGGCAACCCGTGCCCGGCCAGCCAGCCTTGCTGGTGGGCAGCAGCGAACAGGTGGTGGCCCGGCTGGAGGAACTGCACGCCCTGGGTATCGGCCATGTGCTGCTGGAGGCCTGGCCATCGGTACGCGAGGTGCTGCGCCTGGGCGAAGAAATCCTGCCGCGCCTGAAAGCCAGGGGCATCGATATCGGAGATTCGCTCGCGTGCTGAAACAAGCCCCCGTCGAAGTGAACTGGTTCCTGCCGACCAATGGCGACGGCCGCCACCTGACCAGCAGCGGCCTGCCCAAGGCTGCGCTGTTCCAGCAGGGCGAGCGGGCGCCGACCCTCGACTACCTGCGGCAGATCGTGCGCGCCGCGCAACTGAACGCCTTCGACTCGATCATGATCCCCACCGCCAGTGGCTTCGAAGACCCCTGGCTGATCGCCACGGTACTGGCCCAGGAAGTACAGGACCTGCGCTTCCTGCTGACCGTGCGCCCCGGCGTCGAACTGCCCGCCTACACCCTGCACAAGGCCGTGACCCTGCAGCGCATCTGCGGCGATCGCCTGGCCCTGCACATCGTCACCGGCTCCAGCCGGTTCGAACAGCGCGCCCTCGGCGACTTTCTCGAACACGACCAGCGCTACGCCCGCACCGAGGAGTTCCTGCGCCTGTTCCAGGCCCTGTGGGCCGGCGAAGGGCGCCATCACCAGGGCCGTCACTACCCTACCGGTCCACTGCAACTGGAAACCCCGCAAAGCCCATTGCCGCAGCTCTACTTCGGTGGCGCCTCGGCGGCGGCCCAGCGCGTCGCGGCCAGCCAGGCCCACGTCTACCTGATGTGGGGCGAACCGCCGGCGATGATCGAGGAACGCATCCGGCAGATGCGCGCCCTGGCCGCCGCGGCGGGACGTGAACTGCGCTTCGGCCTGCGCCTGCACATCTTTGCCGCCCCCAGCAGTGAACAGGCCTGGGAACAGGTGGAGCGCTTGCTCGAGGAAATCCCGCGCAATGCCATCGCACAGGCACAACAGCAGCTCGATACCTATGAATCGGTCGGCCAGTCCCGGCAGAACGAACTGCATCGCGGTCGTCAACTGGGGGCCCGCGAGCTGGAAGTCTCGCCCAATCTCTGGGCCGGCGTGGGGCTGGTACGGGGTGGCGCGGGTACCGCACTGGTGGGCAGCTACAGCGACGTGGTGGAGCGTCTCGAAGAATACCGGGCGCTGGGCATCGGCAGCTTCACCCTGTCCGGCTACCCGCACCTGGAAGAAGCCCTGCACCTGGGCAGCGAACTCCTGCCACGCCTGAGGAGCCTGCCGGGCTGGTAAGCCTGGCGGGGCGTCACGGCGGCGGCGGCGGCGGGCGGAGCCAGGCCTTTCAACGTCTTTGCCAGAGCGAATAGCGGCATTTCCCTCCTATCGCGGGCTACCGTATGCACATAGCGACTCTACTGAGCCCTTTGCAAGGGCTATGCCCCAGTTACGTGTTGCATGGGGCGACCCACCGCCTCCTGCAAGCAGTAGCTGGGCTGGATTGTCTGCCGGTAGCGCTCCAGCATTCGACGCCAGCCCAGGTAGTTGACGAGATATTTGGTGGCCACCCCATGAAAACGCACCATCCAGCCCTTCAAGCGACTGTGACAGGCGTTGACGTTCTGGATATGGAAAGCCGCTTCCCGAACGCGTGATCCAGGCCTGGCATGCACCACCTTGTGGGTAATTCCGCTGCGACGCGCAAACGCCGTATAGACCGCCGCACCATCCGAGCAGAGCACCGCCGCTTTATCCACCAAAGGGTTGAGTGCGGCACTCACGTGCGGGCCGTCGAGCTTCTCCAACTGAAAGTCAGCGGTGCGCCCCTCGCGGTCGCGAACGACCAGAACGGGGATCTGATCCGGCCCTGTACCACGTGTCTTGCTCACACCCCCACGCTTGCGCGGCGGGCGCGGCATGTCGCGTTGGCCTTTGAATGACTCCAGGAAGAAGGTCTCATCGACTTCGACGATGCCGGTTTCACGCCTGTCGTGGTGCTCGGCCGCCTGTGCCAGAAAGCGATGCCGCCAGAGGAACGCTGTGTTTTTGCTGATACCGCACTGCCTGGCCGCCTTGCGGACAGTCAGGCCATCAATCAGAGCTTGGGCATAGTCCGGCCAGTGATCGGCTTTGCGTAAGTGCGCCAGCCCAGTGGCGGTCAGGGCATTACAGGTGCATCGACAGGTTCGACAACGATAACGGCGCAAGCCGCGACTCCAGCCCCACGGCGCTAATTGCGCGGCTGGCGCTGCGCAATGCGGGCAGGCGTTCAAGTCCGGCAAGCTGCCTTCAGTCTGTCCTGCCGAGGTTGCTCGTGCAGGGCATGCTGGAGAGCGGACCTTTGCTTGGCGCTGAGCTGGTTCAACTGAACCAGCCAGTGTTGGAACGCTTGGGTATCCATGAGTAGACCTCCTCAGGGGGCACCTACTCTCAGGTTAGTCTTGCAACACGTAACTGGGGCATAGCCTTTGCAAGGCCCCATCCCTGCGGGCGTACTCCATCTGTGAACGGCTTCACGGTCTTCCCTGGCCAGAGTCGATACAGTGCGGGCATCCATCAGCGACAAGGATGCCCGCCGTGCCCGGACAGCCCCTGCTCGACCCCAAGCTCGATGTCATCTTCAAGCGCCTGTTCGCCGAGGCACCGGATCTGTTGGCCAACCTGATCAACGCCGTGCGTAGCAACGAGCCACCGATTGTCGAGCTGCAGGTACTCAACCCGCAGATCGCCCCGGAGGAGCTGACCGACAAGTTCATCGTGCTGGACATCCTCGCCCGCGACCAGACCGGGCAACTGTTCAATATCGAGATGCAGACCCGCAACCACGCCGACTGGCCCTCGCGCAGCCTCTACTACCTGGCGCGCAACCTGGGCCGGCAATTGCAGGCGGGCGATGGCTACCAGCAGGTGCAACCGGTAATCGGCATCCACCTGATGGACTTCGACCTGTTCGAGGAGGAACAGGCCTGCTGGGCCTTCGAACTGCGCGACCGGCAACGGCCGCAGATACGCCTGGACCGCAGCCTGCAACTGCACCTGATCGAGCTGCCCAAGGCCGACCGCCTGCATTCCCAAGGTGGCAGCACTCTGGCAGACTGGATTCTCTATTTGAAGCACTGGCAGGAGGACGTCCTCATGCAAAGCATCGAAAGCCCGGCAGTCAAGAAGGCCCACGCGCGCCTGCAAGCACTCTCCGACGATGACGAAGCCCGGCGCCTGGCCTTCGTGCGTGAGCGCGCACTGCATGACGAGGTGACGGAAAAGGCGGAAGCCGAAGCCAGGGGGCGTCTGGCAGGCAAGGCCGAGGGGAAAATCGAAGGCCGCGCTGACTCCTTGCGTCGTTTGCTGCAACTCAGGTTCGGCGCGCTTCCCGATGCGCTCGAACAGCGCCTGCAATGCGCCGATGAGGCCGAGCTGACCACCTGGACCGAGCGGGTGCTGTTCGCCGGGCAGTTGGAGCAGGTGTTCGCAGAGGATAAGGGGTAAGACCTCGCATGGAGGGTTTCCACGCGGGAGCGCGGGCCCCTCAAAAACGTTTGACCGCCAACAGAGTATCTACGGGCCTGTGTACATACCCTGGCCCGCAAGGGGAAAAGGGAACCGTCTTGCGCGCCCCCTGGGCAATACGCTCGCGCGCCGTTCCAGTTCCAGCGTATGGCTTCCCGCGTCCAGCCGCTTCGGCTCAACGCCCCTTGAGCAGCCCATGGTTGACCAGCAGCGTGCGCATGGCATTGCGCGTGATGCCCAACAGCGCCGCACTGCGCACCTGGTTGTAACTGGACCAGGCATAGGCCTCGCGCACCAGCAACTCTTCCAGGTCCTTGTACAGCGACTCGCCCGGCACCTCGAAAAGCCGCTGGACCTGCTCGCGGATCACCTCCTGAGGCAGGCGCGACACGCCACTGGCAGCGCCCGCCTGGAGGCTGGCGGCCAGGTTGCCGCCAGCGAACTTGAGGTCCTCCGGGCGAATGACCTTGCCCGTGGCGACCAGCAGCGCCAGGTGCACGACATTCTCCAGCTCGCGGATATTGCCGGGCCAAGAATAATCCAGCAGCGCATTGACCGCCGCCTCGGAGAACATCGGCGGCACGATCCTCAGGCGCTGACAGTAGCGCTCGCGAAAGTGCTCGGCCAGTGGCAGCACATCCAGCGGCCTGTCGCGCAGCGGCAATACATCGACCCGTGCCACGTTCACCCGGTAGAACAGGTCGAGGCGAAAGTTCTCGGCCTCGACGGCCTGCTGCAGGTCCACGTTGGTCGCCGAGACCAGGCGGATATCCACCTTGATCGGCTTGCGCGAGCCGACCCGGACGATCTCCTGCTCCTGCAGAACCCGCAGCAGCTTGACCTGCAGCGGCAACGGCAGGTCGCCGATCTCGTCGAGGAACAACGTGCCGCCATTGGCCTCCTCGAACCAGCCGATGCGCCGCCCGGTCGCGCCGGAGAAGGAACCCGCCTCATGGCCGAACAACTCGCTCTCGGCGAGGTTCTCGTTGATGGCACCACAGTTGACGGCGACGAAGGGCCCGCTGCGGCCACTCATGCGGTGCAAGTGGCGCGCCACCAACTCCTTGCCGGTCCCGGTCTCGCCATGGATCAGCACCGGCACATCACTGGGCGCCAGGCGCTCCAGGTAATCGAGTAATTCCCGTGAGCGCGGGTCCTGAAACACCAGCGCCTTGGCCCGGATGGACAGCGGCTGGGCATCTCCTTCGGGCAGCGTCAGGACGGTGACGTCATGCTGGGCAAGGCTTTTCATGGGCGACTCGAAAGATTCAAGGCATAGGAGAAAACAATGGTATTCCCGATCCCTTATAACTATAAATAATATATTTCTATATCAAAATAACCGTAAAAAATAATTTTCCCCGGTATTACGGTTATATGAAGCAAGCTTCCGGAGCCGATACCAGGGCCTATAGGACATGCCCGTACCGGGCGGTTTACGGATAACGACCGGAAAAACCCGAGAACCCGGGAAGAGCGCTGAAGGCCATGCCTTTCAATATATTGGACGGCGCAACCGCAGGCTTCATGCCATAGGCTCGAAGCGGCATATCCCGCAGGGAGCCTCGTCATCACCGCGCAGGCGGGAATCCATGCGATGGACCTGACACCGCACACCAGGGGCCCTACCTCCGCGGATACGACGAGAAACCCCGGCCCACGGCAATGACCTGCCGCCTGCACCAAGGCTGCCGGAGCGACGACCTCGAAAGGCAGGCCACCGAAAGCTGGACGGGAAGCGAGCACCACACGCCGCCCACCTCGAGAATCGACCTTTGGCTCTCAGACCAGCTTGTGCTCCACCGCATAGCGCACCAGTTCGGCCACCGAACTGGTGCCGAGTTTCTGCATCAGGCGGGCCTTGTGGGTGCTGATGGTCTTGCCGCTGAGGCCCAGGTGCTGGCCGATCTCGTTGACGCCCTCGCCCTGCACCAGGCGCTCGAATACGGAGAACTCGCGCTCCGACAGCAAGGCATGGGGCGGGCGCTCGTCGGTCAGGCCGACCTCGAAGACCATGCGGTCGGCCAGTTCCGGGTCGATATAGCGCCCGCCAGCGGCCACCTTGCGCACAGCAGCCAGCAACAGCGAGGGGTCGCTGTCCTTGGTGGCATAACCCGCCGCGCCGATCTTCAGCGCCCGCGCCGCCATCTGCGCCTCGTCATGCATGGAAAGCACCAGGATCGCCGGTGGCCTGTTCAGGGCACGGATACGCGGGATGGCCTCCAGGCCGTTCATCCCGGGCATGGAGATATCCAGCAACACCACGTCACAGGGCGTCTGCCGCAGGTTCTCCATCAGTTGCTCGCCATTGCAGGCTTCGCCGACCACCTGCAAGTCCTTGCCCAGGCCGATCAACTGCTTGATGCCCTCGCGCACGATGGTGTGATCTTCCGCTACCAATACCCTTATCAACCCGTACTCCCGTATTCGCCTTCATTCATCCAGCGCCAGCTTCACGCACAAGAGCGTGCCCACGCCCGCACGGCTTTCTATTTCCAGGCTACCGCCCAGTATCATGACCCGTTCGCGCATGCCCACCAGGCCGAACGAACTGGTGCCCACCGCGGCGGGATCGAAACCCTGGCCGTCGTCGCTGATCGACAGGCACAGCATCCCGTCTTCGAGGGCCAGCCGCAACTCGACCGTATGCGCCCGCGCGTGGCGCATCACATTGGTCAACGCTTCCTGCAGCACGCGGAACAGGCCAATGGCCTTGGCATCCGGCAGTGGCGGAAGATTTTCCGGCACGTCGACCAGGCAGGGAATCTGCGTACGCGCCTCGAAACGGCGCGCCTGCCATTCGATGGCCGAAGCGATGCCCGCGTCGAGGATCGGCGGGCGCAAGGCCGTGGCCACATCCCGCACCAACTGGAACAATTGGGCGATCAGCTTTTTCATATTGCCCAGCCGGCCTTGCAGCCCGGGATCGAGGTAGGCGTAGCTCAACTCGCACATGGAGGTTTCCAGCTTCAGGACCGTCAGCACCTGTCCGAGCTCATCATGGACTTCCCGGGCAATGTGCGCCTTCTCTTCCTCGCGCACGCTCTCCAGGTGCGCGGCCAGCTCGCGCAACTGCAAGCGCGACTCCACCAGCGCCAGCTCGTTGCGCTTGTTCTCGCTGATATCCCAGACAATGCCATCCCATACCACCGTACCGCTGTCGAGCTTGCGCGCGGTCGCCTTGATATCCGCCCAGCGCAGCTCACCACCGCGGGTCAGGATACGTCCCTGCCATTGCCAGTCGCGATCATGCGCCAGTGCCCGGTCACGACTGATCAGGTAATCAGCCTGGTCGGCCTCATGCACCAGGCTGAAGATGCCACGCTGGCCACTCAGCAGCGTGGCGGGTGAATAACCGGCCAGGCTCTCGCTACCTTCGCTGATAAAGGCGAACTTCGGTAATTCGGCGGGCGTCTCACGCTCCAGGCGGAACACCATGCCCGGCACATTCGCGGCAATGCCTTGCAGGCGCGCCTGGCTCTCCTGCAACGCCGCCAGCGCTCGCCGGCGCTCGGTCACGTCGGTGACGAAGACCACCAGGTACTCGGTCTTGCGATAGCGCATGAAACTCAACGAAACGTCCACCGGCAACAGGCTGCCGTCGGCACGGAGGCACTCCGTCTCGAACTGCATCTCGCGCTCGTCCTCCTGCCGCACATTGCGCCACAGCTCCAGCCAGCGGTCCATGTGCAACCGCGGCTCCAGGTCGATCAGCGGCCGGTCGACCAGCGCCCCCTGCGCATAACCCAGCATCTGCTCGACCGCCCGGTTGGCATAGCCGATGTGGCTGTCCCAATTGACCCAGAGAATGCCCAGGGTGCTGTTGTCGAGGGAAAACTGCGACAGCCGCAGCGCATCCCGCGACACTTCACGGGCCTCGATTTCCTGGCGCGCCGCCAGCAGCCCGTTCTGCAACTCGTCGCGCTGTCGGCGCAGTGAAACCAGCAGCATGCCGGACACCAGCAGCAGCACCCCGAACAGCAGGCAGAGGTTACGCAACAGGTCCTGGGCGGCGGATGGCATCGGGTAGGCGATCTGCAGCCAGCGCTGGTGCAGAAGGTCGAGCTCGCGCGCCGGGATCGCATGCAGGGCCACATCGACTATCTCCGCCAACTCCGGCCAGTCCTTGCGCGTGCCGACCCGCAACAGCAAGGGGAAGCCGATATCGCCGACGATCGCCAGTTCGGCGAACTCCGGGTCCCGCGACAGACGGCTGACCTGAGCCTCCCCCACTACCGCATAACGCGCCTGTTGCCCCAGCACCGCGTGCAGGGCCTGGCTTGCCGTGGGGCTCTCCTCCAGTCGCAGATGGGGATAGCTGGTGAGCAGGTAATCGAGCACCGTCGCACTGCCATGGGCCGCGACGAGGGTGCCATGGGCCAGGTCATCCATATCGACGCTGCCGGTGCCCTCGCGCCGCCCCAGCAACAGATGGGCGACGCGCATATAAGGATCGGAAAAGTTCCACAACCGCAATCCCGCCGGCGTCTGCGAAAGCCCCGGCGCCAGGTCGACGCGCTTCTCGCGCAAGGCCCGCTGCAGATCGTCCTGGGTACTGAAATAGTGCCAGCGCAGTTCCACCCCCATCAGTTGCGCCAGCCGCTCCATGAGCTGCGCATTGGCGCCGGAAAGCCGTTGCTGGCGCCGCTCCAGTTGCGCATAGGGCGCCTGCAGGATCACCCCGACCTGCAATTGCCGGTGCTCCGCCAGCCAGGCTTGCTGCTGCGCCGAAAAGGCTGCGCCATCAGCCGCGCCGGCCAAGCCCGACAACGATAACCACAGCGCGAACAGCGGCAGCAACAAACAACGACTCATGCTCGACACCCGACCATCATGGAGACAAAACCCAGCGCCGAAGCAAAGCACGTACCGCACGGGCTGAAAAGATTTTTCTGCCCCCGGGCAAACGCCGCCAGTGGCTTGCGGCTTGCCGCTTGTGGCTTACTAGCACGACGACGCCCGCTACCGGACAAGCCACAGATGCCTGCCGCCTACCTCCTGCCCGCCTTGCTGGGCCTTGCCCTGCTGAGTTGCAACCTGCCGGCGGCCCTGGCCGAACAGGATGCCCCCGCCGCCGAGCAGCCAGCGTCGCCGCCCGAGCCGCCCACGGCTGCCGTCCATCTCGCACCTGATGAGCGCAGCGAGAGCGATGCCAAGGCCCTGGCCATGCGCTTTGCGCAACAACTCCGGCAGCTACAGGCGGGTGAAGAATCGTTCGCGGGGTTCTGGTTGCCGGCCAATACGGCCCAGCCCAGGGGGCTGGTCATTCTGCTGCCCAGCGACGGCGAGCACGCCGACTGGCCCGACACTATCGCCCCGCTGCGCCAACGCTTGCCGGACGCGGGCTGGCACACCCTGAGCCTGACCCTGCCCGACCCGCCTGCCTTCGAATCGGAACGCCCGGCCACACCCGCCAAGGAAGACAGCCCGCCCGAGGATGAACCGACGGCGGCCAGCGAGGGCGAGCCGCCAGAAGAACAGCCACCAGCAGAGACTACCGAAGCCGGCTATCTTCCGGAAAAGACCGCCCCCCCACAGAATGAAGACACACCCGTCGAACGCGACACGGCGGAAAAACAACCCCGACAGGAACGTAAGAGCCGTCGCGAACGCATCGACGAACGCATCACCGCCGCCCTCGACTTCGCCAGGGAACAGAACGTCAAACGCCTGGTGCTGCTCGGCCATGGCACGGGCGCCTACTGGGCCGCCCGCTACCTGGGCAGTACCGATACCGAGGCGGTCGACTACCTGCTGGTCATTTCCCCGAAACAGCCCGTCGACGCCGATGAAGAGGTTTCCATCGCGGCCCTCGGACTGCCCACCGCCGATATCTACTACAAGGATGATGACATCGCACGCCAGGCCGCCCGCGAGCGCAGGAACGAAAGCCAACGCCTGGACCATGCGAACTACGGCCAGATTGCCCTGAGCCAATTAAGCGCCGACCCGGATGCCGCCCGCGAGCGCCTCCAGCGGCGCGTCCGCGGCTGGCTGGATAAGCAGCTGGACGCTGGAAGCAATAAGCTGGAAGCGCAATTTCCGTAGGCTGCGCCGTGCGCACCGGGGTGATAACGTGTCGCTTGCCAGTGCGCCCGACGCACCCTGCGGCGGTGGTGGCTGGAGAAGTCGTGAACAGGCTCCAGGCGAAAGCACCGAAGCGGCATCCTATCTTTTGCTTGCAGCTTGAGACGCGCCCTAGCGAAACCCCTTGCGCTCCCGGATCAGCGCGTAGGCATTGTGCAGCTCGCGGGTCTTCTCCGTCGCGTCGCGCACCTGTTCGGGTGTCGCGCCGGCACCGGCCAGCTTGTCCGGATGGTGCCGGCTGAGCAGACGGCGATAGGCGCGCTTGATCGTCTGGGCATCGCTCGAGCCATCGACGCCCAACAAATGCAACGCCTGCTCGTAGACGCCGGTACGAATGGACGGCGA
The DNA here is from genome assembly GCF_004327335.1 of Stutzerimonas kirkiae. Taxonomy (GTDB): domain Bacteria; phylum Pseudomonadota; class Gammaproteobacteria; order Pseudomonadales; family Pseudomonadaceae; genus Stutzerimonas; species Stutzerimonas kirkiae. The sequence goes on along the minus strand of NZ_QJUO01000022.1, from coordinate 55,213 downwards.
CTCTTTGCGCCGCTGCCGGTCCAGCGCGGCCACCGACTCGCTGTCCCAACCCATCCAGCGCCCCCAGAGCAGGATCAGTTCATGCTCACGGACGCCAATGGAACCCTCCGCACGCGCCATGCGCCAGCAGGCCTGCAGGACCGCCTGGGCCTCGGCCCGGCGCCTGGCCAGCGGCCGCAGCAGAGAGCGCAGCCCTTCGCTGCTGTCCCGCCCCTGCTGGAAGGACTCGATGGCCTGCCGCTGCCCGCCGGCATCCAGTTTCAGTCGCTGCATCTCCCGGCGGGCGGCCTGGATATGCGATGCCCGCACACACCCGCCACTCTTGGCCAGCCGACCCAGCAGAAAGAACAGCAGTTGCTCATCGCTCAATCCGGGCCGGGCGCCAAGCCGCTCACGCAACCCCTGCCAGGAGTCGATACGAAAATGCCGGTCCAGTGCCTGCCCCAGCAAGGCGCCGAGAATCGCACCGGGGATACTCGCCAGGAAGGCGCCGGCCAACACGCCCAGGTAGGTCATGGGCCAGAACATTCAGTGGCGCTCCCGCACGATGGCTTCGACCGCCTGCAGCCGCTCATGGGTGCCCACATCCACCCATGTAGCGGCCAGCCGCTCCCCGGAAACACGCCCATCGGCCATTGCCTGGCGCAACAGCGGAGCCAGCTTGAAAGCCCCTTCCGGCACATCGTGGAACAACGCCGGATGCAGCACGGAGATACCACTGAAGGTCAGCCGCTCCCCCGCCACGTCATCATCGCGCACACGCCCGGCACACAGCACGAAGTCGCCCGCGGCGTTGTGCCCCGGATTGTCCACCAGCAGCAGATGCGCCAGGTCGTTACCTGCCAGGCGCAGGCCGGCGAACGAAAGGTCGGTCCAGATATCGCCATTGACCAGCAGAAAAGGTTCATCGCCCAGCAGCGGCAGGGCCTGTCGCACACCGCCGCCCGTTTCCAGTGGCTCGGCCTCCGGCGAATAGCGAATGGCGACACCCCAGCGGCTGCCATCCCCCAGGTACGCCTCGATCTGCTCGCCGAGCCAGGCATGGTTGATCACCAGTTCGCGGAACCCGGCTGCGGCCAGGGCCCGCACGTGGTACTCGATCAACGGCACGCCGGCCACCCGCACCAGCGGCTTCGGCGTATGCAGGGTCAGCGGGCGCAGTCGCTCGCCCTTGCCGGCGGCAAGGATCATCGCCTTCATGACGGCACCCTTGCCGCAGGGAGCGATGCCAGCTCATCGAGCAGCACGCCCAGTTCCCGCAGCTCCGGACGGCGCGCCAGCACAGTGCGGATATAACCGAAGAAGCGCGGCACATCCGCCAGGTAGCGCGGCTTGCCGTCACGGTGGCAGATGCGCGAGAAGATGCCGATCACCTTCAGATGGCGCTGCACACCCATGAGGTCGCTGGCACGCAGGAAATCCCGCCATTGCGCCTGCACCGGAATGCCAAGCTCGCCCGCTCGCCGCCAGTAGAGGGCCAGCCAGTCGTGGACACGTTCCTCCGGCCAACTGACGAAGGCATCCTTGAACAGCGAGGTGATGTCATAGGTCACCGGCCCGATGACCGCATCCTGGAAGTCCAGCACGCCGGGATTGGGCTCGCTCAGCATCAGGTTGCGCGGCATGTAGTCACGGTGCACCAGCACCTTCGGCTGCGCCAGGGCCGAATCGATCAGCAGGTCGCTGACCTGTTGCCAGGCACTGAGCTGCGCGGGGCTCAGCGCCCATCCCAGGTGCCGCCGCACATACCATTCGGGGAACAGTTCCAGCTCGCGGCGCAAGAGGGCCTCGTCATAACGTGGCAGCGACTCGTCCAGCGGATGCGCCTGCAATGCCAGCAAGGCATCGATGGCGGCATTGAACAAGGCATCTGCATTGCCCGTATCGATCACATCCAGGAAGGTCTGCCGGCCCAGATCGTCAAGTAGCAGGAAGCCCTGCTGCAGATCCTCGGCCAGCACCCTGGGTACATGCACGCCGGCCTCGCCCAGCAGGGCGGCCATTCTGACGAATGGCCGGCAGTTCTCCTGTGGCGGCGGAGCGTCCATCAGAATCAGGCTGCGGCCCTGCCCCTGCCAACGGAAATAGCGGCGGAAACTCGCATCGCTGCTGGCGGGGGTCAGGCTCCCCGATGGGTTGTCCGGGTGCAGGCCCGGCAACTGGCGTTCGAACCAGGCGGTCAGTTCCTGCAGGCGGTGATCATGTTGCGGCATATCTGGAGCTCTCCACGGCGCTAGCCGATAGGCGGGTCATGCATTATTATCGCGAATCTTGTGCGACGCGCGTAGCGTGTCTGCAAATCTCCGCCCATCGAGAGGCGTGCGGCCTGGCCGCTCCATGGCTCGCCGCAAGCACGGACCCTAGAAAAAGATGGCAGTCAAATATCCCGCGTTTCGTAAAAGATTTCCCCTGCTGGTCACCGGCGGCCTGCTCGCCATGCAGCCACTCGCCGCCAGCCTGTCCTCGGCGGCCGAACAGTTCGCTTGCCAGCCAGGCGCATCGGGCGGCTGGAACTGTGCGCCGCAGAGCCCCGCCAGCGACCTGCCACCACGCCCGAGCGCCAGCGCGGCCAATGCCAGCGTTGCCGCCAAACCCGACAAACCCGCCGAAAGCCGCCCGGGCAAGGCCGAGCAGCGGGCCGAACAGCCTCTTCTGGTCACCGAGAGCAAGGGGCGTGCCCTGGCCTCGCGCAGCAGCGACTACAGCCACCTGGACTGGGTCCCGCGCGAAAACCTGACCGCCGCGCAACTGGCCGAGGCCGGCCCGTATTGCCACGGCGCCTATATCGAGCCGCCACGGCCCGGCCAGCGCGACGATACGCCGATGAGCGAATCGCCGACCTATGTATCGGCCAAGGCCACGCGTTACGAGCAGGAGCAGGAAATCGCCACCCTGGCCGGCGATGTCGTCCTGCGCCAGGGCAGCATGCAGGCCGAGGCCAATGAAGCCAGCCTCTACCAGTTGGAGAACCGTGGCGAACTGTCCGGCAATGTGCGGATACGCGACAACGGCGCCCTGCTGGTCGGCGACCGTGCGGAAATCCACCTCGACAGCGGCGAGGCCAAGGTCGAGAACGCCGAGTACGTCATGCACCAGAGCCGCACACGCGGCAGCGCTCAGTACGCCAAGCGCGAGGAAACCTCGATCATCCGCCTCAAGGACGGCACCTATACCCGTTGCGAACCGGCGGACAATGCCTGGCACCTGAAAGGCAACAACGTCACCCTCGACCCGACCACCGGCTTCGGTTCCGCCACCAACGTCACGCTGCGGGTCAAGGATATCCCGGTGTTCTACACACCCTATATCCACTTCCCCATCGATGACCGGCGCCAGTCCGGCTTCCTCATGCCCAGCATCGGCAGCGCCAGCGATACCGGCCTGTCGCTGGTGACGCCCTACTATTTCAACCTGGCTCCCAACTTCGACGCCACGCTCTACCCGCACCTGATGACCAAGCGCGGCCTGCTGATGGAAGGCGAGTTCCGCTACCTGACGCGCGGCAGCGAAGGCCAGATCGGCGCAGCCTACCTGGACGACCAGGAAGACGAGCGCAAGCTGCAGTCGGAGTACGAGGACCAGCGCTGGATGTACAGCGTGCAGCACACGACCGGCCTGGACTCGCGCTGGCTGGCGGAACTCGACTACACCGACATCAGCGACCCGTACTACTTCCAGGACCTGGACACCCAACTGGGTATCGACAAGCCGGACTTCCTCAACCAGCGCGGTAGCCTGTCCTACCGTGGCGACAGCTTCACCGCCCGGCTGAACCTGCATGCCTACGAACGCGCCACGGTGACCGACATCACCCCGTACGAGCGCCTGCCGCAAGTCACCCTGAACGGCGCCCTGCCGTTCCAGCCGGGTGGGCTGCGCTTCGCCTATGACACCGAGTTCGTCAGCTTCCAGCGCAGCCTGAAGAATGGCAACTACATCAATCAGTATGGGTTGCCCGAGCAGTGGTACGACGCCCGCCTGCGCGGCCTGAACCGCGCCGAAGGCGATCGCGTTCATCTGGAGCCGAGTGTCAGCCTGCCACTGAACTGGAGCTGGGGCTTCCTCACGCCCAAGGTCAAGTACGCCTACACCCAGTACGACCTGAGCCTGGACGGTACCGGTAAAGCCAGCCTGGCCACCGGCACCACCTTCGACAGCAACCAGGACCGCAGCGTACCGATCTTCAGCGTCGACAGCGGCCTGTACTTCGACCGCGACAGCAACTGGTTCGGCAAAGACTATCGCCAGTCGCTGGAGCCGCGCCTGTTCTACCTCTACGTGCCGGAAAAGGACCAGGACGATATCCCGGTCTTCGATACCGGCGAGACCAGCTTCAGCTACTCGTCCCTGTGGCGCGACAACCGCTTCTCCGGGCGTGACCGCATCGGCGACGCCAACCAGCTTTCCCTGGGACTCACCAACCGCTGGGTCGAGCCGAACGGCTTCGAGCGCCAGCGCCTGAGCATCGGCCAGACGTTCTACTTCCAGGACCGCAAGGTGCAGTTGCCAGGGATCGACTACCGCACCCGCGCCGCCGCGCAATCCTCGGTATCGCCCTATGCGCTGGAATACGAGTACCGCTACGACCGCGACTGGCGCTTCGCCTCCACCTTCAACTGGGACCCGGACAGCCACAGCACCCGCTCCGGCAGCGCCATGCTCCACTACCAGCCGGCGGACAATCCGAACAAGATCGTCAACATCGGCTATCGCTATCGCAACGACACCCTGCGTTTCGACCGCGAGACCGGCCAGTGGACATACGACTCTAACTACGGCTCGCCGACCAGCGGCACCTACATCAAGAACTACTACAAGATCAGCCAGCACGACTTTTCCACCGTGTGGCCCATCGTGCCGCAATGGAGCGTGATCGCCCGCTGGCAGCATGACTATGGCCGCAACCGTACGCTGGAGGCCTTCGGCGGCTTCGAGTACGACAGTTGCTGCTGGAAACTGCGCCTGATCAACCGCTACTGGATCGATTATGATGAGGTCGGCCTCAACCCTCGCCAGAACGACGAACCGGACCGCGGCATCTTCCTGCAAATCGTCCTCAAGGGACTCGGTGGTGTATTCGGCAACTCCGCCGAGACATTCCTCGACCAAGGCATTCAAGGTTACCGTCAACGTGAAGATCAAGCTTTCTAACGGCCTGCGCCCGCTGCTACTGGGCGCCCTGTTGCTGGGCAACAGCACTCTCGCCACTTCTGCCCTGGCCGAAGTACGCCCGCTCGACCGCATCGTGGCCATCGTCGACAACGACGTGATCATGAAGAGCCAACTGGACCAGCGCATCAATGAAGTGCTGCAGACCATCGAAAAACGCGGTGCGGAACTGCCGCCGCAAGAGGTCATGCAACAACAGGTACTGGAACGGCTGATCACGGAAAATCTGCAACTGCAACTGGGCGAACGCTCGGGCATCCGCATCAGCGACGAGGAGCTGAACCAGGCCCTCGGCACCATCGCCCAGCGCAACAACCTGACCCTGGAGCAGTTCCGTGCCGCCCTGGCCAACGATGGCCTCAGCCTGGAAGCCGCGCGCGAGCAGATTCGCCGGGAAATGGTCATCAGCCGCGTGCGCCAGCAGCGCGTTGCCGAACGTATCCAGGTTTCCAACCAGGAGGTACAGAACTTCCTCTCCTCCGATCTGGGCAAACTCCAGCTCTCCGAGGAATACCACCTGGGCAATATCCTCATCCCGCTCCCCGAAGGCGCGGATGCCCAGACCATCCAGCACGCCGAGCGCGCCGCCCTGGACACCTACCAGCAGTTGCAGGGAGGTGCCGACTTCTCGCAACTGGCGGTTTCCCGCTCGGCCAGCGAGAACGCCCTCGAAGGCGGCGACATGGGCTGGCGCAAGGCTGCCCAGTTGCCCCCGCCTTTCGATAGCCTGGTAGGCGACCTGGCCATCGGCCAGGTCACCGAGCCGGTACGGACCCCGGCGGGCTTCATCCTGCTCAAGTTGCTGGACAAGCGCGGTGGCGAGCACCTGGTGCGGGATGAGGTACATGTCCGTCATATCCTGATCAAGCCCAGCGCCATCCGCAGCAGCGAAGAAACCCGCCGCCTGGTCGAGCGACTGCGCCAGCGCATCCTGAACGGTGAGGATTTCGGCGAACTGGCGAAGAGCTTCTCCGAAGACCCGGGTTCGGCCCTCAACGGCGGCGATCTCAACTGGATCGATCCGAACGCACTGGTTCCGGAATTCCGCGCGGTGATGGCCGACAGCGCCAATGGCCAGTTGTCCGAACCGTTCGAGACCGCCTACGGCTGGCATATTCTGGAAGTGCTTGGTCGCCGTGCCACGGACGCCAGCGAGGCCTTCCGCGAGCAACAGGCCGTCAACCTGCTGCGCAACCGTAAATACGACGAAGAACTGCAAACCTGGCTGCGCCAGATTCGCGACGAAGCCTATGTGGAGATCAAGCTTTAAGCTGCAAGCTGCAAGCTGCAAGCTGCAAGCTGCAAGACAGGGTGTGCGGGTTTGCGCATCCCTGTCGAGCTTCGAACTCCGTATTTCCATCCTGACTTGTCGCTTGCAGCTTGAGGCTTGCACTCCATGTCCCTTCCTTTCGCCCTGACCCCCGGAGAGCCCGCCGGTATCGGCCCCGACCTCTGCCTGCTGCTGGCGCGCGAGGCACAACCCCGGGCGCTGGTGGCCATCGCCAGCCTGGCGCTGCTGAGCGAGCGCGCTGCCCGGTTGGGCCTGGATATCCAGTTGCTCCCAGTCGCACCCTCCAGTTGGCCGCCGCACCCCGCACCGGCGGGCAGTCTCTACGTCTGGGACACGCCCCTGGCCGCCCCCGTGGTTTGCGGGCAGTTGGACAAGGCCAATGGCGCCTATGTGCTGGAAACCCTGCGCCGCGCCGGCCAGGGCTGCATCGATGGGTACTTCGCCGGCATGATCACCGCCCCGGTACACAAGGGCGTGATCAACGAAGCGGGCATTCCCTTCTCCGGCCATACGGAATTTCTCGCCGAGCTGACCCATACCGAGCAGGTGGTGATGATGCTCGCCACCCAGGGCCTGCGCGTGGCGCTGGTCACCACGCACCTGCCGCTGCGCGAGGTCGCCGACGCCATTACCGGGCCGCGCCTGCAGCGGGTTGCGCGCATCCTGCACAAGGACCTGGTGGAGAAGTTCGGCATCGCCAGGCCACGCATTCTGGTCTGCGGCCTGAACCCGCACGCGGGGGAAGGCGGCCATCTGGGCCGAGAGGAAATCGAAGTCATCGAGCCCGCCCTGCATGAACTGCGCGCCGAGGGCCTGGACCTCACCGGCCCCCTGCCCGCCGACACACTGTTCACCCCCAAGCACCTGGAGCACTGCGACGCGGTACTGGCGATGTACCACGACCAGGGCCTCCCCGTGCTGAAATACAAGGGCTTTGGCGCGGCGGTCAATGTCACCCTGGGCCTGCCCATCATCCGCACCTCGGTCGACCATGGTACCGCCCTCGACCTGGCCGGCACTGGCCGCATCGACACCGGCAGCCTGCAGGTGGCACTGGAAACGGCCTATCGGATGCAGCGAGCCACAAGCTGCAAGCCACAAGCCTCAAGTTAAAAGCAGCAAGCCAGGGAAGATGCCACCCCCTGGCTCACCTGATAAGCTGCGCAGTCTATCTTTTTGCTTCACGCTCTTGCTCACCGCTTGCAGCTTGCAGCTTGCCGCTTGGAGCCACTCTTTATGCAGCAACACCGCGCACGAAAGCGCTTTGGCCAGAACTTCCTGCACGATGCGGGCGTGATCCATCGCATATTGCGCGCGATCCACGCCAAGGCCGGCGAGCGCCTGGTGGAAATCGGCCCCGGCCAGGGTGCATTGACCGAGGGTTTGCTGGACAGCGGCGCGCAACTGGATGTGGTCGAGCTGGACCTCGACCTGATACCGATCCTGCAAGGGAAGTTCGCTGGCAACGAGCGTTTCCACCTGCACCAGGGCGACGCGCTCAAGTTCGACTTCGCGCAGCTTGCCCCACGACCGCGCGAGCTGCGGATCGTCGGCAACCTGCCGTACAACATCTCGACCCCGCTGATCTTCCATCTGCTCGAGCACGCCACGCGGATCCGCGACATGCATTTCATGCTGCAGAAGGAAGTGGTCGAGCGCCTGGCCGCCGAGCCCGGCAACGGCGACTGGGGACGCCTGTCGATCATGGTGCAGTACCACTGCCGCGTGGAGCACCTGTTCAATGTCGGCCCTGGCGCCTTCAACCCAGCCCCCAAGGTGGACTCGGCCATCGTGCGCCTGGTCCCACACGACACCCTGCCCTACCCGGCCCGGGATCACCGGCAACTGGAGCGCGTGGTGCGCGAAGCCTTCAACCAGCGGCGCAAGACCTTGCGCAATACCCTGAAGGGCCTGCTGGATGCCCCGGCCATCGAGGCCGCGGAGGTCGATGGCAGCCTGCGCCCCGAGCAGCTTGACCTGGCCGCCTTCGTCCGTCTGTCCAACCAGTTGAGCCAGGACACCGCATGATCCAGACCGCCTATTACCAGATCGACGTGAACGTCAGCCCGCGCTACCTGCCCGAACAATCGCAGCCGGAGCAGAATCGCTACGCCTTCACCTACACGGTGACCATAGAGAACAACGGGGCCATCGCCGCCCAGTTGCTGTCGCGCCACTGGATCATCACCGATGGTGATGGCCGGATACAGGAAGTCCGCGGCGCGGGAGTGATCGGCGAGCAACCGGTGATCGAACCGGGCGAAAGCCATGTCTACAGCAGCGGTACGCTGATGAGCACCGAGGTCGGCAATATGCACGGCAGCTACCGCATGCTCGCCGTCGACGGCCACAGCTTCGATGCCATCATCACGCCTTTCCGCCTGGCCGTTCCGGGAGTCCTGCATTGACCACCTATGCCGTCGGCGACCTGCAGGGTTGCCTCGACCCACTCAAGAAGCTGTTGGCAAAAGTCGATTTCAGTGCCTCGCGCGACTGCCTGTGGGTGGTCGGCGACATGGTCAACCGCGGCCCGCAGTCGCTGCAGACCCTGCGCTTCGTGCGCGACCTGGGCGGTTCGGGCATCTGCGTACTCGGCAACCATGACCTGCACCTGCTGGCCGTCGCCTATGGCTTCGGCCGGCTCAAGCGCTCGGACACACTGCAGCCGATCCTCGACGCTCCCGACCGCAACGACCTGATCGACTTCCTGCGCCAGCAGAAACTGATCCACCACGATCCGGCACGCAATACCGCCATGGTGCATGCGGGCATTCCACCGCAATGGTCACTGAACAAGGCACTGCTGCGCGCCCATGAGGTGGAACAGGCGCTGCGTGACGACGCCATGCTGCTGCCCTTCCTCGACGGTATGTACGGCAACCTGCCGGACAAGTGGAAAAAGGAATTGCACGGCATCCCAAGGCTGCGGCTGATCACCAACTACTTCACGCGCATGCGCTTCTGCAAGGCCGATGGCACCCTCGACCTGCTCAGCAAGGAAGGCCTGGACAGCGCCCCGGAGGGCTTCGCGCCCTGGTTCAGCCACCGCAACCGCAAGACCCGCGACAATATCCTGATCTTCGGCCACTGGGCCGCCCTGGAAGGGCGCTGCGACGAGCCCAATGTCCATGCCCTGGATACCGGCTGCGTCTGGGGCAACTGCCTGACCCTGCTCGATCTCGACAGCGGGGTACGTCACCAGTGCGATTGCCCCCGCCCCAAGTCCTGAACGACACCCGCGCGCACATGCCCTGAAGCGCCATGCGCACCAGGAATAACCACACCACGGGCGTCTGGGCAGCTCTTGCGCTGCACCCTCGCGTGCAGATTCGATTACCAATCCTCGGGCAACGAGACAGTGCATCACCCTCGGTCTGCCGGGCTTCGAACACGCCTTGCAAGCGACTCTGCTAGACTGCTGCGCTTTGTCCTGGCACCTTTTGGCTGTCTTTGCCTGCCGCTTAACGCTTGGAGCTGCTTTCCATGACCGACTTCAAACGCATCGACCCGCAACAGGCCCAATCCCTGCGCGAACAAGGTGCGGTAGTGGTGGACATCCGCGATCCCCAGAGCTTCGCCAACGCTCGTATCAGTGGCTCGTATCACCTGGACAACCACTCGCTGGCCGATTTCATCACAGCCGCCGACCTCGACCAGCCGCTGATCGTCGCCTGCTACCACGGCAACTCCAGCCAGAGTGCCGCCGCCTATCTCGCCAGCCAGGGTTTCGATGCGGTCTATAGCCTCGATGGCGGTTTCGAACTCTGGCACAGCCTGTACCCGCAACATATCGAGACCAGCCAGGACTGACTGCGCGAACGGTCGCCCCAGGGCCGCCGTCGACACAAGTCGATTGAAAAGAAAGCCTCCATGTTCGGATAAATCCGAACTATCCTTGAGTTCAGGCCATCCAAATGGCTGAAGACCGGCACAGCGTCCGCCGTGTCCACCGTTTTCGACCATTAGGTGTTCGGGGGAACTCCAGGGCCGAGCTCCATACGGGAAGCCGTCTGCGACGGGGGCTTGTCGTGCGGGGCCTGACCGGCCGGCTCCAGAATGCCTGATGACAACACCGCACTGAGCATCGAGGTGAAGTCATGAGCATTTTCAGCCACTTCCAGCAACGATTCGAAGCGACCCGCCAGGAGGAGTACTCGCTGCAGGAGTATCTCGACCTGTGCAAGCAGGACCCGACCACCTACGCCAGCGCCCCGGAGCGCCTGCTGATGGCCATCGGCGAGCCGGAACTGCTGGAAACCGCCAGCGATCCACGGCTGTCGCGGATCTTTTCCAACAAGGTGATCCGCCGCTACCCGGCCTTCGCCGACTTCCACGGCATGGAAGAAGCGATCGAGCAGATCGTGTCCTACTTCCGCCACGCCGCCCAGGGCCTGGAAGAGAAGAAGCAGATTCTCTATCTGCTCGGCCCGGTGGGTGGCGGCAAGTCCTCCCTGGCCGAGAAGCTCAAGCAACTGATGGAAAAGGTGCCCTTCTATGCCATCAAGGGCTCGCCGGTATTCGAGTCGCCGCTGGGGCTGTTCAATCCGGCGGAAGACGCGCAGATCCTCGAGGAAGACTACGGCATCCCGCGCCGCTATCTGAGCTCGATCATGTCGCCCTGGGCGACCAAGCGCCTGCAGGAGTTCGGTGGCGACATCAGCCAGTTCCGCGTGGTCAAGCTCTACCCGTCGATCCTCAACCAGATCGCCGTGGCCAAGACCGAACCGGGCGACGAGAACAATCAGGACATCTCGGCCCTGGTCGGCAAGGTGGACATCCGCAAGCTGGAGGACTTCCCGCAGAACGACCCCGACGCCTACAGCTACTCCGGCGCACTGTGCCGCGCCAACCAGGGGCTGATGGAGTTCGTCGAGATGTTCAAGGCGCCGATCAAGGTGCTGCACCCCTTGCTGACCGCCACCCAGGAAGGCAACTACAACAGTACCGAGGGCTTGGGGGCGATCCCGTACAGCGGCATCCTGCTGGCCCACTCCAACGAGTCCGAGTGGCACAGCTTCCGCAACAACAAGAACAACGAAGCCTTCATCGACCGTATCTATATCGTCAAGGTGCCCTACTGCCTGCGCGTTTCCGATGAAGTGAAGATCTACGAGAAGCTGCTCGTCAGCAGCTCCCTGGCCCACGCCCATTGCGCCCCCGACACATTGAAGATGCTGGCTCAGTTCTCGGTGCTGAGCCGCCTGAAGGAACCGGAGAACTCCAACATCTACTCGAAGATGCGTGTCTACGACGGGGAAAACCTCAAGGATACCGACCCCAAGGCGAAGTCGATCCAGGAATACCGCGATGCCGCCGGCGTGGACGAGGGCATGAACGGCCTGTCGACCCGCTTCGCCTTCAAGATCCTCTCCAAGGTGTTCAACTTCGACGCCCACGAAGTCGCCGCCAACCCGGTGCACCTGCTGTATGTGCTGGAACAGCAGATCGAACAGGAACAGTTCCCCGCCGAAGTGCGTGAGCGCTACCTGCGCTTCCTCAAGGAATACCTGGCGCCGCGCTATATCGACTTCATCGGCAAGGAAATCCAGACCGCCTACCTGGAATCCTACAGCGAGTACGGGCAGAACATCTTCGACCGCTACGTGCTGTACGCCGACTTCTGGATCCAGGACCAGGAATACCGCGACCCGGAAACCGGCGAGATACTCAACCGCGTCACCCTCAACGAGGAGCTTGAAAAAATAGAGAAGCCGGCCGGCATCAGTAACCCGAAGGATTTCCGCAACGAGATCGTCAACTTCGTGCTGCGCGCCCGCGCCAACAACAATGGCAAGAACCCGAGCTGGCTGTCCTATGAGAAGCTGCGGGTGGTGATCGAGAAGAAGATGTTCTCCAACACCGAGGACCTGCTGCCGGTCATCAGCTTCAATGCCAAGGCCAGCAAGGAAGACCAGAAGAAGCACAGCGACTTCGTGGTACGCATGGTCGAGCGCGGCTACACGGAGAAACAGGTGCGCCTGCTTTCCGAGTGGTACCTGCGGGTACGTAAATCGCAGTAAGCCAAAAGCCGCTCAAGGCTAAAGGCTGGACGCTGGACGAAAAAGCGACACCCCGTCCAGCCTCCAGCCTCCAGCCTCAGCCCGGAGGGCTCGTATGAGCTACGTGATCGATCGACGCCTGAATGGCAAGAACAAGAGCACGGTGAATCGCCAGCGCTTCCTGCGGCGTTACCGCGAGCACATCAAGAAAGCGGTGGAGGAAGCCGTCAGCCGGCGTTCCATCACAGATATGGAACATGGCGAACAGATCAGCATCTCCGGCCGTGATATCGACGAGCCGGTGCTGCACCATGGGCGTGGCGGGCGGCAGACCATCGTGCACCCTGGCAACCGGGAATTCACCGCCGGCGAGCATATCGCCAGGCCACCGAGCGGCGGTGGCGCCGGCGCGGGCCAGGGCAAGGCCAGCGATAGCGGCGAAGGCATGGATGACTTCGTGTTCCAGATCACCCAGGAAGAGTTCCTCGACTTCATGTTCGAGGACCTGGAGCTGCCGAACCTGCTCAAGCGCCACCTGACCGGCGCCGACACCTTCAAGACCGTGCGCGCGGGCATCAGTAGCGAGGGCAATCCGTCACGCATCAATATCGTGCGCACCCTGCGCTCGTCCCATGCCCGGCGTATCGCCCTGAGCGGCAGTAGCCGCGCCCGCCTGCGCGAGGCCAAGGCGGAACTCGAGCGGCTGAAACGCGACGAACCGGACAACCTCGGCGACATCCAGGCGATACAGCAGGAAATCGCACAGTTGCGCGTACGCATCGAGCGCATTCCCTTTCTCGACCCCTTCGACCTCAAGTACAACCTGCTGAGCCGCCAGCCCAACCCAAGCTCCAAGGCGGTGATGTTCTGCCTGATGGACGTATCCGGCTCGATGACCCAGGCGACCAAGGACATCGCCAAGCGCTTCTTCATCCTCCTCTACCTGTTCCTCAAACGGAACTACGAGCGCATCGACGTGGTGTTCATCCGCCATCACACCAACGCCAAGGAAGTGGACGAGGAGGAATTCTTCTACTCCCGCGAAACCGGCGGCACCATCGTTTCCAGCGCCCTGAAACTGATGCAGGAAGTCATGGACGAGCGTTACCCGGCCAACGAATGGAACATCTACGCCGCCCAGGCCTCGGATGGCGACAACTGGAACGACGACTCGCCGATCTGCCGCGACCTCCTGCTCGAGCGGATCATGCCGCTGGTGCAGTACTTCACCTATGTGGAAATCACCCCGCGCGAACACCAGGCGCTCTGGTACGCCTATGAACAGGTAGCGGAAGGCTTCCCCGACAGCTTCGCGCAACAGCAACTGATCAGCGCCGCCGACATCTATCCGGTGTTCCGGGAACTCTTCCAGCGCAGGATGACGACATGAGCAGCCCGACCCAATCGACTCGGCGCCAGCCGATCTCCAGCGGCTCGGAGTGGACCTTCGAGCTGATCCGCGAATACGACCGGGAAATAAGCCGTATCGCCACCCGCTACGGCCTCGACACCTACCCGAACCAGATCGAGGTGATCACCGCCGAGCAGATGATGGATGCCTACGCCTCGGTCGGCATGCCCCTGGGCTACCACCACTGGTCCTACGGCAAGCACTTCCTCAGCACCGAGCGCTCCTACTCGCGCGGGCAGATGGGCCTGGCCTACGAGATCGTGATCAATTCCGATCCCTGCATCGCCTACCTGATGGAGGAAAACACCATCACCATGCAGGCGCTGGTGATCGCCCATGCCTGCTATGGGCACAACAGTTTCTTCAAGGGTAACTACCTGTTCCGCACCTGGACCGATGCCCGCTCGATCATCGACTACCTGGTTTTCGCCCGCCAGTACATCAACCAGTGCGAGGAACGCCATGGCATCGACGCGGTGGAGCAGTTGCTCGACTCCTGCCATGCCCTGATGAATTATGGCGTCGACCGCTACAAGCGCCCCTACCCGATCTCCGCCGAGGAAGAGCGCCAGCGCCAGCAGGAACGGGAGGAACACCTGCAACGCCAGGTCAACGACCTCTGGCGCACCATCCCCAAGGGCGCCAGCAGGGACGCCGAGCGCGACGACAAGCGTTTCCCCGCCGAACCACAGGAAAACATCCTCTATTTCCTGGAAAAACACGCCCCGCTGCTGGAGCCCTGGCAGCGCGAGATCATCCGTATCGTGCGCAAGATCGCCCAGTACTTCTATCCGCAGCGCCAGACCCAGGTGATGAACGAAGGCTGGGCCACCTTCTGGCACTACACCCTGCTCAACGACCTGTACGACGAAGGCCTGGTGACCGACGGCTTCATGCTGGAATTCCTGCAATCGCACACCAGCGTGGTCCTGCAGCCCGCCTTCGACAGCCCCTGGTACAGCGGCATCAATCCCTATGCCCTGGGCTTCGCCATGTTCCAGGACATCCGCCGCATCTGCGAAAACCCCACCGAGGAAGACCGCCGCTGGTTCCCCGACTTCGCCGGCGGCGACTGGCTGACGACGGTCAAGTTCGCCATGCGCGACTTCAAGGATGAGAGTTTCATCCTGCAATTCCTCTCGCCCAAGGTGATCCGCGACCTCAAGCTGTTCAGCATCCTCGACGACGATCAGAAGGACGACCTGCTGGTGCCGGCCATCCATGACGAGAACGGCTACCACAGCATCCGCGAGCTGCTGGCCGCGCAGTACAACCTGGGCAACCGCGAACCCAACGTCCAGGTGTGGAACGTCGACCGCCGCGGCGACCGCTCGCTGACCCTGCGTCACTACCAGCACGAACGCAAGCCGCTGGGCGACTCCACCCTCCAGGTGCTCAAGCACCTGCACCGGCTCTGGGGCTTCGATGTGCATCTGGAGTCCTGGTACAACGACCAGCGCACCAATACCCAGCATATGCCGCCAAGACCGCAACCACAGGAGGACGGCGCATAGCGCCGCCCGTCGCGACAAGGCGCCATTGTCCCTGGGCATGGTCTCGAAGGATCGTCAGGGCAATCGCATGACAGGGCGATCGCGCTATGCACTCAAAGAACCGACAAAAGCGCTGGAAGCTGGACAGCGGGGCGTAGAAGCCTTGGTTTCGGTAGAGCACGAACGGCCTCTCGTCCAGCCTCCAGTCTCCAGTCTCCAGCGCTTTTATCGAAGGCTATCTGCCCGCGCGCGAAGCGTCAGCGCAGCAGGAGTCGCCCCTCGATCGGCACATAACGGTCCGCCGCGCGGATCAGCGACTGTGCCGTCAGCCCCGGGACGCCGTAGGCGGTGGCATGCACACCATCGCGCCGTACCCGCTCCAGCAGCAGGTCGAAGTCGCCGTCGCCCGAGGCCAGCACCACCGCCTCCACACGGGGGGTGGCGTCCAGCACGTCGATGGTGATGCCCACGTCCCAGTCGCCCTTGGCCGAACCGTCGCTGCGCTGGATATAGGGCTTGAGCCGCACGACGAACCCCAGGTTGCGCAGGATCTGCTGGAACTGCTGCTGGCGGGCATCGCCACGGTCGATGGCATAAGCGTAGGCCTCGACGATCGTCCCCTGGCGGCTGACATCCGCCCACAGGGCCGTGTAGTCGAAGTGGCAGGCATGGGCCTGGCGCACCGTGTAGTAGAGGTTCTGGACATCGGCGAACAGGGCGATCTTTCTCACGCGGGACCTCGGGCGGCATGGCCGGTCAATCGGTATGGGCAAAGCGGCATCAGCCCTCGCCCCCATCTTGCAACGGCAACGTCAGGCAGAAGCACACGCGCTCGGCATCATCGTTCCTCTCCTGTTGCACATTCCCACCCAGCAGCCTGGCGATACGCCGCACCAGGTAGAGCCCCAGCCCGGCACCCGGGCTCAGTTGGGCCGCCTGGCCACGGAAGTACTTCTGGAACAGCCTGTCGCGCTCTTCCTCGGAGATGGCGCCGCCGCCATTGATAACACGGAAGCGGACGCAATCCCCATCCGCATCCACCTCGAGCCAGACCGGTTCATGCTCCGGCGCATGACGATCGGCATTGGCCAGCAGGTTGCGCAGGGCGATGCGTAACAGCCCACTGTCGCAATAGAGGTCGCTGCCGGCCAGGCGATAGTCCAGTTGGATGCGGCCGGCGGCGAACTCGTCCTGCAAACCGCCGAGCAGGCTCGGCAAATCGCAACTGGCCAGGCGCGGCTCTGCCTGGGTGGCCGTCATGCGCTCATCGCTCAAGTAATCATCCACCAGCGCCATCAGGCGCTGGGAGGCCTTGCGGATATGCTGGCAACGCTCCAGGTTGCGTTGCTCCATGCGGCCCAGCGTCCCGCCCAGGCGCTGGGCGGTGGTACTGATGATGGCCAGCGGCGTACGGAACTCATGGGAAACCATCGCCACGAAGTCCCGTTGTTCCTCTCGTACCTTGCGTTCCAGCGACAAGGCATTGCGCAACTCCTGTTCCAGGCGTTCACGCCGGCCGATTTCCTCGCGCAACTCGGAAGTACGCTGCATCACCTGCTGCTCCAGCCGCTGGCTGTGCTGCTGGGCCAGCTCGGCGAGCAGCATGCCCTGGGCCCGCTCATGTTCACGCCGCTGGCGATGGTAGCGCGCGACGATACGCAGGCTGACCAGGGCCATGTACCACATCGCACCGACGCTCGAGGCATGTTCGGTCCAGGTATTGACCGGTAGATAGCCGAGGTTGCGCATGAAGCCCATGATGATGCCGATATAGAACACCCCGAATGCCAGCAGGAAAAACCGTGCCGACTCGTGCCCGCGTACGCACAGCACGATCGCGAGCAGGACCAGGCAGGGAATCGCCAGCAGGGCGATCGTCTGTGTCGGGACCATGGCCCAGCCGTAGTGCCCCAGTATGATCCAGCCCCCCATCACCGCGGCAAACAGGCTGCACACGCGAAATACCCGGCGTACCGCCAACGGATACAGTGTCTCCAGCTCCAGTTGACGCATCGCCAGCAGCAAACCGACCGGTAGCCCGATGATGATGCCGACGCCCAGCAAGCGGTCACTCAGCCAGACCGGCAACCCCGTGGCCTGCTGGATCAGCCCGAGCGTCAGAGTCTCGCTGAACACACCGGTGATGACATAGATCAGGAACAACCCGCTGTCGCGGGCGGAGGTGAGCCGCCAGAACACCGCAAAGGAACAGATCAGCAGCAGGTAGAAACCGAAATAGATACCGAAGAGCAGCGCCTCGCGCCGCGAATGATCGTTGAACGCCTGCTGCTCCCAGATATCCAGCCGCACCGCCAGGGCATTCTTGCTCTGCAACCGCACCATCAGCCGTTGCTCGTCGAGCCCCAGCGGCGGCAGATGGAATGCCGGACTGCGGTTATCCACCGGCCAGAGGGCACGGGGCAGGTTCTCGCCACTGTGGCCGATCAGACGCCAGCGGTCGCCATCGTGCAGATAGACCTGTACATCGTCGAGCAATGCATTACTCAATGACAGAACCCAGTTGCGCCGAGCATCCGGCGGCACCTGCAGGTCCAGGCGCAACCAGATCGCCGCCAGGCTGAAGCCTGCGCTCAAGCCATGCGGCAGCGGCTGCCAGCCGGATGCGTCATCCACGTCCATCACGCTCATCCGCCCGCCGGCATCATCGAAGCGCTCCAGATACCCGGAGGTTCCGGAAGAGTGCATGCCGCTTTCCAGGCGCAGGACATCCGCCAGCGCCTCGAGCGGCAGGCACAGACAGCACCACAGCGACAGCAAACGCAACAGGATCGAAGGCACGGGAACACCGCAAAAAATGAAGACGACTGTCATCGGGCCAGTGAACCAGGGCGTGGGCAGGGCCAACCGCCCCGCCTCCCACGTGCCTGGGCTGGGGGCATAGTGTAAATGAGCCTTTGCCCGGTATTACATGCAATATCATGCCGTAAGCAACCGTCCCTCCCGACATGCGAGAATCCCGCCACCACTTAGGGTCTGTTGACGTTTCGGCGCGACCGCGCCGGAGCCTGTTTTCACACGAGGCAAGGCGCGAGATGCGAAGTTTGGTGGGCCAAATGAGCCATCGAGTAACACAGCCTGGTGTGAAAACAGGCCCGGCCCTCCGGGTTGTGCGAGAAATGCCCCCCGCTGTCGTTGCAGGGCTTGGCAAGGGAGTGACCATTGCCTGCGTCCTGCCCAATCTCCAGGGATGGAGTGAATGCCGCAAGCCCGTCGGGAACGGGCGCGGCCTGACCGGGAGGAATTTCTCGCGACAACGCGGCTTGCGACGAAACGTCAACAGACCCTAGCAACCTGGATAGCGAGCCCGCCATGACCCAAGCCTTTTCCGAGCGTATCGTGCAAAGCCTGCTGGACACCGACTTCTACAAGCTGACCATGATGCAGGCCGTCCTGCACCACTATCCCAACGCTGAAGTGGAATGGGCCTTCCGCAGCCGCTCCGGCGAAAACCTGGCACCTTACCTGGAAGCCGTGCGCGAACAACTGGAAGCCTTGAGCGAACTACGCATGCAACCGGAAGAACTGGCGTTCCTGGAAAGCATTCCCTACATGCAGCCGGACTTCATCCGCTTCCTCGGCCTGTTCCGTTTCGACCTGCGCTACGTGCATACCGGCATCGAGCAGGGCGAACTGGTGATCCGCCTGCGCGGCCCCTGGCTGCACGTGATCCTGTTCGAAATCCCGCTGCTGGCGATCATCAGCGAAGTGCGCAATCGCGCCCTGCATCCTCAGGTCAGCCTGGAACAGGCACAGGCCCGGCTGGAGGACAAATACCAATGGCTCAGGCAACGGATGAGCCCCCAGGAACTGGCCGGCTTCACCCTGGCTGACTTCGGCACGCGCCGGCGCTTTTCCTTCGCGGTACAGGCCATGGTGGTGGACAGCCTGCGGCAGGATTTCCCCGGCCACTTCGTCGGCACCAGCAATGTGCACCTGGCGCGAACCCTGGGGGTGAAACCCATGGGCACCATGGCCCACGAATGGATCATGGCCCACCAGCAACTCGGCCCGCGGCTGATCGACAGCCAGGTCGCCGCCCTGGATTGCTGGGCACGGGAATACCGTGGCGCACTGGGCACGGCGTTGACCGACTGCATCACCATGGATGCCTTCCTGGGAGACTTCGATCTGTATTTCGCCAAGCTGTTCGACGGCCTGCGACATGACTCCGGCGACCCACTGGCGTGGGCGGAAAAGGCCATCGCCCACTACCGCCGGCTGGGCATCGATCCGATGACACGCAACCTGGTGTTCTCCGACGGGCTGGACTTCCCCGTGGCGCTATCGCTGTACCGGGCGCTGGCGGGACGCAGCCGGGTCAGCTTCGGCATCGGCACCAACCTGACCTGCGACATCCCGGGCGTCACCCCGACCAACATGGTGATCAAGATGACCCGCTGCAATGGCCAGCCGGTGGCGAAGGTTTCCGACTCGCCAGGCAAGACCATGTGCGAGGACGAAGCCTTCGTCGCCTACCTGCGGCATGTCTTCAAGGTCGCGGATGCGACAGGCTGAACAGGCGTTCCCCTTCGCGTTCATCCTGCCAGCAGAGTTGGTTGCGACCGCCACTCTTGGCCATGTACATGCGCCGGTCGGCCAGTTCCAGCAACGCATGGTAGTCGCCGCAACCATCGAAGCAGCGCTCGGCCAGGCCGATACTGGCGGTCAGCGGCTGGCCATCGGGGCGATGGCCCAGCCCCTTGCTCAGCAGTCGCTGCAAGGCCTGGCGCGCCTGCTGCAGGTCGGTATCCGGCATGATCAGCAGGAACTCCTCGCCGCCCCAGCGCAACAGGCTGTCGCTGCCGCGCAGGTTATCGAGCATATGCTGCGTCGACTCGCACAGGGCCCGGTCGCCCGCCTCGTGGCCGAAGCGGTCGTTGATCGTCTTGAAATGATCGAGGTCGATGAATGCCAGCGACAGGCAGGTGTTTCTGCGCCGTGCGGTGCTCCATTGCAGACCGAGGATTTCCTCGCCGCTGCCACGCGACAGAATCCCGGTCAGCGGGTCACGCACGGCCTGGCGCACCAGGGCGATCATGAACGCCAGTTGGCTGATGCTGGCCAGGGCGGTGACGCCCGCGATCAGCGCCAGCAGCCAGAAACCACCGGCGAAGGACGGCCAGTTGAGGGTCGCCCAGTTCAGATAGCCGGCCAGCCCCTGGGCCAGCAGCAGCACACTGGCCAGGATCAGGCTTTCCTTGACGGTAAGGGGGAAGATCGCCAGCCCCGCCATCAGCACGAAAGGCAGGAAGGCATATCCGGTCGCCACCATCGCGGAAAGGCCGGTCAGGTGCTGCCCCTCGCCCAGCAAGGTGTGCGAAGCGATGTAGAACAGCGTAGGAATGGCGAACAGCAGGGTAATCGAACGGTAGGCATCGAGCATGTTGCCCCTCGGTCGATAGAACAGCAGCAGGCAGATGAAGGCCAGGCAGGCCAGCAGCCGGCAGGTGGCCAGTCCCATCCACAGCGGATAGCTGAATACCGCCAGGTCGATCAGGCCCCAGAGCGGTGTCAGTACGGCGAAGAGAAAAGCGAACATCCTTACGCGGTTGACGATCAGTGTCGCCCGCCGTCGCTTCAGGATCAGTGAGTGCCCGCGAGGGGAAAGCAGTTGTATAAGCTCGGTACGCTCCAGTTCACTGGGAAGCAGGGAAGCCAGACGGTGGGTGAACGAATCGCACGATTCAGTCATGGAGTTACCAGCCAGAAAGTCCGCCGTGCCCCAGAACAGGGCAAGAGTGCCCGGATAATATCACCAGGGCATTACAGAAGAATGCCCCGTACCTGAAACTTGCATGCGTAACGAGTGCTGCCTGCCAGTCTATTGACGCAGCTCAATCAACGAGCATTCAGTTGGCCCTGCAGATTGGCGAGCTGGCTTTGCAGCGTATTGATATTGCGCGTGACCTGGGCACGGAAGGCGTCGAATTCGGCAATATCGACCCCCTGCGCGGATGCCGGGCGATTCTCCAGTTCACTGCGCAACACCAACAGGTCCTGCTCCAGCCGGCTTATGGCCTGGGCCGGATTGCCACGCGCCTTGAGTGCGCCCACTTCCTTGCCCAGGCTTTCCAGGGCCGTGGCATTGTCCTTCTGCGCGGCCAGGCTCCGCGCCTGTTCATCGAGCGTCCGGGAAGCCTGCGCCAGCGTCTCCTGCAATGCTTTCTGCTCGCCCTGCAGAGAACGCAGGCTCGCATCGAGAGCCTGCTGACGTTCGCCACCGGCACTCAGGCCGCGTTCCTGCTCTTGCAGGCGCTGGTCATGATTGCCCTGCCGCCCCTGCAGGCTTTTCTGCTCGGTGGCCAGGGCCTGCTGCTGCTGCGCGATCTCCAGCACCTGGCTTTCCAGTTGCTTGATGCGCAGCTTGAGCGCTTCGCTTTCGCTATTGACGCTGGACTCGGTCGCCACCACCTTGCCGGAGATATCCTGCAAACGTCCGGCCGCATCCTCGCTGATACGGGCAAAACTCTCCTGGGTCGCGACCAGCCGCATATTCAGCAGGCCGATCTGCTGGAAACTCCACCAGCCCAGCACGCCGAAGGAAATCAGCAGTGCGGCGATGACACTCCACAAGATCCCCGTCCCCGCCGCCGACCGCCGCGGTGGCTCATGCCGCGCCGACTCGACATCACGCTCGCCTGCCATACCCAGGCTCGGCACATCATCCAGTTCATCGCGGGCATCATTGCGCATGGAGCACCTTACCAAGCAGTTGTAGGCCAGAATGGCGTCGCAGTATAACTGCTGTGGCCCTTGTGTCGGGATGCGGCAAACGCACGTGCGTATGGATTCGATCTGTCATATCGTGCATCCCCCACGATAACGCCAGACATGCACGCTTCCGGAATAGCCCCGATGATCGATGTAATATTGCTCGAAGACGAACCCGTGCTACGCCAGGAACTGGGCGAATTCCTCGATGAAGAAGGCTACAGGGCCACCAGGACCGCCAGCCTTGCCGAATTCGAACAACAATTCCAGGCGCACCGCCATCACCTGGCCGTCATCGACATAGGACTGCCCGACGGCAGCGGCCTGCAACTCATCCAGCGCCTGCGCCAGAGCGGACATCCACTCGGCATCGTCATCTTCAGCGCCAGGGGCACCACCGCGGACCGGATCAACGGCCTCGATATCGGTGCCGATCACTACCTGAGCAAGGGCTGCGACCTCGAAGAACTGGCAGCGACCCTGGCCGCCCTGGCCCGCCGCCTGGAACTGCGCAGCCAGCACGCGCAATGGTCGCTGGAAGTCGGCCCACGGCGCTTGCGGGTACCTGCCGGCGCCTCGGTGCCGCTGTCGCAGCAGGACATGCTGGTACTGCACTGCCTGATGGAAAATGCCGGCAACAACGTCAGCCGCGACTGTATCGTCCAGGCACTCGGCGCCGACTACTTGAACTATGACCAACGCCGCCTGGATACCCAGATGCGCCGCCTGCGGCGCAAGGTGGAAGAAGCCAGTGGGCAGTCGTTGCCGGTAAAGACCCTGCGCAACAGCGGCTACTGTTTCCACGCCCGCGCCCGCATAGTCCTCTGAGAACCTGTTCACAATCTCGCGAGCCTGCCCACCGAACAAACGACAGCCGAATCGAGAGGATGGAACGAACCCATTGCGAGCGTGAAATGTCCAACCGAACGGCCGCGGGCTCAGCGGACAGAAAGACCGTCGTGCCCATGTAGAAGCGGCCTTGGCCGCGAATGTGGCCGCGCCGGCCATAAGGCCTCGCGGGCAAGCCAGCCGCTACGACCGTCCATCCGACAACCCTCTTTTCGAAGACGTTGAACGGCGTGGGCGTAAAGCCTTCAAACCACCCCATGCGAGATCAAGGACCTGCCAATGTCTCCCCTGCGTACCCTGTCGTGTTCCCTCGTCCTGTTATCCCTGCTCGCCGGCTGCCAGAGCCTCGGCGGGCCATCGTCGCCGGCTGCCGAGCACATCGCCTGGGAGCGGACGCCACAGGGCTGCTCGGGGCAGGATTGCCCGCTGGTCAACGTCGACACACTGGCATTCGCCGACCAGCCTGCGCTCAACCAGTTGATAGACCTGCGCCTGCGGCAGATGACGGTATTCACGCCCGATGACCAGGTGCCGGCATCGCTGGCGGACTATCGCGACGACTTCCTGGCCAAGGCCGAACCCGGCTGGAGCAGCTACCTGCAGGCCAAGGTACGGCAAAGCCACGACGACCTGGTGGTCATCGAGCTTTCCAGCTACCTGTTCACCGGTGGCGCCCACGGCATGCCGGGGCGCGCCTTCATCAATTACGACCTGCGCCAGCAACGCCAACTGGAGCTGGCGGACATGCTGCTGCCAGGCCAGGCCAGGGCCTTCTGGGACAAGGCCGCCGATGCCCACTGGAAATGGCTGGCCGCCAATGGCTTCGCCCGCGACGATGACTTCCTGGCGTCCTGGCCCTTCCAACGCACCGATCATGTCGCCCTGCTCAAGGAAGGCGTCCTGCTCAAGTACGATGTCTATGCCATCGCCCCCTACTCCAGCGGGCACCCGGAGCTGCTGATCCCCTATGGGCAGTTGGAAGGCATAATCAAGCAGCGGTAGCCCCCAGGCTGCAAGCCCCAAGCTTGAGGCTTGCAGCTTGAAGCTGCCGTTCCCTACACCTGCCGGTAGATCACCGAGCCCTCGCCGCGGAAGCGATCCGCCTGCTCGGCGAAGCCGGCCTCGATGGCCTTCTGCTCGTCGGTCAGGCCATTTTCCGCGGCGTATTCGCGCACTTCCTGGGTGATCTTCATCGAGCAGAACTTCGGCCCGCACATCGAACAGAAGTGGGCGACCTTGGCCGAGTCCTTGGGTAGCGTCTCGTCATGGAAACTGCGCGCGGTATCCGGGTCGAGGCCGAGGTTGAACTGGTCTTCCCAGCGGAATTCGAAGCGCGCCTTGCTCAGGGCGTTGTCGCGGATCTGCGCGCCGGGATGGCCCTTGGCCAGGTCGGCGGCATGGGCGGCGATCTTGTAGGTGATGATGCCGGTCTTGACGTCATCCTTGTTCGGCAGGCCCAGATGCTCCTTGGGCGTGACGTAGCAGAGCATGGCGCAACCGAACCAGCCGATCATCGCCGCGCCGATGCCACTGGTGATGTGGTCGTAGCCAGGGGCGATATCGGTGGTCAGCGGGCCGAGGGTGTAGAACGGCGCCTCGTCGCAGCATTCCAACTGCTTGTCCATGTTCTCCTTGATCAGTTGCATCGGCACATGGCCGGGGCCTTCGATCATGCACTGCACGTCGTGCTTCCAGGCCACCCTGGTCAGCTCGCCGAGGGTTTCCAGCTCGCCGAACTGCGCGGCGTCGTTGGCGTCGGCGATCGAACCCGGGCGCAGGCCGTCGCCCAGGGAGAAGGACACGTCATAGGCCTTCATGATCTCGCAGATGTCTTCGAAATGGCTGTAGAGGAAGTTTTCCCTGTGGTGCGCCAGGCACCACTTGGCCATGATCGAACCGCCACGAGAGACGATGCCGGTCACGCGCTTGGCGGTCAGCGGCACATAGCGCAGCAGCACGCCGGCATGGATGGTGAAGTAGTCCACACCCTGCTCGGCCTGTTCGACCAGGGTGTCGCGGAACAGCTCCCAGGTCAGGTCCTCGGCGACGCCACCGACCTTCTCCAGCGCCTGATAGATCGGCACGGTACCGATCGGCACCGGAGAGTTGCGGATGATCCACTCGCGGGTCTCGTGGATATGCTTGCCCGTCGAGAGATCCATGACGGTGTCCGAGCCCCAGCGGATGCCCCAGGTCAGCTTGGCGACTTCTTCCTCGATGCTCGACCCCAGCGCCGAGTTGCCGATATTGCCGTTGATCTTCACCAGGAAGTTGCGACCGATGATCATCGGCTCCAGCTCGGTGTGGTTGATATTGGCCGGGATGATCGCCCGGCCACGGGCCACTTCCTGGCGCACGAACTCGGGGGTGATTTCCCTGGGAATGGAGGCGCCGAAACTCTGCCCGCCATGCTGCTCCTTCAGCAGCCCGGCCTCGCGCGCCTCTGTGAGCTTCATGTTCTCGCGGATGGCGACAAACTCCATCTCCGGAGTGACGATGCCTTTCTTCGCATAGTGCATCTGCGAGACGTTCTGCCCGGCCTTCGCACGGCGCGGGTTGCGCACATGGGTGAAGCGCATGGCCGCCAGTTCGGCGTCGGCCAGGCGCCGCTGGCCGAACTCGGATGTCAGCCCGCCCAGGCGCTCGGTATCGCCACGCTCGTCGATCCACGCCGAACGGATGTCGGCCAACCCCTCGCGCACGTCGATACTCACATTCGGATCGGTGTAAGGACCGGAGGTGTCATACACAGTGACCGGGGCATTGATCTCGCCACCGAAGGCCGTCGGCGTGACATCCAGGCTGATCTCGCGCATGGGCACGCGGATATCCGGGCGCGAACCCTGCACATAGACCTTCTGCGAACGCGGGAAAGGCTGGACGGACTGCTGATCGACCTTGGCCGACTCGCTCAGGATGGGGTTCGGGCTGTTTTGTCGTTTGCTGCTCATCGGCTCGGCTCCTGCGGGAAGTGTCGGAGCGAACCTGGGGCGGACGAACAGCGTGAGGCGCACCATGGCTGGTGCAGAAGGCCCGCCGCGACAATGCGGCGAGTGCATCTTGTTCCCTACGCAGGCCTTAACCTGATCAGGTTCAACGGGATCCGGAACTATCCGATCTCAGCCCACGGCTCTGGGCACCCCGACAAGAACAGGAAGGAGTCTACTCAAGCTGGAGGAGGAAAGCCAAGCCGCTGGTCCAGCTTTGCCGAGGAATTACTTGCGACACCTCGAATAAAAAACAACAATAATCGTTCCTATTAATATCAAGCCATCACATGCCCCCTGCCGATATCGACCAGCTCTATCGCGAACACCACGCCTGGTTGCACACTTGGCTGCGCCGTCGCCTCGACTGCACTGCCGATGCCAGCGACCTGAGCCATGATGTCTTCATGCGCCTGCTGAAAAAGCAGCACGACCTGGAAATCCGCGGGTCCCAGGCATTTCTGCTGACTATTGCCAAGGGCATCCTGGCGAACTTCCACCGCCATCGGCATATCGAGCGAGCCTACCAGGAAGCCCTGGCACAGCTACCCGAACAGCAGGCACCGTCGCCGGAACTGCATGCCCTGCTGTTCGAGTCATTGTTGGCCGTCGACCGTACGTTGGGAGAATTGCCCTTCATCGTGCGCAAGGCCTTCCTCTTGTCGCAACTCGACGGCATGAAGCAGGCGGACATTGCCATGGAGCTGGGCATTTCCGTCGCCACGGTCAAACGACATATCATCCGCGCCCTGCAACGTTGCTGCTTGGCCGATGACTGACGCCCCCATCAGCAAGGCCGTGGTACGCCAGGCTGCCGAGTGGCTGCTGGACCTTCAGGAGAAGCCGGACGACCCCGGTTTGCAGCAGAAGTGCAGGAACTGGCGGGCGGCGAACCCGGAACATGAGCGGGCCTGGCAACGTATTCAGGGCTTCACCCGGAGCCTGCAGGGTTTCTCCTCGCCACTGGCCCATGCCACCCTGGCCAGCCGCTCGCTGCCAAGTCGACGCCAGGTGATGAAGACCCTCGTGGTACTGGCAACCACCGGGAGCATTGCCTGGACCTACCGCGACAGCCTGCTCTGGCAACGCTGGCAAGCCGACCTGCATACCGGCACGGGCGAGCGACACGATATGACGCTGGCCGATGGCAGCCTGCTGGAGCTGGATGCCAATACGTCCGTGGCGATCCGCTACGACGACCACCAGCGCCTGCTTCACCTGATCGCTGGCCAGTTGCAGCTCACCAGCGCACCTGACCCACTGCGGCGGCCTCTGCGGGTCAGCACCCACAACGGCATTCTGCAGGCACTGGGCACCCGGTTCTCCGTCAATCAGTTCACCTCGGCTCCTGAAACCGAGGTCACCGTATTCGAAGGTGCCGTATCCATCACGACGGCGCAGTCCGCCAGCCCCGCCGGGACTGTCGCAGCGGGCAGCGAGGCCCGTTTCGACCATCAGGGCATTCGGCACCTGGGACGTGCCGGCGAACAGGCCGGCGCCTGGACCAGGGGCATGCTGGTCGCCCACGACATGCCGCTGGGAGAACTGCTGAAACGCCTGGAACGCTATCGCCCCGGGCACCTGGACTGCGCTCCACAGATCGCGCATCTACCGGTTTCCGGGACCTACGCCCTGCTGCGCAGCGACCAGGTCCTGGCCATGCTGCAAGACACGCTACCTGTGCGGGTCCAATCGTTCAGTCGTTATTGGGTACGCCTGCAACCGAAATAATAATTCATCGTTTCTGTGAGCTATTTTCGACTCCGGCGGGGCAATGAAGGTGAAAGTCCTTTCTTGGCTCAACCGGGGGATACCAATGAGTCGCCAACCCGCATCACAACGAAAACACCTGCTCGCCCAGACACTGCGCACCCTGCTGCTCGGCGCGCCCTTGGGCGTGACCGCCCTGGCGGCCATGCCCGTCCACGCCAGCCAGCAACGCTACGATATCCCTGCCAGCTCGCTGGAATCGGTACTGGCGCGCTTCGGCATCGAGAGCGGCACACTGCTCTCCTACTCTCGCCAACAGTTGCAGGACCTGCCCAGCGTCGGCTTGCGAGGCCAGTACACGCCCGAAGCGGCGCTGCAGCAATTGTTGTCCGGCAGCGACCTTGAATATGCGAAAACCGCGAACGGCTTCATCATCCGCCAGCGCCAGAAAACCTCCGATGGCAACGTCATCGACCTGGGCACGCAGTTCATCTTGGGCGACGGGCACACCATCAGCCCGGACAACGTCGGGCGCTCGACCCTGACCCGCAAGGAAATCGAACGCCAGCAGGCCGATAACATCCCCTCGCTGCTGCAGACCCTGCCGGGCGTCAGCATGGGCGGTTCGATCCGTCCGGGCGGCCAGACCATCAACATCTGGGGCCTGGGGGATGCGGAAGACATCTCCATCAGCCTCAATGGCGCCTCCAAGAGTGGTTTCGAGCGTTACCAGCAAGGCACCGTCTTCATCGAGCCGGAGCTGATCAAACGCATCGAAGTGGAAAAAGGCCCGCACTCGGTGTTCACCGGCAACGGCGGCTTCGGCGGCAGCGTGCACATGGAGACCAAGGACGCCCCGGACCTGCTCAAGGAGGGCCAGAACGTCGGCGCCATGCTCAAGTACGGCTACCAGAGCAACGACCAGCAGCAGAAATACAGTGGCGCCGTCTATGGCCGGACGGAGGATGGTTTCGCCGACGCCCTGGTGTTCCTGACCAAGCGCGATGGCAACAATGTGAAACTGGCCGACCATATCCAGTTCGCCGGGGAAAGCTACCGCTACCCGACCCGCTACCCCTACAGCGACCAGAATCTGGAAGCCGGCCTGATCAAGGCCAACCTCCACGTCAATGACGAGCACCACCTGGGGCTGTCCTTCAGCCGCTCGCACAACGAAGCCTTCCTGCCCTTCAGCGCCGTGACCTTCTTCCTGCCGAGCTGGTACACCATCAACAGGAACGACGGAGACCTGGAAAAAGCCATGCGCATCAACATGGCGGACCGCGAGGTCACCGACACCACCTGGTCGCTGAAGTACGACTACGAGCCCCGGGAAAACCCCTGGCTGGACCTCGAGTTCACCTACTCCTACTCGAAGACCGAACAGACGGACGAGCGACGCGAAGGCGCAAACTACTCAATGACCTCGGGTGGCAAGTGGATCAACACCGAGTACGACGACACCGTCATGGAACTGCGCAACGTCAGCCGCTTCGATACCGGCGCGCTGGCGCACGAACTGACCACTGGCGTGGCCTGGCAACACCATGTGCGCGATGTATTGATGTACCTGCCCGGTTCGACCTACGCCACACCGCAGTACAACTATGGCTGGTTCCAGCCCTACTTCATGCCGCGGGGCAACACCCGCACGCAAAGCGCCTACGTGAAGGACGCCATTACCCTCGGCAACCTGACCATCACCCCCTCGCTGCGTTTCGACAGCGTGCGCAACGAAGGCAAGGCCAACCTGGCACCGATCTACCAGAACGCCGAACGCGGCCATGACTACGGCGCCAAGAGCTACTCGGGCTGGTCGCCACGCCTGTCGCTGTTCTGGCGCGTCAACGACAACCTGGGACTGTTCGCCGACTACAGCAAGACATGGCGCGCCCCGGTCATCGACGAGCAGTACGAATTGCAAAACAGCAGCACCATCGGTGGGACCAGCCGCCAACTGGACCCGGAACGTATCCGCGCCCTGCGCGCAGGCAGTGTCGTCACCCTGAACGACCTGCTGCAATCCGGCGATAACCTGCAGGTACGTACCACCCTGTTCCACAACCGTATCAGCGATGAAATCTTCAAGTTCCGCTCCATTGCCTGCGAGCGCCAGGCCATCGAAGGCGGCAGCATCTCGGCCAAATGCGCGGAACTCCTGCCATTGCCCAACTACCGCAACATTGGCGACCTGACCATCAAAGGCGTGGAGATCGAAAGCTACTACGACAGCCAGCGCATATTCGCCAGCCTGTCCTATGCCTGGATGACCGGCAAACACCAGGGCGCCTATTCCAACCCCTGGGGACCGGATGTCTGGGCGCGTGACATTCCCCCACCGAAATGGGTCGCGACACTGGGGGTGAAAGTCTACGAAATCGACGCGATTTTCGGCTGGCAGGGCGAGTTCGTGCGCAAGACGGACCGTGTGCCGAGCGACCTCTATGACGTCACTGGCGAGAGTTCGTGGAACCACTTCGCCAACGACAGCTATGACAGCCACCGCCTCTTCGCCGAATGGACGCCCAGGCAGCAAGGGCTGGCCGGTACTCACATCAACCTGACCGTGGACAACCTGTTCAACCGCTTCTATCGACAGGCACTGGCAGGCGACTCCGCCTATGTGCAGGGGCGCAACGCCAAGCTCAGCGTAACCCGGTACTTCTAGCAAGCGTGCCTTTCAACGTCCGCGCAAGACGACGTTGAAAGGCAACCGGCCATAGACCCGAAGCAGAATATCCGCAGGACACACCGCTCACGGTCAATACCGAAAGCAACCATGGGGAAAAGCCCTACCTCCGTCGCTCCGGCGCAGGCGGGAGCCTGGGTGCACAAGGCCAAGGTCGCCGGGATTCTTCCTGCAGGCACCGGCGAAGACAACTGTGCAGATACCTGGTGGCGACCCGACCGGCCTGCCTTCGACTCATGAACCCCTTGCGGCATCCGTGCGGAAATACAAGAATAATCATTCCTATCAAAACCAATCAGTCCAATGCCGCACAGCCATCTCGACCAGCTCTATCGCGAGCACCATGCCTGGCTCTATGGCTGGCTCCGCCGTCGCCTGTGCAAGCGCGAAGATGCGGCGGACATGGCCCAGGACACCTTCCTCGGCGTATTGCGCTCCGGCCAGGCCGAGCAATTGCGCGAGCCCCGCGCCTACCTGCAGACCCTCGCCAAGCGCATGCTCTGGGACTTCTGGCGGCGCCAGGAGCTGGAGCGCAACTACCTGGCGGCACTGGCCGAATTACCGGAAACCTGCGCCCCCTCGGAAGAGGAACTGGCCCTGCTGAGCGAAGCCATCCTCCTCCTCGACCAGTTGCTCGGCGACCTTCCAGACAAGGTACGCCACGCCTTCCTGCTCAATCGCCTGGAAGGCATGACCCACCCGCAGATCGCCGCGCACCTGGGCGTCTCGCTGTCCACCGTGGAACGCTGGATACGCCAGGCCCTGGTGCACTGCTACCTCGCCAACACGCAATGAGCCGGCTCGATCCCGCTGGCGAAGCGGCCATCGACTGGATGCTGCGCCTGAGCTCGGGCACCGCCGGCACCGAAGAACACCTCGCCTTCGAACGCTGGCTATCCGCCGACCCGCGTCACCGCGCGGCCTGGGAGCGGCTGCAAGGCGGTATCGCGCCAGCGATGGATCGCCTGGCAGACGCGGAAAGCCGTCACCCCGGACAACTGCAGACGGCGACGCGCCTGCTGCGCCAATCGGGCATCTCCGCCAGCCGGCGCAAGCTGCTGCGCGATGGCGGGGCCCTGGCGTTGCTGCTTGGCGCCAGCGGGCTGCTGGTGACGCAACGAGACCGGCCGCTGAACGGGCTGCTGGCCGATATCAGCAGCCGCACCGGCGAACGCAAGCGACTGCGCCTGGACGATGGCAGCCAGTTGGTCCTGGATGCGCGCACGGTGGTCGACCTGGCCTTCGACCGGCAGCAGCGCCTGCTGCGCCTGCGCCAGGGCGCATTGCTGATCGACGTGGCCAGCGACACCCGACGACCATTGATCGTGGAAACCGCCGAAGGCCTGGTGCGCGCCCTCGGCACCCGCTTCAGCGTACGCCAGACGCCGGGGCACAGCCTGGTCGAGGTGCAGCGGCATAGCGTGGAAATAACCACCCGCAACGGGCAACGGGCCGTACTGGCAAACGGGCAGGCACTGGACTTCGAGCGCGACCGGTTGACCCCGCTGGCTGCATCGGCGCGCCTGAACGCCTGGGTCGACGGGCAACTGGAAGTCAGCGACCAGCCACTGGCCCAGGTGATCGACAGCCTGCGTCCCTATCACCGGGGCCTGCTGCGCCTTTCACCGGCGGCGGCGGAGCTGCGCGTCTTCGGCGTATTTCCACTGGATGATGTAACGCGCAGCCTGCAAGCGCTGAAAGACATTCTGCCGATCCAGGTTCGCCACTACGGTCCGCTGACCCTGATCGACCTGGCCTAGCCATGTAAGTCCAGCCCTGCTGCCCCCTGGAATCTGCCAGACCGGCAGGTGCCATTCGTGGGAAGGGACATGGATAAAAGAAAATATTTCGCATTCCTATAAAGGGTTTCGCCCGCTCGTTGCACATAAGGAGTGACTGCCCACACAACAGCAACGAGGACACCACTCATGCACACGCCCCGACTACGCCCCAGCGCCCTGGCGCTGGCTGTCGCCCTCAGCCTTGCCCACCTGCCGCTGTCGGCCCTGGCCGACACCCAGTCCTACGACCTGCCCAGCGCCCCGCTGGAACAGACCTTGCGCCAGATCGCCCGCCAGAGCGGCCAACTGATCGCCGCCGACCCGGCGCTGCTGCAAGGCAAGCGCAGCGCGCCGGTGCATGGCCAACTGGACACCCGCGAAGCCGTCCGCCAGGCCCTGGCCGGCAGTGGCCTGCAATTGCTGAGCACGGAGAGCGGCGCCATCAGTGTGCAGCCAGTCGCGGAAGGAACGGCGCTGGAACTGGGGGCGACGAATGTGACCAGCACCTCTATTCGAGACTCAGCCACGACGGAAGGCACAGGCTCCTACACCAGCGGTTCGATGAGCACGGCCACGAAACTTTCTCTCTCGCCAAGGCAGACACCGCAATCGGTGACAGTCATCACCCGGCAGCGGATGGACGACCAGGGCATGAACAACCTGGAGGACGTGGTCAAGAACACCCCCGGATTGACACTCGTGAAAGCGGGCACCGAGCGCGTCGAGCTGTACTCGCGCGGCTTCATGATCAGCACCCTGATGTACGACGGCCTGCCCTCTTCCTACGATGGCGACTCGGTGCCCTCGCCCGACATGGCAATGTACGACCGGGTCGAGGTCGTCCGCGGCGCCACGGGCCTCATGCAGGGTTCCGGCGCACCGTCCGCATCCCTCAACCTCGTGCGCAAACGCCCGACCAAGGATACCCAGGTCAGCCTCAAGGGCAGCGCGGGCAGTTGGGACAACTACCGCACGGAGCTGGACGCCTCCAGCGCGCTCAACGCCACGGGTACGGTGCGCGGGCGTGTCGTCACGGCCTACCAGGACAAACAGAGCTTCCAGGACTACACCTCGAACGAGTACGGCCTGCTCTACGCGATCGGCGAAATCGACCTGGACGAGCGCACGACCCTCACGGTGGGCGCCTCATCCCAGAACGACAACAACAACGCCACCTGGGGCGGTATCCCCACGGCGGCCGACGGCAGTGACCTCGGCCTGTCCCGCTCGACCTACCTGGGCAATGACTGGGAGTACTGGGACAAGGAGTCCAAGACCCTGTTCGGCGAACTCGAACACCACTTCGACAACGACTGGAAACTCCGCCTGGCGGCCAGCAAGAGCTGGGTGGACATGGAATACCTGGGCTCCTACATGTACACCCAGGATGGCACCACCTATAACCAGATGGCCGGCCGCTACTCGACCAACTACGACAACCGCAGCTACGACCTGTTCGCCAGCGGCCCCTTCACCTTCGCCGGGCGCAGCCACGAACTGGTACTGGGCGCCAGCCGCAGGGAAGTGAGCTACGACCTGGCCGGCGGGCAGCGCACGATCGCCAGCGGCATCGACCTGTCCACCTGGAACCCCAGCAGCCAGGCCAAACCGACCTTCACCCCCGGCACGCCCAGCGGTTACGACACCGAACAGACGGGCACCTACATCACCACCCGCCTGAACGTCGCCGACCCGCTGAAGGTCATCCTCGGCGGGCGGCTGGACTGGTACGAGAACGATGTGGCCCGGGGCAGCACGCACACCCGCTACAAGGTCACGCGCAATGTCACCCGTTATGCCGGGGTCATCTACGACCTGGACAAATGGCACTCCGTCTATGCCAGCTACACGGACATCTTCGAGCCCCAGAATGCGCGAGGCGCCGACGGGGGCCTGCTGGATCCCATCACCGGCAAGAACTACGAGATCGGCATCAAGGG
This sequence comes from Stutzerimonas kirkiae, assembly GCF_004327335.1. Classification (GTDB taxonomy): domain Bacteria; phylum Pseudomonadota; class Gammaproteobacteria; order Pseudomonadales; family Pseudomonadaceae; genus Stutzerimonas; species Stutzerimonas kirkiae. The sequence goes on along the minus strand of NZ_QJUO01000022.1, from coordinate 21,162 downwards.
CGAATACCTGGAGGGCCGGTTGAACGCCAGCGCCGCGATCTTCCAGCTCGACCAGGAAAACCGCGCCAGCGTGCTGGCCGATCAGACGGGATGCCCGTCGGCCACCACCTGCTACGAAGCCGCCGGCAAGGTGCGTAGCAAGGGCGTGGAACTGGAGATCAACGGCCGATTGACGGACAACTGGCAAATCGCGGCGGGCTACACCTTCGCCGAGGCCAAGTACCAGCAGGACGCCGACGAAACCAACGAGGGGCGCCTGTTCAATACCAAGCTGCCGCGCCACCAGCTCAACCTGAGCACCACCTACCATCTGCCCGGGGAACTGAACAGATGGCGCGTAGGCGCCAGCCTCTATCGTCAGAACGCCACCTACAGCAAAGGGGTCAACGGGACGGTCGACTACCAGATCGAACAAAAGGCCTACGCCATCGCCGATGCCATGCTCGGTTATCAGGTCAACGAACACTTGGACACCCAGTTGAGCATCAACAATATCTTCGACAAGAAGTATTACCAGACGCTGGCGTCGCACCCGAACTGGGGTGGCGTCTCGCAGTACGGCGCCCCGCGCAACTTCATGCTCAGCGCGAAATACAGCTTCTGACCCATGGCCTAAGGGGAGGGCTGGACGCAGCGCCACCCACCCCGAGCGGACTCACTGCCCGCGCATAAACAGCTTGTCGAGCTGGTCCATGCTCATCTGCGTCCAGGTCGGGCGGCCATGGTTGCACTGGCCGCTGCGCTCGGTGCTTTCCATGTCGCGCAGCAGGGCGTTCATTTCCGGCAGGGTCAGGCGGCGGTTGGCGCGTACCGAGCCGTGGCAGGCCATGGTGCCGAGCAGTTCGTTCAGGTGCGCCTGGATGCGGTCGCTGGTGCCGTACTCCAGCAGGTCGGCGATCACGTCGGTGACCAGCCGGTTGGCCTCGGCCTGCTTCAGCAGCGCGGGGATCTGGCGGATCGCCAGGCTTTCCGGCCCCAGGCGCTGCAATTCGAAACCCAGTTTCTGGAACCATTCGGCATGCTCTTCGGCGCAGTCGGCCTCGCGCTGGCTGACAGCGATGCTGACCGGCACCAGCAACGGCTGGCCGCGCAGGCCCTCGCTGGCCATGGCGACCTTGAGCCGCTCGTAGGTGATGCGCTCGTGGGCCGCGTGCATATCCACCACCACCATGCCCTGGACATTCTCGGCGAGGATATAGATACCCTTGAGCTGGGCGATGGCATAACCGAGCGGTGGGATATCCCCCTGGCTCTCGGGCAGGGCCGGCGCCGGCGACGAAGGCTCGGCCAGCGGCGCGAAGTATTCCTTGTAGGTCTCGGCAACCGGCATCGCGCCCTTCGCCGGGTAGCTCGACTGGTAGCCGGCACCGGCACCGCGCCAGGCGGGCTGCGGCTCGACTTGCGGGCGCTCGAGCAGATTGGCGGCCAGGCTCATTTCGTTCTGCCCGGCGAACTCGCCGGCTTCCAGGCCGCTGGCCCGGGGTGGTACCTCGGCCTGGGCCGGCGGCAACTGGTCTTCCGGGCGCACGTCGCCCAAGGCCCGGTGCAGGGTGCCATAGAGGAAGTCGTGTACCATGCGGCTGTCGCGGAAGCGCACCTCATGCTTGGTCGGATGGACATTGACATCCACCACTGCTGGGTCCACTTCGAGGAACAGTACGAAAGCCGGGTGACGGCCATTGAACAGCACGTCGCGATAGGCCTGGCGCACCGCGTGTGCCACCAGCTTGTCGCGCACCATGCGCCCGTTGACGTAGAAATACTGCAGGTCGGCCTGGCTGCGGGAAAAGGTCGGCAGGCCGACCCAGCCCCACAGGTGCAAGCCGTTGCGCTCGATCTCGAGCGGCAGCGCCTGCTCCAGGAAGGCCGGGCCGCAAACCGCCGCCACCCGGCGCGCACGTGCGGCATCGTCATGCGCCTCGTGCAGCGCCTGCACCACCTTGCCGTTGTGGCGCAGGTGGAAGGCCACGTCGAAACGCGTCAGTGCCAGGCGCTTGATGACTTCCTGCAAGTGATCGAATTCGGTCTTCTCGCTGCGCAGGAACTTGCGCCGAGCCGGCGTATTGAAGAACAGGTCGCGCACTTCCACCGAGGTACCGACCGGATGGGCAGCGGGCTGCACCTGCGCCTCCATCTCACGGCCCTCGGTTTCCACTTGCCAGGCCTCGCTGGCCTCGGCGGTGCGCGAGGTCAGGGTCAGCCGCGAGACCGAGCTGATCGACGCCAGCGCCTCGCCACGGAAGCCCAGGCTCATCACCCGCTCCAGTTCGTCCAGGTCGCGGATCTTGCTGGTGGCGTGGCGGGCCAGGGCCAGCGGCAGTTCATCCTCTGGGATGCCACAACCATCGTCGCGCACCCGCAGCAGCTTCACGCCACCCTGCTCGATATCCACGTCGATACGCCGGGCGCCCGAGTCCAGGCTGTTCTCCAGCAGTTCCTTGATAACCGAGGCTGGACGCTCGACCACCTCGCCCGCGGCGATCTGGTTGGCCAGCCGCGGGTCGAGCAGTTGAATACGGCGCCGTTCGCTCATGGCTGGGCCGCCAGGGTGGTCGCGGGAATCTTCAGGGTCTGGCCCACCTTTATCGTGTCGCCTTTCAGGTTGTTGGCGCTGCGCAGGGCCGCCAGGCTGACCTGGTAGCGCTGCGCCAGGATGGCCAGGCTCTCGCCCGCACGCACCACATGCTCGCGCGGCCCGCTGGCGATCTTGCCGGAGTCGCGCATCCAGGCGATATAGGTGCCCGGCGGCGGGTTTTCATGGAAGAACTGCCGTACGCCACTGTGGATCGAGCGCGCCAGCGCCTGCTGGTGGCTGCTGGTCTGCAGTTTCTTGGCTTCGGACGGGTTGGAGATGAAGCCGGTCTCGACCAGGATCGATGGAATGTCCGGCGACTTCAGCACCATGAAGCCGGCCTGCTCCACCCGGCGCTTGTGCAGGGGCGTGATATTGCCCATGTTGCTCAGTACCTTCTGCCCGACGTTCAGGCTGGAGGCCAGCGAGGCGGTCATCGACAGGTCGAGCAGTACGCCGGCGAGCATCTGGTCCTTGTCACCCAGGCTGACGTTGCCGGCGCCACCGATCAGGTCCGAACGGTTCTCGCTGTCGGCCAGCCAGCGCGCGGTCTCCGAGGTCGCGCCACGGTCCGACAGGGCGAATACCGAGGCGCCGAAGGCTGCGGCGCGGGGCGCGGCGTCGGCATGGATGGAGACGAACAGGTCGGCGCCCTTCTTGCGGGCGATCTCGGTGCGCTTGCGCAGGGGGATGAAGTAGTCGCCGGTACGCACCAGTTCGGCACGGAAGCCCTTGTCGGCGTTGATCTGGCGTTGCAGCTCCCTGGATATCTGCAGCACCACATGCTTCTCGAAGATGCGCCCGGGGCCGATGGCCCCCGGGTCCTCGCCACCATGCCCGGCGTCGATGGCGATGACGATATCGCGCTTGCTGCTGGGCAGCACCGGCAGCTTGCTGGCGGGCAGGGTCGGCGACACCGGGGCATTCGGCGTACTCGAAGTGGCCGTGGCCGGTGGCGCGGGCGACCGCTGGGCCGGGGCATTCTGGTCGAACAGGTCGACCACCAGGCGATGGCCATACTGCTGGTTCGGCGGCAGCGAGAAGCTCTTGGGCGACACCTGGGCGGAAAGATCGATGACGACCCGCAGGGTCTGCGCGTCGTACTGCGCCGAACGCACCCCGGTAATCGGCGTATTGTCCAGCGGCATGCCATCCAGCGCGGTCTTCAGGCTGGCGCCCTTGACGTCGATGACCAGCCGGTCCGGCGCGGTCAGGGTGAAGATGCTGTGCTGCACCGGCGCGGAAAGGTCGAACACCAGCCGCGTATTGTCCGGTGCCCGCCACAGGCGCACACCGTTGACATCGGCAGCGGCCCATGCCTGGAGGGTCATCGCCAGCAACAGCAGGCCACCCAGCAACGCGCGTATGCGCATATCCACCCTCTTCATAGTGTTCTGCCCAGAACCGCGCACCAATTCTCGCCGCGCGGGCTGAGCGGTGACAGGCGCAGTGTACGCCCGGCGCCATGCGGGCCAATGGTAATGTCCAGGTCCGCCTTTGGCAAAACGCCGGCGCCCTGCTCGGGCCATTCGACCAGGCACAGCGTATCGGCGGCAAAATAATCGCGGATCCCCAGGTATTCCAGCTCCTCCGGGTCGACCAGCCGATAGAGGTCGAAATGATAGACCTGCACCCCCTCCAGCGCATAAGGCTCGACCAGGGTGAAGGTCGGGCTCTTCACCTTGCCCTGATGGCCCAGACCACGCAACAGACCGCGCGACAGCGTGGTCTTGCCGGCGCCCAGGTCGCCGTGCAGGTAGATCACGCCACGCCCGCCGCTGGCCTGGCCGATACGGCCGCCCAGTGCCAGCATCGCCGCTTCGTCCTCGGCGTGCAGTATCAGCTCAGGCATGGCGAGTGCTCCTCCAGCAGACGGCGAACCAGCGGTATCAGCTCGCTGGCGGCCAACCCACGGCCCTCGCGCCCCAGCCGCTCGCCGGCCCGGGCATGCAGCCAGCAGCCCAGGCTGGCCGCATCGAACGGCGACAAGCCCTGCGCCAGCAGCGCGCCGATCACGCCGGCCAGCACGTCCCCCAGGCCCGGCCCGGCCATGGCGGGATGGCCGTGATCGCACAGCGCCAGGCGTCCCTGGGCATCGGCGATCAAGGTGCCGGCGCCTTTCAACAGCGCCACGCAGTTGTAGCGCTGTGCCAGCGCCAGCACCGCTCGTGGGCGATCGGCCTGGACCTCGGCGGTACTCCAGCCCAGCAAGCGCCCCGCCTCCCCCGGATGCGGCGTGATCACAGCGCCAGCCGGCAGTTGCAGCAGGCCCTCGGCCAGCAGGTTGAGCGCATCGGCATCCCAGAGCTGCGGCACCGCCCGCGACGCCGCCAGGCTCAGCAGCGCCCGCCCCCAGGGCGCGACGCCCAGTCCCGGGCCGGCCACCAGCACATCGGCGACCTCGCCCAGCGCATGCAGGCGATAGGTCGAGTCGACCCCCAGGGTCATGATTTCCGGCCGCCGCGCCAGGGCTGCGGCGATATGCTCCGGGCGCGTGGCCAGGCTCACCATGCCGGCGCCGCAGCGCAACGCCGCTTCGGCGGACAGCAGCGCGGCGCCACCGGTACCCCGGTCGCCGCCGAGCACCAGCAAGTGCCCGAAGCGCCCCTTGTGCGCGGTCGGCGAACGCGCCGGCAATGCCTGCAGTGTGACGCTGGCCAGGCGCTGCGCCGCAGCAGGCACCTGTTCGAGAATGGCCGGGTCGGCCTGCAGGTCATCGAACACGCACTCACCGGCCAGGGCCGGACCTTCACCGGTCAGCAGGCCGATCTTCATGCCGATGAAGGTCACCGTCACACTGGCCTTCACCGCCAGCCCCAGGGCGCGACCGGTATCGGCACACAGGCCGGATGGCACATCCAGTGCCAGCACTGGCCGGCCACTGGCATTGATCGCACTGATCGCGTCGATGTAGGGCGCTCGCACATCGCCACTGAGCCCGGTGCCGAGCAGGGCATCCACCAGCACGCCATCCAGGCTCGAGGTGTCGCGCCAGTCCTGGCACACCACCCCGGCCACCCGCGCCTCCTCGGCCGCCGCCGCGGCATCGCCACGCAGGCGCCGTGGATCGCCGACCGCCAGTACCTTCACGCGCCAGCCGGCGCGTTGCGCCAGCACCGCCAGCAAATAGCCGTCGCCGGCGTTGTTGCCCTGGCCGGCCAGCACCGTCACGCAACCGACCGTCGGCCAGTGCCGCCGCAGCGTACGCCAGGCAGCGTGGGCGGCACGCTGCATCAGTACAACGCCCGGCGTACCGGCAGCGATCAGGCGGCGATCGAGTTCACGCACCTGGGCGGCGCGATAGAGGGATACCGGCATCTGTTCAGTGTTCTGCGACATGAATAAGCCTTAAAATGGCCGGAAGCTGTTTTTGACATCGCCTCGGAGGGTGTTTACAAAACAGGCGAACGAAGGCAAGACAAGGCGAAGTCGACCGGAAAGCGCAGTTTACACGTGGTAAATGAGCACTTTCAGGCAGATTTCAACGCAATATTACCGAGTGCAGCCATTCACGCACCCTCTCAGCGATGGCCCGAAGGATGGCAGCGGCATGCCACAATTATACCCGCCAGCCGCCAGCGAAATCTCCGATGCCCGATCCTTCTCTCGATACCCCCAATCATCCAGACCCTTCCACCCTCGCCCACGCCATCAAGACATGGGGCCGCGAGCTGGGTTTCCAGCAGGTCGGCATCAGCGGCCTCGACCTCAGCGAGCATGAAGCGCACCTGCGGCGCTGGCTCGCGGAAGGCTACCACGGCGAGATGGAGTATATGGCCACCCACGGCAGCAAGCGTTCCCGACCGGCCGAACTGGTGCCCGGCACCTTGCGGGTGATTTCCCTGCGCATGGACTACCTGCCCGGAGATACCCGCATGACGCAACGCCTGGGCGAGCCGGAGAAAGCCTACGTATCGCGCTATGCCCTCGGCCGCGACTACCACAAGCTGATCCGCAAACGCCTGCAGCAACTGGCCGACCGTATCCAGGCCGTGATCGGCCCGCTCGGCTTTCGCGCCTTCGTCGACAGCGCCCCGGTGCTGGAGAAGGCCGTGGCGCAGCAGGCCGGCCTGGGCTGGATCGGCAAGAATACCCTGCTGCTCAATCGCCAGGCCGGCAGTTGGTTTTTCCTCGGCGAGCTGTTCGTCGATATCGAACTGCCGGTGGACGCCCCCCATGCCCGCGAGCACTGCGGCAGTTGCAGCGCCTGCCTGACGGCCTGCCCCACGGAAGCCTTCGTCGGCGCCCGGGTACTGGATGCGCGGCGCTGCATTTCCTACCTGACCATCGAACTCAAGGGGCCGATCCCCACGGAACTGCGTGCCAGGATCGGCAACCGCGTCTTCGGCTGCGACGACTGCCAGATCGTCTGCCCGTGGAACCGCTTCGCCCGCGCCACCGAGCAGGGCGACTTTTCCCCTCGCCACAGCCTCGACAACGCCGAGCTCAGCGAACTGTTCGGCTGGAGCGAGGAAGAATTCCTCGCGCGCACCGAAGGCTCGCCGCTACGCCGCGCCGGCTACGAACGCTGGCTACGCAACCTCGCCGTGGGGCTGGGCAACGCCCCCTCGACCATCCCCGTACTGGAAGCCCTGCGCTCACGCATGGACCACCCCTCGGAACTGGTGCGCGAGCATGTGCGCTGGGCGCTGCAACAGCATGGCGAACCCGTTGCCTCAGCTTGAAGCTTGAAGCCTATGCCTCGTCCCGCCGCGACGCCAGGCGATCCGCCAGCCGCGTTGGCTCCGGCAGACGGTAGCGGGTGACGAAACGCATCACCAGTTCCGGGGCACTGGCCAGGCTGACCCGGTGACCCGGCGAAACAATCAGCGGCCTGACCCGAGTCTTGCTGCGCAGCACACTGCCGATGACCTCGCCGGTCCTGCGCTCGCACAGGTCGACCCGCGCACCGCGTTCCTCCCCCAGCTCGGCATGCACGCCCGTCAATATCGTCTTGGCCACACCGATGGTCGGCAAGCCGGTCACCACCCCGAGGTGCGCGGCAATCCCCAGGCGACGCGGATGGGCGATGCCATGGCCATCGGAGAAGATCAGGTCCGGCAGTTCGGGCAGGCCACGCAACGCCTCGAGCACCGCCGGCAACTCCCGGAACGACAGCAAGCCAGGCACATAGGGCATGCTCGTCGGCTGGCGTACCAAGCGGCTGGCCAGTACCTGCAGGCTCTCGGCATCCAGCAGCAGCGCCGCCGCCCGGGTGATAGTCCCGCCCTCCTCGAAGCCGACATCCACCCCGGCGACCCGCCGCAGCGGGACGAAGTCATCCTCCAGACACACCCGCCGCGCCAGCGCCAACTGCAGCTCGCGTGCCTGGGCCGTGCTGCCATCCCAGCCCTCGAACGCGCTCGCGGGTAAACTCGCGGGTAAAGATGATGAACCCGTAGGCATTAGCCCTCCTGACGTTTCACTGCAACAGCACCTTGGCGAGCGCCGCGCCATGCGCTCATTCATGGGCAAGGTGCTTCGACAAAAGCGCTGGGGCTGGATGAAGAACAGCGGCGCAGGCTCTTTCGCCCAGCCTCTAGCGCTCTTTTCGGCTCGTTGCCGCGCATAGTGCGATCCCCCCGCGGTACATCCTATCGCACACCGGCATCTCTGAAGGCTTTGCGGCATACTGCCACGTACCTGGATTTCGGAAACCCTCGATGCGCCCCTTCATACCGCTGTTTCTAGGCTGCCTGCTCGTCGCCTGTGGCGAAAGCGCCCCCCTGACACCCACCGATGTGGTGCTGCCCGATGGCAGCCGCTACCAGGGCACCCTGGCCGATGGCCTGTTGCAGGGCGAGGGCCGCCTCGACTACCCGGGCGGCAGCCACTACCAGGGGCAATTCGAACGGGGGCTGCTGCATGGCCAGGGCCTGCTGCAATACGCCGATGGCAGCAGCCACCAGGGCCGTTTCGAAGAGGGCCAGGCCAATGGCGAGGGCCTGCTCAGCGATGCCGACGGCACGCTCGCCGGGGTCTTCCGGCAAGGCCTGCTCGAAGGCAAGGGGCACTATCGCTCGAACGATGGCGCACAGTACCGGGGCGCCTTCGTAAACGGCCAGTTCCACGGCCAGGGCGACTACCAGGACGAAAACGGCGCACGCTGGCGCGGTGAGTTCGAGGATGGCCAGCTACAGGGCCAGGGCAGTTACGAGGACGAAGACGGCAATCGCTACCAGGGCGGTTTCAAGCAGTGGCGCTACCACGGCCAGGGTTTGCTGCAACGCCCGGATGGCAGCCGTTACCAGGGCCAGTTCCGCCGCGGGCGCTATCACGGTGAAGGAACCCTGACCCTCGCCGACGGGACGACCCGCAGCGGCACCTGGCACAATGGCCGCCTGGCGCTCGACGCACAGGGCCAACGCCAGCCAGACCCGCTGGAGCTGGCGCTGCTGCGCCAGGGCACGCTGTTGCAACGGGCCATCGACACCCTGCCGGCCTCGACACCCGCCAGAGAGCTTTACACCCTGACCTTCGCCGGGGACGGGCAGCAGAGTGTGTTCCTGCGCGAAGCCGACTACGTCAGCGACCTGCTCGCCACGGAGTTCGCCGCGCACGGCCAGATCAACCTGGCCAACCATCGCGACCATCTGGCCGACCGGCCACTGGCCACCCGCGAGAACCTGCGCCGCGCCATCGAAGCGCTGGCTGCGAGTAGCGGCCCGGAAGACCTGCTATTCCTATACTTCACCAGCCACGGCTCGTCCGACCACCGCCTGGCGCTGGAACAGCCACGCCTGGCGCTGGAAGACCTGTCCGCCGACGAGCTGGCGGAGCTGTTGCGGCCACTGGCGGGACGGCCCAAGGTGGTGGTGATCTCCGCCTGCTTCTCCGGTGGTTTCATCGCACCGCTCAGGGATGACGACACCCTGATCATGACCGCTGCCCGTGCCGACCGGGTATCCTTCGGCTGCTCGGAAGAGAGCGACTTCACCTACTTCGGTCGCGCCCTGTTCGCCGACGCCCTGCGGCAGACCGACGACCTCAAGAAAGCGTTCGAACTGGCCAGCGCCATCGTTGCCGAACGTGAACAGGCCGACCGCTTCGAACCCTCCGAACCACAGCTCTGGGCGCCTGCACGGGTTCTGCTGCGTTGGCGGCTGATGATGAAATCACGATCAGGAGCATAGCCATGCCCAACACGCCACGCCGCATCCTCCTGGCCGGCGCCACCGGCCTGACCGGCGAACACCTGCTCGACCGCCTGCTCAACGAGCCGACCGTGGAACACGTGCTGGCCCCGACCCGCCGTCCCCTGGCCAGCCATGCACGGCTGGAGAACCCGGTCGGCGAACTGGCGCAGTTGCTGCCGGCTTTGTCCGGCAAGTTCGATAGCGCCTTCTGCTGCCTCGGCACCACCCTGAAACAGGCGGGTAGCCAGGAAGCCTTCCGCGCCGTCGACCACGACCTGGTGCTGGCCTTTGCACAACGGGCGCTGGAACTTGGCGCACGCCACCTGCTGGTCATCAGCTCGCTGGGCGCCAACCCGGAAAGCCCGCTGTTCTACACCCGCATCAAGGGCGAAACCGAAGCGCAACTACAGGCGCAGGGCTGGCCACAACTGACTATCGCCCGGCCTTCGCAACTGCTCGGCGCACGCCTCGAACCACGACTGGGAGAACGCCTGGCGGCGCCACTGTCGCAATTGCTACCCGGCAAATACCACGGCATCGATGTCTGCGTACTGGCCCGCGCACTCTGGCGCCTGGCCCTGGAAGAGGACCAGGGGGTGCGTATCGTGGAGTCGGATGAATTGAGGAAGCTTGGACGATGACGCGGCTGGAGGCTGGAGGCTGGAGGCTGGAGGCTGGAGGCTGGACAAGTTTGCGGTCGCTTAACCCTATGTCACCCCATCCTGCTCCTTCGTCCAGCCCATAGCCTCAAGCCTCCAGCCCGCTTTTCACACCCCCAGATAGTCGAGGATGCCCTCGGCCGCCGTGCGGCCTTCGTGGATGGCGGTCACCACCAGGTCGGAGCCGCGCACCATGTCGCCACCGGCGAAGATCTTCGGGTTGCCGGTCTGGAACTTGAACTGCCCCTCGGCGGGCGCTACCACACGGCCCTGGCCGTCGGTGGCGACGCCCTGGCCTTCGAACCAGGGTGCCGGGCTCGGACGGAAGCCGAAGGCGATCACCACCGCATCGGCCGGCAGGATCTGCTCGGAGCCGGGAATCGGCTCGGGGCTGCGGCGGCCACGGGCATCCGGCGCGCCCAGGCGGGTTTCCACCACCTTGACCCCTTCCACCCGGCCATCGCCGACAATGGCGATGGGCTGGCGGTTGAAGAGGAACTTGACGCCCTCTTCCTTGGCGTTCTTCACTTCCTTGCGCGAACCCGGCATATTCGCCGCGTCACGACGGTAGGCACAGGTGACGCTGCCCGCCCCCTGGCGAATCGACGTGCGGTTGCAGTCCATCGCGGTGTCGCCGCCGCCCAGCACCACCACCTTCTTGCCCTTCATGTCGATGAAGTCTTCGGGGCTCTTCTCGAAACCCAGGTTGCGATTGACGTTGGCCACCAGGAAGTCCAGCGCGTCGTGCACCCCGGGCAGGTCTTCGCCAGGGAAGCCACCCTTCATGTAGGTGTAGGTGCCCATGCCCATGAACACCGCGTCGTACTCGGCCAGCAGTTGTTCGATGGAAACGTCCCTGCCGATCTCGGTGTTCAGGCGGAACTCGATGCCCATGCCGGTGAAGACCTCGCGGCGATGGCTGAGCACGGTCTTCTCCAGCTTGAACTCGGGAATACCGAAGGTCAGCAGGCCACCGATCTCCGGGTTGCGATCATAGACCACCGGGGCAACGCCATTGCGCACCAGGATGTCGGCGCAGCCAAGGCCCGCCGGGCCTGCGCCGATCACCGCCACGCGCTTGCCGGTCGGCTTGACCTTGGACATGTCCGGGCGCCAGCCCATAGCGAAGGCGGTATCGGTGATGTACTTCTCCACCGAACCGATGGTCACCGCGCCGAAACCGCTATTGAGGGTGCAGGCGCCCTCGCACAGGCGATCCTGCGGGCACACCCGGCCACAGACTTCCGGCAGGGTGTTGGTCTGGTGGCTCAGCTCGGCGGCCGCCAGGATATTGCCTTCCGACACCAGCTTGAGCCAGTTGGGAATGAAGTTGTGAACCGGGCACTTCCACTCGCAATAAGGGTTGCCACAGGCCAGGCAGCGATGCGCCTGCTCGGAGGCCTGCTGCGGCTTGAAGGGCTCGTAGATTTCCACGAAGTCCTTCTTGCGGCGGCGCAGCAGCTTCTTCTTCGGATCCTGGCGTCCGACCTCGATAAACTGGAAGTCGTTGTTCAGACGTTCAGTCATTGCGTTACCTCTTAACAGCGGCGGCAAGCTGCAAGCTGCAAGCCGCAAGACAATCACGGTGGTCGGCAAGCCAACTGCTGGCTTGCAGCTTGAGGCTTGCGGCATGGAGCTGCTTTATTGCGGGTTGGCCCGCGTGTTCGACAACAGGCTGGCCAGGTTGGCCGCCTTGGGCTTGACCAGCCAGAAACGGCGGTAATAGTCGTCCAGGTTCTCCAGCAACTCGGAACCCCACGCGCTTTGCGTTTCTTCGACGTATTCGCGCAATACCGCCTCCAGATGGCTGCGGTAGGCTTCCATCGCCTCGCCGGTGATACGCTGGATATTCACCAGTTCGTTGTTCACCCGGTCGATGAAGCTATTGTCCTGATCCAGTACATAGGCGAAGCCACCGGTCATGCCCGAGCCGAAGTTGTAGCCGGTCTTGCCCAGTACGCAGACGAAGCCGCCAGTCATGTACTCGCAGCAGTGATCCCCGACGCCTTCCACCACAGTATGCGCGCCGGAGTTACGCACCGCGAAACGCTCACCCGCGGTACCGGCGGCGAACAGCTTGCCGCCGGTGGCGCCATACAGGCAGGTGTTGCCGATGATCGCCGAGTCCCGGCTGGCGTAAACGCTGCCCTTGGGCTGGGTGATCACCAGCTTGCCGCCGGTCATGCCCTTGCCGACATAGTCGTTGGCATCGCCTTCCAGGTAGAGATTCAAGCCACCGGCGTTCCATACGCCGAAGCTCTGCCCGGCCGTGCCCTTGAAACGGAAGGTGATGGGCGCATCGCTCATGCCCTGGTTGCCGTGCAGTCGGGCGATCTCGCCGGACACCCGCGCACCCACCGAACGGTCGCAGTTGCAGATATCCAGCTCGAAGGTTCCACCGCTGCGGGCCTCGATGGCGCCACGGGCCAGTTCGATCATGCGCTCGGACAGCAGCGCCTTGTCGAACGGCGGGTTGCGATCGACTTCGCAGAACTGCGGCTTGTCCGCCGGGATATGGTCGCTGCCCAGCAGCGGCGTCAGGTCCAGGTGCGCCTGCTTGTCGGTCTCGCCCGGCAGGATCTGCAGCAGGTCGGTGCGGCCGATCAGCTCGCCCAGGCTGCGCACGCCCAGGCGCGCCAGCCACTCACGGGTCTCGGTGGCGATGAAGGTGAAGAAATTCACCACCATGTCGACCGTACCTATGTAGTGATCCTTGCGCAACTGATCATTCTGCGTGGCGACACCAGTGGCACAGTTGTTCAGGTGGCAGATGCGCAGGTATTTGCAGCCCAGGGCGATCATCGGCGCGGTGCCGAAGCCGAAGCTCTCAGCGCCGAGGATGGCGGCCTTGACCACATCCAGGCCGGTCTTCAGGCCGCCGTCGGTCTGCACCCGTACCTTGCCGCGCAGGTCGTTGCCGCGCAGGGTCTGGTGCGTCTCGGCCAGGCCCAGCTCCCAGGGCGAACCGGCGTAGCGGATCGAGGTGAGCGGCGAGGCGCCAGTGCCGCCGTCATAGCCGGACACGGTGATCAGGTCGGCATAGGCCTTGGCCACGCCGGCGGCGATGGTGCCGACACCCGGCTCGGCCACCAGCTTGACCGATACCAGCGCCCGCGGATTGACCTGCTTGAGGTCGAAGATCAGCTGTGCCAGGTCTTCGATGGAATAGATGTCATGGTGCGGCGGCGGCGAAATCAGCGTGACGCCAGGCACCGCATAGCGCAGCCGGGCGATCAGGCCATTGACCTTGCCACCGGGCAACTGGCCACCCTCGCCGGGCTTGGCGCCCTGTGCCACCTTGATCTGCAGTACTTCGGCATTGACCAGGTATTCCGGCGTGACGCCGAAGCGGCCGGTGGCCACCTGCTTGATCTTGGAGCTACGCAGCGTGCCGTAGCGCGCCGGGTCTTCGCCACCCTCGCCGGAGTTGGAGCGCGCGCCGAGGCGGTTCATCGCCTCGGCGATCGCCTCATGCGCCTCGGGCGACAGCGCACCGAGGGAGATACCGGCCGAATCGAAACGCTGCAGGATCGCCTGCAGCGGCTCCACTTCGTCCAGCGCCAGCGGCTGCTCGGATTCGCGGACCTTGAGCAGGTCACGCACCATCGACACCGGGCGCTGGTCGACCAGTTCGGTGTAGCGCTTGAACAGCGAGTAGTCGCCGGACTGCACCGCCGCCTGCAGGGCGCCGACCACGTCCGGGTTGTAGGCGTGGTACTCGCCACCATGCACGAACTTCAGCAGGCCGCCCTGCTGGATCGCCTTGCGCGCGCTCCATGCTTCGCCCGCCAGCAGCTTCTGCTCGGCCTCCAGATCGACGAAGCGCGCGCCCTTGATCCGGCTGGCGACGCCGCGGAAGCTCAGTTCGACCACCTCGTCGGACAGACCGATGGCCTCGAACAACTGGGCGCCACGGTACGAGGTGATGGTGGAGATACCCATCTTCGAGATGATCTTCAACAGCCCCTTGGAAATACCCTTGCGGTAATGCTTGAACACCTCGTAGAGGTCGCCCAGCACCTCGCCGGTGCGGATCAGGTCGCCCAGCACTTCATAGGCCAGGTACGGGTAGACCGCGCTGGCGCCGAAACCGACCAGCACCGCGAAGTGGTGCGGGTCACGCGCGGTGGCGGTTTCCACCAGGATGTTGCAGTCGCAGCGCAGGCCCTTTTCGGTCAGGCGGTGATGCACCGCCCCCACGGCCAGCGCGGCATGCGCCGGCAATTTGCCGGGCGCGATATTACGGTCGCTCAGTACCAGCAGCACCTTGCCGGCACGCACCGCTTCCTCGGCCTGGTCGGCGATATTGCGCACCGCCGCTTCCAGGCCTACCGACTCGTCGTAGTTGAGGTCGATGAAATAGCGGTCGAAGTCGGCGCTTTCCAGCTCCATGATGGCGCGCCACTTGGCCGGCGAGATCACCGGCGTACTGAGGATCGCGCGCAGGGCGTGCTCGGGGGTTTCCTCGAAGATGTTCTTCTCCGCACCCAGGCAGGTTTCCAGCGACATCACGATGGCTTCGCGCAGCGGGTCGATCGGTGGGTTGGTGACCTGCGCGAACTGCTGGCGGAAATAATCGTAGGGCGAGCGCACGCGCCGCGACAGCACCGCCATCGGCGTATCGTCGCCCATCGAGCCGACCGCTTCCTGGCCCTGCTCGGCCAGTACGCGCAGCACCTGGTCGCGCTCCTCGAAGGTGACCTGGAACATCTTCATGTACTGCTTGAGCTGGTCCGGGTCGTAGAACGCCGAACCATGGTCGTTGTCGCTCAGGCTCGACTGGATGCGCAGGGCATGCTGGCGCAGCCACTTCTTGTAGGGGTGCTGGGATTTCAGCCGTGCATCGATATCGTCGGTGTGCATCACCTGGCCGGTGCGGGTATCCACCGCGAGGATCTGCCCCGGCCCGACCCGGCCCTTGGCCAGCACGTCTTCTGCCGCGTAGTCCCACACGCCGACTTCGGAAGCCAGGGTGATATAGCCATTGCGGGTGGTGACCCAACGCGCCGGGCGCAGGCCATTTCGGTCGAGCAGACAGACGGCATGGCGGCCATCGGTCATCACCACGCCGGCCGGGCCGTCCCAGGCTTCCATATGCATGGAATTGTATTCATAGAAGGCGCGCAGGTCCGGATCCATGGTCTCGACGTTCTGCCAGGCTGGCGGAATGATCATGCGCACGCCACGGAACAGGTCGATACCACCGGTGACCAGCAGCTCCAGCATATTGTCCATGCTCGACGAGTCGGAGCCAACGCGGTTGACCAGCGGGCCAAGCTCCTGCAGGTCGGGAATCCGCCCATTGGCGAACTTCAGCCGGCGCGCCTGGGCCCAGTTGCGGTTGCCGGTGATGGTGTTGATCTCGCCGTTGTGCGCCAGGAAACGGAACGGCTGCGCCAGCGGCCATTTCGGCAGCGTATTGGTGGAGAAGCGCTGGTGGAATACGCAGATCGCGGTCTGCAGGCGCTCGTCACCCAGGTCCGGATAGAAGGCGGCCAGGTCGGCCGGCATCATCAGGCCCTTATAGATGATGGTGCTCTGGGAAAAGCTGCAGATGTAGTGCTCGCTGTCCTCGGCATTGGCCACCGACGAGCGCCGGCGGGAACAGAACAGCTTGACCTCGAACTCCTGCTCGGACAGCCCTTCGCCAGCGATGAACACCTGCTCGATCTGCGGCAGGCGCTCCAGCGCCAGGCGGCCCAGCACGGATGGATCGATAGGCACCTTGCGCCAGCCGACCAGTTGCAGGCCGGCGGCGAGGATTTCGCGGTTCATGTTCTCGCGCGCGGCTTCGGCACGCACCGGGTCCTGGTTGAGGAACACCATGCCCACGGCATAGCGCTCGGGCAGCTCGGCGGCGAAAGTTTCGCGGGCGATGGCGCGCAGGAACAGGTCGGGTTTCTGGATCAGCAGGCCACAGCCGTCGCCGGTCTTGCCATCGGCATTGATACCGCCGCGGTGGGTCATGCAGGTCAGCGACTGAATAGCTGTCTGTAGCAGGTGATGGCTGGCCTCGCCCTGCATATGGGCAATCAGGCCGAAGCCGCAGTTATCCTTGAACTCTTCAGGACGAAAAAGACCTGCATTCATAGCTAATCCACCCGCTAAATACGTTGTAAATCAACCTCTTACCAGCCGAACAGAGCGAAGCCCCGTGGTCATGAGGGCAAAAGGGGGAGCAGTTTACAAAGCAGGGTGGAGCGACACAATTTTTTTTTGCAAGCCCCAAACAAGTGCATTGCGCACTTTTTTGGGGCATTTTCTGGTTTTTTACCGAATTTCCTGCTGGACACTGGCGAAAGTTCGTGCCCAGGGTTTTCCAGCCTGCAGGTTGGCCGGCAGCGTCTTGATCGCCGCCACGGCCGCCGCGCGGCTGGAGAAGCTGCCATAAGTCACCACATACAGCGGCTTACCCTGGTGCTGCTTGACGAAATAGTGGTAGTTGGCGCCGTGCTTGCGCACCAGTTCCCGAGCGTTGGCCTCACTGCTGGTGCCGAGGACCTGGACCAGGTAATGCGATCCATTCTGCGCCGCATACCAATTCGCACTACTATCAGGCACGTTCAGCGGGGCCGCCTTCGGCTTATCTGCGACAATCGGTCGCACCGGAACAGGCGCTTCCCTGGGCTTTTCCACCGGAGCAGGTGCCTTTGCGACCGGCGGCGCTACAGGCGCAGGTGCTGTCGCCGGTGCTGGCACAGGTACCGCTACAGGAGCAGGAGCAGGAGCAGGAGCAGGAATGCTCGGGGCATTATCGCGCTCGATACCGGCAAAATCTTCATCGATCTCACCCGAAGCCGCCAGCGGCTCGCGAATGACCGGCTGCGGCTCTCCCGCCCCCTCGAATTCGATGGCTGTCGAATCCTGCTCCCTCCCCGAAAACGCACCATCAAGGGGCAAACCATTCGTCACTTTTGGTGCACTTGCTTCCTCATAAGCCTCGCGCGAAAACAGAAAACCCAAGCCGATCAACAGAAGAACCGCCAGAACGGCCACCATATGCTTGATCGGAAGGGCGGCCAGCCAGCCCCCCTTGCGCCTGGAGGAACCCGACGCCTGCATCGCCTCGACCAACTCGTCCCGCGCGACCTGGTTGATCACCCCCGGCCAACCTTCCGACACCTCGTGGATGCGCTCGATCTGTTGCTCATTCAGGCATTCCAGGCCCCGCCCTGCCCCTTCGAGGCGCAAGGCGAGATACTCGCGGGTTTCATCCTCGTCATAAGGCTGCAGGGCGATGATATGGAAGAGTTCCTGATCATCGACCAGGGCTTCCAGCCTGGGCACCAGCGCCTGTTCGCCGAACAGGAACACATGTGGCCGCCCCTCGGGGCTGCCTTGCGCCAGGCGCAACAGGGTTTCCACCGCCGCCCCGGTCAGGCGCTCGGCATCATCGACCAGCAGGTAGACCTCCTGGCCGGTCAGCCCCAACTGGATGATCTGCGCCAGCACGCCATCGAAATCCGCACGCACGCCACCGAGCGCCTGAGCCACCTGCTGCAGGACCACGCTGGCATCGGCGCTGCCCTGCGGCGTGATCACCACGCTCTGCACCGTCTGTTTGTTGCTACTGGCCACCAGGGCCTGGCGCAACAGCGTCTTGCCGCTCCCCTCGGGCCCCGTCACCACCAGCAGCAACTGGCTGTAGCGCGCCAGGTGGTGCAATTGCCCAAGCACCGGCTTGCGTTGGGCCGGGAAGAACTTGAAGCCCGGAACACGCGAGGCGAAAGGATCGTGACTGAACCCGTAGTAGTTCAGAAAGGTATCGTCGGCAGACAAACTGGACATGAACGTATTACCTGGATTCCAACTGTTGCGTCAGGGCGGCGTAATCCACGCCCAACGTTGCTTGTAGCACGTCGGCAGGAAAATCCCCGGTCACTACCGCTTCACCCAGGTGCTTGAGCAGCACCAGCCGCAGTTGTCCGTTGAGCACTTTCTTGTCGACCGCCATATATTGCATGAAATCGTCCGCGGTCATATTCGCCGGCGGCGCGACCGGCAACCCGGCACGCGCCAGCAGTCGTACCGCGCGATCACGCTGGCCGACCGTCAGCCAACCCAATTGACGAGACATCTCCAGCGCCATGACAGTTCCGGCCGACACGGCTTCCCCGTGCAGCCAGACGCCATAGCCCTGGTGCGTCTCGATGGCGTGGCCGAAGGTATGGCCGAGGTTGAGCGTGGCCCGCACCCCCGACTCGCGTTCATCGGCACCGACCACCCGGGCCTTGGCCGCGCAGGAGAGATGAATGGCCTCGGCCAGCACCTCCGGGTCGAGCGCGCGCAGGCGCTCGACATGCTCCTCCAGCCAACCGAGGAAAGGCTCGTCGCAGATCAGGCCGTACTTGATGACTTCCGCCAGCCCGGCGGAAAGCTCGCGGCCCGGCAGGGTCTCCAGGGTTTCGGTATCGATGATCACCGCGCGCGGCTGGTAGAAGGCACCGATCATGTTCTTGCCCAGGGGGTGGTTGATCCCGGTCTTGCCGCCCACGGAAGAATCCACCTGCGACAGCAGGGTCGTGGGTATCTGGATGAAGTCGACGCCACGCTGGTAGCTGGCGGCGGCATAACCGGCCATGTCGCCGATCACCCCGCCGCCCAGGGCGACCACCGTGGTACTGCGCTCATGCCGCGCCTGCAGCAGGCCGTCGAAGATCAGTTGCAGGGTTTCCCAGTTCTTGTAGGACTCGCCGTCCGGCAGCACGATGGGCGTGACGGAAAAGTCGCGCAGACTCTGCAACAGCCGGTGCAGGTATAGGGGGGCGACCGTCTCATTGGTGACGATGGCGACCTGCCTGCCACGTATCCGTTGTGCCAGCAGTTCCGTATCGTCGAGCAGTTGCCTGCCGATATGGATGGGATAACTGCGCTCGCCGAGTTCGACCTTAAGAGTCTGCATGATGCCCCCCGTAAAAAGGCGTCTAGGATAACGCAGTTTCGCCCATGGACTGACCCCGTTTCGTCACAACCCTGGCAATCGCATGAACACATCCGTCATCGCTTGCACACAGGAATATGCCTGGCGCAGGAGGGCACTGCATTGCGGGCGGATTGCCAATACGTGCCGGGAGATAGAGCGTACACGGCAACCGAAGATCATCGTATATGTGCGAATGCCGCGCCGACGGCTCTTTCCATAGTCGCCACGCCATTCGCCGCGAGCCCGGCCAGCCCCGACCTTCGTCGGCAGGGGCGCCGAAGGCCCCCGAGATGGGGCCATGGGTGTTTGCTCGGACGCCTGGATAGCAACCGCGGACATGCGCCGGGAGCACATGCCGATTGCCTTGGCTCACGGCGAAACGGGAACGGCCCCCAGCGACTGCAGCCGCTCCAGTATCTGCACCACCACGTTGCGCGGCGGCCGCTCGTCCGTCTCGATGATGATGTCCGCGATGCTCCTGTACAGGGGGTCGCGCAGCGCCATCAGTTCGGTCAGTTTCTGCCGCGGGTCGGCGGTCTGCAGCAATGGCCTGTTGCGGTCGCGCGCCGTGCGAGCGAGCTGCTGCTCGACCGAGGTACGCAAGTAGATGATGCGCCCACCGGCCTTCAGCGCCGCACGGTTGTCCTCGCGCAGTACCGCCCCGCCACCGGTCGCCAGTACCAGCCCGCCCGCTTGGCACAGGTCGGCGATCACCGCATGCTCGCGCTCACGGAAACCCTGCTCGCCCTCCACGTCGAAGATCAACGGGATGCTCGCACCGGTGCGCTGTTCGATCACCTTGTCGGAGTCCTTGAACGGCAGGTGCAATTCTTTGGCGAGAAGCCGCCCGATGGTGCTTTTGCCAGCCCCCATCGGGCCTACGAGGATAATGTTGCGCATCGACTGGTCAGCGATTCACTGCAATGGCGGAAGCGCCCATGATACGCGGAGTGATGAAGACCAGCAGCTCGGATTTCCTGTCCTGCACCAGTTCGCGCCGGAAAAGCCGGCCCAGCAAGGGGATATCCCCCAGCAGCGGCACCTTGTCCACCGATTTGCTCCGGGTATTGGAGAAGACCCCGCCGATGACGATGGTTTCCTCGTCGGCCACCAGCACCTTGGCATTCACTTCGTTCTTCCTGATGGCCGGCACGCCAGTGGTGGCGGCCTGGGAAAAGTCCGGCTCGTCCTTGGTGACCCTGACGGCCATGATGATCCGGTTGTCCGGGGTGATCTGCGGCGTCACCTCGAGGGACAACGAAGCCTCGCGGAACGATGTGTTGGTCGCGCCATTGGTGTTGGTCGTCTGGTAGGGCACCTCGGCCCCCTTGAGGACCCGCGCCGTCTCCTTGTCGGCGGTCACCACCCTGGGCTGCGATACCACTTCACCATTGCCGCTCTTCTCCATCGCCGAGAGCTGCAGGTCCAGCAGCGCATTGTCGCCGACGAAACCCAGGCCGATCCCCGACGAGGCGCCCACGGCGCCCATGTCCACGAATGGAGAGTTCTCCGGCAGCGCGATGAGCGCCGTGTCACTTGTCGCAAGCAACCCGCCCCCGCCCCAGACGCCCCAGGAGTCGCCTGCGCGGATATTGCCGCCCCAGCGCACGCCAAGGCTGCGGTCATAGTCGACACTCGCCTCGACGATGCGCGCTTCGATCATCACCTGGCGTATCGGGATATCCAGTTGCGCGACGATGCCCCGCAGTTCCTCCAGCCGCTCACGACTCAGGTAGGCGATGATGCTGTTGCTGCGCTCATCGACCGCGATGGCGCCCCGCGACGCCCCCTGCGACGCCTCCTCATCGGGCGCGGACTGGAACAGGCTGGCGATATCCGCGGCCCTGGCATAGTTGATCCTGTCTCTTATAC
>NZ_QJUO01000021.1 GCF_004327335.1 Stutzerimonas kirkiae | reverse complement strand
GGTCTGAGCGGTGCAACCAATCTTGCTGGACACCGCCTCGATGGCTGCCCACTGGGAGTCGTGCGACTCCCGGACTTCGTAGACCATTCGCACGGCACGCTCGCGGACTTCAGGGGAAAACTTCGGTGGCTTTGGCATAGTGGCTCCAGTTTCTCAAAAGGGGGAGCCTCCGCGATACCCGGGGCGGTTCATTGCGATGCGTTTCTTTGTGTTTGCCTGGTTGCGCCAGGTGCGTTCGGCCGGGCGCAACCTCAAGTCGGTGTTGCTGGTATGTGCGGAGGGCAGTTCCACCGCCGAGTACTACCGCAAGCGTTCCTTGCATGAGGACGGTTTTCGCATTGCCAGCAGCCTGGTCCATGATCGTTCGGAGCAATGGTTGGATACTTTGGTGAAAGATGCAGACCGGCATGGCGTGCATGAGGTGTGGTTGTGCCTGCCACTGAGCGAAGGAGGAGGGGTGCGCTCCATCATGTATGCATTGCGGCACCGTACCGTCGCTGTACGTTTTTTCCCCGAGTGGGGGGATCTGCCGCTGCTCAATCACAGGGTCAGCAATATTGCGGGGCTCTACTCACTGGATTTGAGCTGTAGCCCGATGGATGGCCCGCCGCGGGTTATCAAGCGGATGGAAGGGCGGCGGCAAAAACTGAGTGCAACACCTGACCTTTCCGGTACGGTGCTGCCCCTATGTTTTATTCCGAACTCAGCGTTGAAGAGCGCGCCACCATTCAAATCGGTCATGCCCAAGGCTTCAGCCTGCGTAGGATTGCCTGCTTGATCACCCGATCCCCTTCGACCATCAGCCGGGAGCTGCGCCGCAATCGAGATGCCTGCGGCGGCTATTCGACCCGTGTGGCCCAGCAACAGATGCAGGCCCGCCGTCAGGTTTGTCGACCGATGCGAAAGCTGTTGCCGGGTAGCGAGCGCTTCGAGTTGGTGGCCCATATGCTGCGTGAGCGTTTGTCTCCCGAGCAGATTGCCGGCAAGCTGCGCAGCATGAACATTCCCAGCCTCAGAGATGCCTACGTCTGTCGCGAGACGATCTATAACGCGATCTATGCCTTGCCGGTCGGCGAGTTGCGTAAGGAACTGATCATCTGCCTGCGCCAAAGCAAGACGACGCGCAGACCGCGCTCGGGCGGCGTGGATCGGCGCGGCCAGATCCCCGAGATGGTCAGCATTCATGTGCGGCCGCCGGAGATCGAAGACCGGCTGATGCCGGGGCATTGGGAAGGCGATTTGATCAAGGGTAAGGCCAACGCCTCGTCTGTAGGCACGTTGGTGGAGCGCACCAGTGGCTACCTGATGCTGGTGAAGATGAACGACGCGACGGCGACCTCGGCGATGGAGGGCTTCAGTGCAGCGCTCAACGGCATGCCGCTGGCGATGCGCAAGAGCATGACCTACGACCAGGGCCGAGAAATGGCACGGCATGCTGAAATCACCCAACAGACCGGGGTGGCGATTTACTTCTGCGACCCGCACAGCCCCTGGCAGCGCGGCAGCAACGAAAACATCAACGGCCTGATCCGCCAGTACCTTCCCAAGGGGATGGACTTGTCGGGACACAGCCAAGAACAGTTGGATGCTATTGCCTTGCAACTGAATATGCGCCCCCGTAAACGCTTCGACTTCAAATGTCCGATCGAAATGATGAGTGAGGTGATGCAAAAGGCCATGGCTATGCGGCACGATGCGCCCACTTCAATTCAATAACCGTGTTGCACTCAGCTACTGCAACCGCCAAGATATTCTTATCGGTGGTCTGATCACGCTGCTGATTCTGCCTTTGTGCCTGTTCATCGCGCTGGCGATTAAATTGTCCTCGCCGGGGCCGGTGGTGTTCAAGCAATACCGCACGGGCATCAATGGCCGAAAGTTCAAGGTCTATAAGTTCCGCTCCATGGTCGTGCATCAGGAGAAGAGCGGTTCTGTGACCCAGGCGATCCGCAATGATCCCCGGGTTACACGTATCGGTGCATTCCTGCGGCGCACCAGCCTGGATGAACTGCCGCAGTTCTTCAATGTGCTGCAGGGGCGCATGTCCATCGTCGGTCCGCGTCCCCATGCCTTGGCGCACAACGAGTACTACAAGGACCTGGTCGAGTCCTATATGCAGCGACACAAGGTCAAGCCGGGTATCACCGGCTGGGCCCAGGTCAATGGCTACCGTGGTGAGACGGATACCTTGGAGAAGATGCAGAAACGTGTCGAGTGTGATCTCTGGTATATCGACAACTGGTCGTTGTGGCTGGACCTAAAGATCATCTTCTGGACCATCTTCAAGGGATTTCTGGGCAAGACCGCCTACTGATGCGTGAGCTCAGGGTTTTTATGTCGGAGACAGTTTTGCACAAGCGTTATCAGTGGTTCTGTGAACATATCGGTTGGCAGGCTGTACTGGCCAGGGCCTTGGGACTGGGGCTTTTTATCCTGGTAAGTGGTGACGTCTGGCTGGGCTCGGGCAGTGCGCGTAACACCCAGGTCTATCTCTGGCTGCTGCTGCCGGCCCTGATCTACCTAGGCTGGTGTATGGCTGTTCGGCGGCTCCGCCTGCCCTGCCTGGAGTACTGGCCCTGGCTGCTGATGTTGGCCTGGATGGCGTTGAGTGCCCTGTGGGCAACGGAGCCCGAGGTTCCCGTATCCTCCCAGGTCAAGCGAGGCTTGTATATCGCTCTGTTCCTGCTGGCCATTGGCCTGTTGTATGACTATAGCCCGAGCCTGTTGCGCCGGGTGGTGTTGCTCTCGGTATCGGTCGTGGCACTGGGATCACTGGCTACCTTGCTGTATCAGTTTTTATGGTTGGACAGGCCACTTGGTTATCGGGCTTATCGCATCTATACACTGGGCTGGGGTGGCTTTGCCGACTACCAGCACCCGGTGGTGGCCGGGATTTTCCATGGTTCGGTGGCGGCCTGGGCTTTTGGTATGGCCGTAGAGCGCAAGGCGTCGTTGCGACAGGTGGCTTTCTGGTTGCTGGTCTTTACCGTACTGACGGTTTACGTGTTGCTGAGTTATTCCCGTGGCGCCTGGGTTTCCCTGTTTTGTGCGGTACTGGCTTCGATCCTTATGCAGCGTTCGCGGCTCGGCTGGTGCCTGCTCGGGGTCGGGGGGGGGACGCTGGCGTTGATTGCACTGCTTTTCCGGGAGAGTGTTCTTTTCGAGCTTCAGTCTCGACAGTTGTCCGGGCGCAGCATTATCTGGGAGCATGTGTTCGAGATGATGTCCGGACATTGGCTATATGGGCAGGGGCTCGGGACTACTTTCAGCTTTCCGTTGCCAAACAGCATTCTGACCATAACCCATGCCCATAGTCTCTACTTGCAGCAGGTCTATGACAGCGGCCTGGTCGCCTTGCTATTGCTGCTCTGGGGGCTGTCGATGCTCTGCCTGAAAGCCTGGCGCCTGCGTGAGCACCCCTGGGTGCGGCTTGCTTTCCCTGTACTGGTGTTCGCGCTGGTCGCGATGTTGACGGATGTAGAGCGGATATTCACCCGCCCCAATGTTTACTGGACTCTGTTCTGGCTACCTGTGGCGATCCTGTTGGCTGTCCGTCAGGAGGATAAAGAGCTTCGTCACTCGGGTGTCGCTGCGGTTGCGAGGTCAGGGGAAAGCCTTCTTGCGTCAGTGCTGGGGTCGAAAGTTTCTTTATCATTGGGGGTGTTCGTGGGGAAGGAAGCTCAACATGCAATACTTGGCGAGACTGATTCGACACCTGCGGTGCGTGTATCTGGTTTGCAGCGGGATGCCGTCTCCAGCTTTTCAGTGACGCTGCTCTCTCTTGGTGTTTTTTATATCTACATGCTGGCGTATGCTGTTCTTGTGTTTCTGCAGTTCAGCGTGTTGCAGGTACTCTCTCTTTCTCTCGTCTTCATCGTGCTCCTGGCGGGAGCATTCTTTATCTTTCTTCGACCATCCTTGTTCTCGATGCGGCCGTTTTCCATAAGGATAAGCTGGAGGGAGAGCGTGGTCGCGTGCCTTGTCAGTGTCCTGATAATAGTGTATTCGACTACTCTTGGTAGTAGTGCCTTTGCCTTTTCCTCTTCATATGTGAGCGTGTTTCCTTTGCTTGAGACCGAGCTTGGTCTCGGCTGGCACCAGGACACGGCTTTCCATGTGTCGCTGATTCAGAGCATCCTGAATTTCGGTTATCCGAGCACGGCACAACATGGTCATCCACTCACGGGATACCATGTTCTGAGTCACTATGCCGATGCGTTGATCCTCTTCGTTACCCGGCTCGATGCATATGATAGTTACGGGTTGTTGTTCCACTTCAAGGTGTTTTTCTTTTTATCGGCGGTTTTGCTGACGACTGCCGTGTTTACCCGTCGACACGGTATCTGTACCTATCTGCTTTCGGTCATTCTGCTGATACCGTGCATTCTTGGTACCTGGCATGCAATCGGCTCCCATGGGCTCTGGATGGCAAGTATCATCCTCGTCATGGCGGCTCCTTATATCCATGACCGCCTGTCGCAGTCGGCGCCGCTCAGTAACTATCAGTTTGCCGCCTTCTTCGCCATCATCATTGCAATTTCATTGGCGAAAATATCGAGTGGTTTCATGCTGGCTGCCTTTGTTGGGGCATTTATTCTAGTCAGGCAATACGAGCGGTGGTCGACCTATTTGTTCGGGGTGATGTTATTGCTCTTTTTTTACTCGTATGGCGTCCTGTTCTTTTCCCGGTTGAACGATTTACAGAGTACATTTGTTTTGCCTGAACTGAGCTTCTCGGGGTTATATGATTATCTTGTCGCCGCCGATATCGAGAGGGCAGGCAGAACCTATCCGTCATTGATGCCTGCAATCCTAGCATGCAGTACCGTGCTGTTCGTCATCTGGATCAGCAAGCCAGTTCGTTCATCTGCGGGTTTTGTGTTCTCGGGCATGCTGGCGATTCTGTGTCTTTATATTATCAGCTCTATAAGCGCCGCCTACACTATCAGTGATATCTGGTACTTTCAGTATGGACTCAGTAGTGTCATGTTGCTGTTCTCTTATGCTCTGGTCCTTCAGTTCAAGCGCTCCATACAGGAAGAGATTGTTTCCGATGGCATTGGTGAGGCTGCACGCCGTACTCTAGTCTGCTCAGCCGTCATTGGTCTGACACTGCTTATGAAGTCTTATCCACAAGCCAGCTTCAATGTCTTCAAGGCCGGCCCGGATAGCCTTCGTGCGAAGGTGGACTATGCGCTGCATCGTCCATTCTTGAACCTGAACAAGAAGCTCCCCGAAGAACTGCAGCTTTCCGTTCTCAGTCCGAGGGAGACAAAGCTCAAGGCGATAGATGTGTTTTCTGGGGCACGCCCGCTATCGGCACTCAAGCATCTGCTCGAAAGGGCTGCGGATGACGCGGGCGTCGCCACGAGGCAGATGGCCGTCTTCATTCCACAGACCGTGTTCGACACGGCAACGGTGCGGTTCGGCGGTCAGCCCTGGGCCAGTGGTCTGCTATTTTATGCTGTGACTGGCATCCAGTTGGTCAATGCAGCCCCGGATGCCAGGCCGAGTTATGGCTTTTCCGCCTATTCTCAAGAGGGAACCCGGGTTACTACCGATATGTTCTTCCTGGCAGAAGGCTGCAAGGCCGGAGGTTTCAGTCATCTCGCCATCATCAGTCAAATAGCGCCGCCAGCGTTGGAAACCTTCCCTTGTCCTCGATAATCGTAATACCGGCTCATAAGGATGCATGTTGAAAACCGTCGCTATCGTCCAGTCCAACTACATTCCGTGGAAGGGGTATTTCGATCTGATCGCCGCCGTCGATGAATTCATTCTTTTCGACGATATGCAGTACACCCGCCGCGACTGGCGTAATCGAAATCTCATCAAGACCCCACAAGGGGTGCAGTGGCTGACTGTGCCTGTGCGGGTCAAGGGGCGCTATCACCAGAAGATTCGCGATACTGAGCTCGAAGGCGGGGATTGGGCTGCCGCCCACTGGAAGACCCTTGAGCAGAACTATCGCCGCGCACCTCATTTCGCCGAAATCGCCGAATGGCTGGCACCGATCTATCTGGAAGAGTCCTTCAGCCACTTGTCCGTGCTCAACCGTCGGTTGATCGAGGCTGTCTGTCGCTATCTGGGTATTACAACCCGCATCAGCAATTCGTGGGACTACAGGCTGGGCGAAGGCAAGACCGAGCGCCTGGTCGATTTGTGCGTCCAGGCTGGTGCTGACGAATATATCTCCGGTCCCGCTGCAAAGGGTTACCTCGAAGAACAGCTCTTCACGGATCGGGGTATACGCCTCACCTGGTTCGACTACGGCGGCTATCCGTCCTACCCGCAGCTCTGGAATGATTTCAGCCACGGTGTCTCGGTGTTTGATCTACTGTTCAACTGCGGTCGGTCAGCGCCGCGTTTCATGAGGTACGTTGGCTGATGAAGCTTTCCATTGTCGCAACGCTCTATTGTTCAGCGCCCTACATTAGAGAGTTCTACCAGCGCTCTACTGCCGTCGCCAGAGAACTGGCCGGTGAGGATTACGAAATTGTGCTGGTCAATGATGCCTCGCCTGACGACAGCCTGGCATTGGCCGTGCAATTGACTGAGCAGGATGCGCACCTCGTAGTGGTGGATCTTTCCAGGAATTTTGGTCATCACAAGGCCATGATGGCAGGACTGGAACATAGCCAGGGTGATCTCATCTTCCTGATCGACAGTGACCTCGAGGAAGAGCCCGAGTATTTGCAGGGCTTTGCGCAGCAGATGCAGCATGAGGCCTGTGATGTTGTCTATGGCGTTCAGGCTAAACGCAAGGGCGGCAGATTTGAACAGTGGAGCGGTCGCTGGTTCTACCGTTTCTTCAGGCTGCTGACCGGCCTGTCCCTTCCGGAAAACGTTGTTACCGCTCGACTGATGACACGTCGCTATGTCGATGCTCTGCTGCTACACCGGGAAAGAGAAGTGTTCATGGCGGGGCTATGGCATATCACGGGTTTCGACCAGCGGCCACAACTGGTGTGCAAGCACAGCACGAGCGAAACGACCTATACGCTTGGCCGCAAACTGTCTCTGCTGGTCAATTCGGTCACTGCATTCAGCAATGCGCCACTGGTTGGTATTTTCTATATTGGCGTTTCCATCTCGATGCTGGCATTGCTCTACATTGCCTATCTCGTTGCTCACTGGGCGTTTTTCGCCAGGCCTCTGAGCGGCTGGACTTCGGTCATGGCGTCGATCTGGCTGCTCGGTGGTATGGTGATTTCCTTCATCGGTGTGGTCGGTATCTACCTGTCGAAGATTTTCTCGGAAACCAAGCAGCGCCCCTACACCATCGTGAGGCAGGTCCATGCAAAACGACAGGAGTGAACTGCTGGTCGAGGTGGCTGGCTATTATGCGACGAAACTCGCCGCGTACGGTGAAACGGCCCGGGGTGTCGACTGGAGCAGTGAGGCAGGGCAGCACCTGCGTTTTGAGCAGCTCTGCAGGATCGTCAATGAGGGGGCAGACGGCTTTTCACTGAACGATCTCGGTTGCGGTTATGGTGCTTTGCTCGACTTCCTCTCTGGCCGGTACACGAGGGTGTCCTATCTTGGGGTCGATGTTTCCGAGGAAATGATCCAAGCGGCCTGTGCTCGTCACCAGGGCAGGGCCGAAGGGCGTTTCATCTTCGCGGCGCGACCCGATGCACCGGCGGATTACGGTATCGCCAGCGGCATCTTCAACGTACGCCTAGACCGCACGAATACGGAGTGGCAGAACTACCTGCAGACCACGCTGGACGTACTGCATGAAACGAGCCGTCAGGGTTTCGCCTTCAATTGCCTGACCAGCTATTCGGATGCCGACAAGATGCGTAGCGATCTCTATTATGCGGACCCCTGCGAACTGTTCGACCTGTGCAAGCGCCGCTACGCCAGAAATGTCGCCCTGCTTCATGATTACGGGCTGTACGAGTTCACCATTCTGGTCAGGAAAGACTCATGAAAAAGCCTCTCGTGATCTTCGGTGCCGGCGATATCGGGCAACTGGCACACTATTACTTCAGTAGCGACTCCGAGTACGAAGTCGCCGCCTTTACCGTCGATGCCAGCCATCTCAAGGACACGAAGTTTTGCGGATTGCCTGTGGTGGCTTTCGAGACTGTGACCGAGCATTATCCTCCCGCGGCCTATGACTTTTTCGTCGCGTTGAGCTACGCGCAGCTCAATGCATTGCGCAAGGCCAAATACTTGGCGGCAAAAGCCCAGGGTTACCGGCTCGCCAGCTTCGTCAGTTCACAGGCTTCGGTACTAAACGGCGGTTGCATTGGGGAAAACTGCTTCATTCTCGAAGACAATACCCTCCAGCCCTTTGTCAGTATCGGTGACAATGTCACGCTTTGGAGCGGTAATCATATCGGTCACCACAGCAGGATCGGCAGTCACTGCTTCATCGCTTCGCACGCGGTCATATCGGGCGGGGTGGAACTCGGTGAGCAGTGCTTCATCGGCGTGAATGCGACCCTGCGCGACCATATCAGGATCGGCGAGCGCTGCGTGATCGGCGCTGGCGCGCTGTTGCTGGCCGATGCCGCGCCCGATGGGGTGTACCTCGGAACGGCAACCGAGCGTGCGAAAGTGCCCAGCACCAGGCTGAGAAGAATATGAGCGAAAGCTGGCAGAAACTCGGGCAGCTCTACCTGCCGGCCAGTACGGGAAGACATCCGAAGCTGTTGACCCATGCGGCCAATCCTCTCGCTGTCCAGCTC
The DNA here is from genome assembly GCF_004327335.1 of Stutzerimonas kirkiae. GTDB lineage: Bacteria > Pseudomonadota > Gammaproteobacteria > Pseudomonadales > Pseudomonadaceae > Stutzerimonas > Stutzerimonas kirkiae. The sequence goes on along the minus strand of NZ_QJUO01000021.1, from coordinate 70,225 downwards.
GACGGCGATGTCTATCGTGTGTTCTACAGTGGCCGCGATGCGTACAACCGTTCCTCCGTCGGTGCGGTGGATATCGACATCGTTCGGCGTGCGATCGTTACGGACCATCACCAGCCTTTTTTCGAGCACGGTCCCGTCGGCAGTTTCTATGCCGACGGTGTCAGCATCGGCAACTGCTACACGGTCGGTGACACCCGTTATATGCTGTTCATGGCCTGGCAGGCGCCTGAGGGCAGCCATTGGCGCGGCGATATCGGGCGCCTTACGCTCGGGGCGGATCTGAGCCTGGCTCTGGATGGCGATTGTCCCTTGCTCGGCGTCGATGCGAACGATCCGATCAGCCTCTCCTACCCCTGGGTTGAGCAGGATCCGGATGGCCGCTACCGTATGTGGTACGGCTCGACGGTGGCCTGGGATGCCGGTAATGGCGAAATGCTGCATGTGATCCGCCAGGCGACCTCCGAAGACGGGCATCGCTGGCAGCGTGAGGGTCTCGCCGTACCCTACGAAGAGGGTCGTGCACAAGCGTTTTCCAGGCCAAGCGTCATGCGCAATGCCGAGGGTGGCTATGAAATGTGGTTTTCATATCGTGGTGGCAAGGGGCAGGCCTACCGTATCGGCCATGCCACGAGTCCGGATGGGCGACATTGGCGGCTTTCCCTGGAAACGGCGGGTATTGATGTGTCAGTGCGAGGATGGGATGCGCAAATGATCGAATATCCCTTCGTCTTCGACCATGCTGGCGTGCGCTACATGCTGTACAACGGCAACTCCTATGGCCGAACGGGGTTCGGCCTCGCGATGTTACGTGATGGTTGATGGAGCCAGGTTCCGCCAGGCTGGCCGGACTTGGGGGCAACTGTTGCGCTTTGCTGTTCTCGGTGTGGCGTTCAACGCCGGTGGCTATATGCTGTACCTTCTGCTCACCTGGCTTGGCGTGGCACCCAAGCTGACGGTCAGCTTGCTCTATCCGTTGGGCGCGCTGGCCGGCTTTCTAGGTAACCGCAAGCTGACCTTCTCCTACCGGGGCAGTCTATTCGACTCCGGACTTCGCTATGCTCTCGCCCATACTATGGGCTACGCGTTGAACCTTGCTCTGCTCGCAGTGTTCGCTGACCGGTTGGGCTACCCCCACCAATGGGTGCAGGCTGTGGCGGTATTCGTGGTGGCGGGCTTTCTGTTCGTCGCCTTCAAGTGCTTCGTTTTCCGCCACGCCACCACGGAGGCTCGATCATGAAACAGTGCCTCGCCTGCGGTAGCGCCTACCCGATGCCCCGGCGCGACTGCCCCGCCTGTAGAGCAGCGCCCGCCATCGTCGATGGCTTCGACGCCTATGCGCCCGATCTCGCCCACGCGGGTGGTGGCTTCGAGGTGGACTGTTTCGCCGAATTGGCGCACCGCGAGGCCGCCAACTTCTGGTTCCGCGCACGTAACCGGCTGATTCTCTGGGCGCTGGGCCGCTATGCGCCGGGCTTTTCCTCGCTGCTGGAAATCGGCTGCGGTACCGGCTTCGTACTCGCCGGCATCGCGGCGCATTTTCCCCAGGCGCGTCTGGCGGGCAGCGAGATATTCACCGCCGGGCTCGCCTTCGCCGCACAACGCTTGCCTGGGGTCGATCTGATGCAGATGGACGCCCGGCATATCCCGTTCGCCGAGGCCTTCGAGGTCGTCGGCGCCTTCGATGTGCTCGAGCACATCGCCGAAGACGAAGCGGTGCTGGGCGAAATCCACCGTACGCTGCAGCCCGGCGGCGTGCTGTTGCTAACCGTGCCGCAGCATGCCTGGTTGTGGAGCGCGGCCGACGAGTACGCCCATCACCAGCGGCGCTACGGCGGGCGGGAGATCGGCGAAAAAATCCGCGCCGCCGGCTTTGAGGTGGTACGCAGCACCTCGTTCGTGACTACGCTGCTACCCGCGATGCTGCTGTCGCGCCTCGGGCGCAAGCGCGATGACATCGCCGCCAATCCCCGTGCCGAACTCGAGCTGCATCCCGTGCTCAACTACGCGTTTGAACGAATGCTCGACCTGGAATGCACGGGCATCCGCCTGGGCCTGAACTACCCGGTCGGTGGCACGCGGCTGGTCGTCGCGCGCAAGCCCCAATCGTCCTCTCTCCACCACCGGTGACGCCGCACAGATGATCCCCTTCAACAAACCCTACATGACCGGCAAGGAGCTCGGCTACATCGCGCAGGCTCATGCCAATGGCCACCTGGCCGGCGACGGGGCTTTCACACGGCGTTGCTCGCAGTGGCTGGAGCAGCGCACCGGGGCTGCCTGCGCGTTGCTGACGCACTCCTGCACCGCGGCACTGGAGATGGCCGCACTGCTGGCTGACATCGGCCCCGGCGACGAAGTGATCATGCCGTCCTATACCTTCGTGTCGACCGCCAATGCTTTCGTACTGCGTGGCGCGACGCCGGTCTTCGTCGATATTCGGGCCGATACGCTCAACATCGACGAAACACTGATCGAGGCCGCCATCACGCCGCGCACACGTGCCATCGTGCCGGTGCACTATGCCGGTGTCGGCTGCGAGATGGACGTGATCATGGCGGTCGCCCAGCGCCACGGGCTGATTGTGATCGAGGATGCGGCGCAGGCTATCCTGTCGTATTACAAGGGGCTGCCACTCGGCTCCATCGGCCATTTGGCCTGCCTGAGCTTCCACGAAACCAAGAACCTCATCTCCGGCGAGGGTGGGGCGTTGCTGGTCAATGACCCCCAACTGGTCGAACGTGCGGAGATCATTCGCGAGAAAGGCACCAACCGCAGCGCCTTCTTTCGCGGGCAAGTGGATAAATACACCTGGCAGGATCTGGGCTCCAGCTACCTGCCGGGGGAATTGATCACAGCATTCCTATGGGCGCAGATGGAGGCAGCGGATGAAATCCTGCAGGCTCGCCTGGCGCTATGGGATCGATACCACCATGCATTGGCTCCACTCGAGCGCAACTTCCGGCTACGGAGGCCATGCCTGCCTGCAAGCTGTCGTGGCAATGCGCACATGTACCATGTCCTCTTGCCGGACCTGGCGGAACGCACCCGTTTCATCGAGGGCCTGAAGCAGCAGGGTGTCAACGCCGTATTCCACTATGTGCCATTGCATTCGTCTCCAGCGGGGAGGCGCTTCGGGCGTGAACAGGGAGAGTTGCCGGTTACCCGGGATCTCGCCGAGCGCCTGGTGCGGCTACCTCTTTGGATTGGACTCGATGAGCATATGGATAAAGTGATCGAAGCGATCACATCGCTATTTCCGGATGGCGCACCGCTGACAGACGCAGGGGACGAGTGAACTGAAGGCTATCCTCCGCAGGGGAAGGGGCGCTCACCGACCCTGCCGCTTTCCCGCCCCTTCGCTCCGCCATAGCGCACCAAAAGCCGATCAGTTAAACTCACCGGCTATTTTCGGCGGGCATTCTGCCTGTGATCTTTTCGAGTGCTAGAGCTGTGAGTGACCTGAGTCATATCCGCAATTTTTCCATCATTGCCCATATCGACCACGGCAAGTCGACCCTGGCTGACCGTTTCATCCAGATATGCGGTGGCCTGAGCGAGCGCGAAATGGAGGCTCAGGTGCTGGACTCGATGGATCTCGAGCGCGAGCGCGGCATCACCATCAAGGCCCACAGCGTCACGCTGCATTACCCGGCGCAGGATGGCAGGACCTACCAGCTCAACTTCATCGACACCCCCGGCCACGTCGATTTCACCTATGAGGTGAGCCGTTCCCTGGCCGCCTGCGAAGGCGCGATCCTGGTGGTGGATGCGGGGCAGGGCGTCGAGGCGCAGTCGGTCGCCAACTGCTACACCGCCATCGAGCAGGGCCTGGAAGTCATGCCGGTGCTGAACAAGATGGACCTGCCCCAGGCCGAGCCGGAGCGGGTCAAGGAGGAGATCGAGCATATCATCGGCATCGATGCCACCGATGCGGTGCCGTGCAGCGCCAAGAGCGGCATGGGCGTGCTCGACGTGCTGGAGCGCCTGGTCAAGGTGATCCCGCCACCGGTGGGCGAGATCGACGCGCCATTACAGGCGCTGATCATCGACTCCTGGTTCGACAACTACCTGGGTGTGGTGTCGCTGGTGCGGGTCAAGCATGGGCGGGTGAGGAAGGGCGACAAGATCCTCGTCAAGTCCACCGGCAAGCTGCACCAGGTCGACAGCGTCGGCGTCTTCACCCCCAAGCACAGCGAAACCGCCGACCTCAAGGCGGGCGAGGTGGGCTTCGTCATCGCCGGTATCAAGGACATCCACGGCGCGCCGGTCGGCGATACCCTGACCCTCTCCACTACCCCGGATGTCGAGGTACTGCCGGGCTTCAAGCGTATCCAGCCGCAGGTCTACGCCGGCCTGTTCCCGGTCAGTTCGGATGATTTCGAGGATTTCCGCGAGGCCCTGCAGAAGCTGACGCTCAACGACGCCGCGCTGCAATACGAACCGGAAAGCTCCGACGCCCTTGGCTTCGGCTTCCGTATCGGCTTCCTCGGCATGCTGCACATGGAGATCATCCAGGAGCGGTTGGAGCGCGAGTACAACCTCGACCTGATCACCACCGCGCCGACCGTGATCTATGAGCTCAAGCTGAAGAACGGCGAGACGATCTACGTCGACAACCCGTCCAAGCTGCCGGACCTGTCTTCCATCGAGGACATGCGCGAGCCGATCGTGCGCGCCAATATCCTGGTGCCGCAGGATCACCTGGGCAATGTCATCACCCTGTGCATCGAGAAGCGCGGCGTGCAGCGTGACATGCAGTTCCTCGGTTCGCAGGTACAGGTCAGCTACGACCTGCCGATGAGCGAGGTGGTGCTGGACTTCTTCGACCGCCTGAAGTCGGTGAGCCGCGGCTATGCGTCGCTGGACTACAGTTTCGAGCGTTTCCAGTCGGCCAACCTGGTCCGGCTGGATGTGCTGATCAACGGCGAGAAGGTCGATGCCCTGGCACTGATCGTGCATCGGGACAATTCGCACTACAAGGGCCGCGTCCTCACCGAGAAGATGAAGGAGCTGATTCCCCGGCAGATGTTCGATGTGGCGATCCAGGCCGCCATCGGCGGGCAGGTCGTGGCGCGCACCACGGTCAAGGCATTGCGCAAGAACGTGTTGGCCAAGTGCTATGGTGGTGACGTAAGCCGTAAACGCAAGCTGCTGGAGAAGCAGAAGGCGGGCAAGAAGCGCATGAAACAGGTAGGCAGCGTGGAGATTCCACAGGAAGCCTTCCTCGCGGTTTTGAAGGTGGATAGCTGATATGTCGATCAATTTCCCGTTGTTGCTGGTCCTCGCCGTGGCGATCTGTGGTGCCCTGGCCCTGGCCGACCTGCTGTTCTTCGCGCCCCGTCGGCGCTCGGCGATCGCCCGCTACGAGAGCGGTGCCACTGGCGAGGCCGACCCGCAGGTACTGGAGAAGCTGAACAAGGAGCCGTTGCTGATCGAGTACGGCAAGTCCTTCTTTCCGGTGCTGGCGATCGTGCTGGTGCTGCGCTCCTTCCTGGTCGAGCCGTTCCAGATCCCCTCGGGCTCGATGATCCCGACCCTGGAAGTCGGCGATTTCATCCTGGTGAACAAGTTCGCCTATGGCATTCGCCTGCCGGTGGCGGATACCAAGGTCATCGAGGTCAGCGATCCCAAGCGTGGCGACGTGATGGTGTTCCGCTACCCGAGCGATCCGAACATCAACTACATCAAGCGCGTGGTCGGCCTGCCGGGCGACGTGGTGCGCTACACCAGTGACAAGCGCCTGTACGTCAATGACCAACTGGTGGCGCAAACCCTGGTTGGCGAGGAGCCCGGCAGCCTCGGCAGCGCCATGCTCTACCAGGAGCGCCTGGGCGAGGCCGAACACCTGATCCGCAAGGAAATGAGCCGCTACCGGGTCGAAGCCGAGCGGCAGTGGGCAGTACCCGCCGGGCACTATTTCATGATGGGCGACAACCGCGACAACTCCAACGACAGCCGCTACTGGCAGAGCGTGAGCGGCGAGCCGGAAATGGCCGGGATGGTGCCGGACCGCAATATCGTCGGTAAGGCGTTCGCGGTATGGATGAGTTGGGGAGAGCCCAAGTTGAGCAGCCTGCCGTCGTTCTCGCGGGTCGGGCTGATTCATTGATCCGAGGCCTTCTCTCCCCAACCCCTCTCCCGCGAGGGGAGAGGGGCTTTGCCGGCGGCGTTCATTCGACCGGCGTGCATTCAGCCCTACTCCCCTGGCGGGAGAGGGGAAGACCCAAGCGCACGCTACCCGTGGTAACGGGCAGCGCATTTTGATCGGAAATACCGCCTAAGGATGTCGTGAGCAATTCATTGAGCCGTCTCGAGCGCAAGCTCGGCTATCAATTCAAGGACCAGGAGCTGATGCTACTGGCCCTGACCCATCGCAGCTACGCTGGCCGCAACAATGAGCGGCTGGAGTTCCTCGGCGATGCCATTCTCAATTTCGTCGCCGGCGAAGCCCTGTTCAAGCATTTCCCCCAGGCCCGCGAAGGGCAGTTGTCGCGTTTGCGCGCACGGCTGGTCAAGGGCGAGACGCTTGCCGTACTGGCGCGTGGCTTCGAACTGGGCGATTACCTGCGGCTCGGCTCCGGCGAGCTGAAGAGCGGCGGTTTCCGCCGCGAGTCGATCCTGGCCGATACCCTGGAGGCGCTGATTGGCGCCATCTATCTGGATGCCGGTATGGAAGCCGCGCGGGACCGCGTGCTGGCCTGGCTGGCCAACGAGCTGCAGGGCCTGACGCTGGTGGACACTAACAAGGACCCGAAGACCCGCCTGCAGGAGTTCCTGCAATCGCGCGGTGGCGAACTGCCGAAATACGAGGTGGTGGATATCCAGGGCGAGCCGCACTGCCGCACCTTCTTCGTCGAATGCCAGGTGGTATTGTTGGGCGACAAGACACAAGGGCAGGGCGCCAGCCGGCGCATCGCCGAACAGGTTGCCGCGGCAGCCGCACTGGTTGCCCTCGGCGTGGAGAATGCCAATGACTGATGCATCCGTGAGCCGTTGTGGCTATGTCGCCATCGTCGGGCGGCCGAATGTCGGCAAGTCGACACTGCTCAACCATATCCTCGGGCAGAAGCTCGCGATCACTTCGCGCAAGCCGCAGACCACGCGCCACAACATGCTGGGGATCAAGACCGAGGGCGCCGTGCAGGCGGTCTATGTCGACACCCCCGGCCTGCACAAGAATGGCGAAACCGCGCTCAATCGCTATATGAACCGCACCGCGTCTTCCGCATTGAAGGATGTCGACGTGGTGATCTTCGTGGTCGACCGCACGCGCTGGACCGAAGAGGACCAGTTGGTGCTGGAGCGCGTGCAGTACGTCGAGGGGCCGCTGATCGTGGCGGTCAACAAGGTCGATCGTCTCGACGAGAAGGGCGACCTGCTGCCGCACCTGGAGTGGCTGGCGACGCAATTGCCGAATGCCGAGATCGTACCGGTTTCCGCCCAGCACGGGCAGAACCTGGAGCTGCTGGAGCAACTGGTGGCCGAGCGGTTGCCGGAAGGCGAGCACTTCTTCCCGGAAGACCAGATCACCGACCGCAGCAGCCGCTTCCTGGCCGCCGAGCTGGTGCGGGAAAAGATCATGCGCCAGCTCGGTGCCGAGGTGCCCTACCAGATCACCGTGGAGATCGAGGACTTCAAGCAGCAGGGGCATGTGCTGCATATCCATGCGCTGATCCTGGTGGAGCGCGACGGACAGAAGAAAATCATCATCGGCGACAAGGGCGAGCGCATCAAGCGTATCGGCCAGGAGGCGCGCAAGGATATGGAGGTGCTGTTCGACTCCAAGGTCATGCTCAACCTCTGGGTCAAGGTCAAGGGTGGCTGGTCGGATGACGAGCGGGCGTTGCATTCGCTGGGTTACAACTGAAAGCCGCAACGCCGATAGTAAGAGCGCTATTGGCTGGAGGCTGAACGAAGAGCGAAAAGGGCGAACATCAGGCTATCCAGCCTCCAGCGCGTAGGATGGGTTGAGGAGCATGGCGACGATACCCATCGTCAGCCATCTAATGATGGGTATCGCTGTGCTCGACCCATCCTACGCACTGCATGGGTATGGCGGTGTTCCAGGGTATTTATGAGCACAACACTTGTTCCCGCCTTCGTCCTGCATAGCCGGCCCTATCGCGAGAGCAGCGCGCTGGTGGATTTCCTCACGCCGCAGGGCCGTTTGCGCGCGGTATTGCGTGGGGCGCGAGGCAAGGCGGGCAGCCTGGCGCGGCCGTTCATCTCGCTGGAGGTGGAGTTTCGCGGGCGCCATGAACTGAAGACGGTCGCCCGCCTGGAGCCGGCCGGGGTCGCCCACTGGCTGGAGGGCGATACGCTGTTCAGCGGGCTTTATCTCAACGAGTTGCTGACGCGCCTGCTGCCGGCGGAAGATGCCCATCCCGAACTGTTCGAGCTGTACCGCGGCAGCCTGCTGGCCCTGGCCGCGCGGCGGCCGCTGGAGCCGCTGCTGCGGGCGTTCGAGTGGCGCCTGCTGTGCGAGCTGGGCTACGGCTTCGCGCTGGATCGCGATATCCATGGCCTGCCGGTCGCGCCGGAGTCTTTCTACCGGTTGCAGCCGGACGCCGGATTCGAGGCGGTCCAGCAGTTCCAGCCAGGCCTGTTCAAGGGCGCTCTGTTACTCTCCATGGCCGAGGCGGACTGGGCCAGCGAGGGCGCCCTGGGAGCGGCCAAGCGCCTGATGCGCCAGGCATTGGCCCCTCATCTCGGCGGGCGGCCGCTGGTCAGCCGCGAACTTTTCATGTCTATCAAGGAGTCACCCCGTGGCTGAAGCCAGACCTATCCTGCTCGGTGTCAATATCGATCACGTCGCCACCTTGCGCCAGGCGCGCGGCACGCGCTACCCGGACCCGGTCAAGGCCGCGCTGGATGCCGAACAGGCCGGTGCCGACGGCATTACCGTGCACCTGCGCGAGGATCGCCGGCATATCCAGGATCGTGATGTACGGGTGCTGCGCGAGGTGTTGCAGACGCGCATGAACTTCGAAATGGGCATCACCGAGGCGATGCTGGCGTTCGCCGAGGAGATTCGCCCGCCGCATGCCTGCTTCGTCCCCGAGACGCGTCAGGAGCTGACCACCGAAGGCGGCCTGGATGTGCTGGCGCAGGAGGCACGGGTGGCGGCGGCGATCGAGCGCCTGGCGCGGCTGGATTGCCAGGTATCGCTGTTCATCGACCCCGAGCCGGCGCAGATCGAGGCGGCGCGGCGCCTGGGTGCTCCGGCCATCGAGTTGCATACCGGGCGTTATGCCGATGCCGAGACGCCGCAGGCGCAAGCCGCCGAGCTGCAGCGAATTCGCCAGGGCGTGGCGCTGGGGCGCGAACTGGGGCTGGTGGTCAATGCCGGGCATGGCCTGCACTACCACAACAGCCAGGCCATCGCCGCGCTGGAAGGCATCAACGAACTGAACATCGGCCACGCCATCGTCGCCCATGCGCTGTTCGTCGGCTTCCCGCAGGCGGTGCGCGAGATGAAGGCGTTGATCGTCGCCGCCGCCCAGGCGTAGGGTGCGCCACGCGCACCGATTCCCAGGGCAATCGCGCCATGCGCTCAAGCCTTCGATAAAAGCGCTGGGGGCTGGAAACTGGAGGTAAAAGCTCCGTCTCCAGCAGGCAACGGACGGCGCGTCGTCCAGTCTCAAGCCTCCAGCGCTGTTCTCGGCTCTTCTGAGTACATGGCACGACCGTCTTAACCGATTATTCCGCCTATATTGTCCACCTCCGGATCACCATGACTGAAGCCACGCCCGCCATCGCCGCCCAGCTCGACAACCTGTTGAACAACCTTTCCCAGGTGGCGAGCGGCGACCGCCATCGCCTGCGCCGGCAGTTGCTGGAGTTGCGCAAGAAACCGGACGAGGCGCGCCTGGCGCAGTGGCTGGAGCGCTTCGAGCGCTCGCGGGCCAGGGTCGAGGCGCGGCGCCGGAGCGTGCCGCCGATGCGTTACGACGACAGCCTGCCGATCGCCGCCAAGCGCGAGGAAATCAAGGCCGCGCTGCTCGAACACCAGGTGCTGGTGATCGCCGGGGAAACCGGCTCGGGCAAGACTACCCAGTTGCCGAAGATCTGCCTGGAACTGGGGCGCGGTGTGCACGGCCTGATCGGCCATACCCAGCCGCGCCGGCTGGCGGCGCGCAGCGTGGCGACGCGGGTGGCCGAGGAAATCGGTACGCCGCTGGGCGAACTGGTCGGCTACCAGGTGCGCTTCGAGGACCAGAGCAAGGACAGTACGCTGGTCAAGCTGATGACCGACGGCATCCTGCTGGCGGAAACCGCCCATGACCGCTACCTGGAAAAGTACGACACGCTGATCGTCGACGAGGCCCACGAGCGCAGCCTGAACATCGACTTCCTGCTCGGCTACCTGAAGACCCTGCTGCCACGCCGCCCCGACCTCAAGCTGATCATCACCTCGGCGACCATCGACCTGCAGCGTTTCAGTGAACACTTCGGCGATGCGCCGATCATCGAGGTGTCCGGGCGCACCTATCCGGTGGAAACCTGGTACCGGCCGCTGTCGCAGGAAGTGGACGAGGAGGGTAACCGCGTAGAGGACGACCTGACCGTGGACCAGGGCATCCTCGCCGCACTGGACGAGATCGCCGCCCATGAGCGCAGCGTCGGCCAGCGCCCGGGCGACGTGCTGGTATTTCTGCCTGGCGAGCGCGAGATCCGCGATGCCGCCGAGGTGCTGCGCAAGGCCAACCTGCGCTTTACCGAAGTACTGCCGCTGTATGCGCGGCTGACCCCGGCGGAGCAGCAGAAGATCTTCAAGTCGCTGCCGGCGCGCAAGATCGTGCTGGCGACCAACGTCGCCGAGACCTCGCTGACGGTGCCCGGCATCCGCTATGTGATCGACAGCGGCACCGCGCGCATCAGCCGCTACAGCTATCGCGCCAAGGTGCAGCGGCTGCCGGTGGAGGCGATTTCCCAGGCCAGCGCCAACCAGCGCAAGGGCCGTTGCGGGCGGGTCGAGCCGGGCATCTGCATCCGCCTCTACAGCGAGGAGGATTTCCTCGGGCGCCTGGCCTTCACCGATCCGGAAATCCTGCGCACCAACCTGGCGGCGGTGATCCTGCAGATGCTGCACCTGCGCCTCGGGCGTATCGAGGACTTCCCCTTCATCGAGCCGCCGGATGGGCGCGCCATCAGCGACGGCTTCAACCTGCTGCAGGAACTCTCGGCGGTGACCCGCGAGGGCGAGCTGACCGCCCTCGGCCGGCAACTGGCGCGCCTGCCGATCGACCCGCGGCTTGGCCGCATGCTGCTGGAAGGCGCGCGCCTGGGCAGTCTGGAGGAACTGCTGGTGATCGCCAGCGCGCTGTCCGTGCAGGACGTGCGCGAGCGGCCGCTGGAGCGCCAGCAGGCTGCCGACCAGGCCCATGCGCAATGGAAGGACCCGGATTCCGACTTCGCCGCGCTGATCAATATCTGGCGCGGTTTCGAAGAACAGCGCCAGGCCCTCGGCAGCAATGCGCTGCGAAGCTGGTGCCGCAAGAATTTCCTCAACTACCTGCGCCTGCGCGAATGGCGCGATGCGCACCGGCAACTGGTGCTGATCGCCCGCGAGTTGCGGCTGGGCGACAGCCATTCGCGGGATGCGCAGCGCCCGAGTGCTGCCGCAGCGGTAGGATGGGTTGAGCGAAGCGATACCCATGCGGCCCCGCAACTGACCAAGGATACCAAGCTCAACGCCATCGCCCGCCAGCAGGCCGAGGCCGGTGAGGCGGCGCAGCGCGCGCGCGGCTATGCCGCCGTGCACCAGGCGATTCTCTCCGGCCTGCTCAGCCAGATCGGCCAGAAGACCGAGGAGGGCGACTACCTGGGCGCCCGCCAGCGGCGCTTCCGCGTGCACCCATCCAGTGTGCTCGGGCGCAAGAAGCCCCAGTGGATCATGGCGGCGGAACTGCTGGAGACCAGCCAGTTGTTCGCGCGGATCGTCGCCCGCATCGAACCGGAATGGATCGAGCCGCTGGCCGGCCACCTGATCAAGAAGAACCACTTCGAGCCGCACTGGGAGAAGAAGCGCGGCCAGGTGGTGGCCTACGAGCAGATCACCCTCTACGGCCTGATCGTCGTCGGGCGCCGGCCTGTGCACTACGGGCCGGTGGATCCGCTGGTTTCCCGCGACCTGTTCATCCGCGAGGGCCTGGTGCGCGGCGAGATGCGCAGCCAGGCCAGGGCGCTCAGTGCCAACCGCGCCCTGCTGGAGCGCCTCGACGAGCTGGAAGCCAAGGCACGCCGGCGCGATATCCTTGCCGACGAGGAAACCCTCTACGCCTACTACGCGGCGCGCCTGCCGGAGGATATCTGCCAGGTCGCCCGTTTCGAGAACTGGTACAAGCGCGAGAGCGCCGGCAACCCACAATTGCTGGTGATGAGCGAGGCCGATGTGCTGGCCCGCGACGCCAGGGAAGTGACGGCGGCGCAGTACCCCGATCAGTTGCAGCTCGGCGAATTGCAATTGCCGCTGAGTTACCACTTCGAGCCGAATCATCCGCGCGACGGAGTGACGGTCCGTGTGCCGGCGCCGCTGTTGCCGCAATTGCCCGCCGAGCGCCTGGCCTGGCTGGTGCCGGGCTTGCTGGAGGCCAAGTGCGTGGCGTTGGTGCGCAACCTGCCCAAGGCCCTGCGCAAGAATTTCGTGCCGGTACCGGATTTCGTCCAGGCGGCCCTGGCGCGGGTGACGTTCGCCAGCGCCTCCCTGACCCAGGCGCTGGGGCAGGAACTGCTGCGCATGACCGGCGTACGGGTACCGGAAGAAGCCTGGCAGGAGGCCGAACAGCAGCTCGACAGCCACCTGCGCATGAATATCGAGGTGGTCGACGGCGAAGGCAGGCCGTTGGGAGAAGGGCGCGAGCTGTCCGAGCTGACGGCGCGTTTCGCCGCCGACGGGCGGATCGCCCTGGCCACGCCCGGCAAGCGCACCAGTGAGGAGCGGGTACAGGCCGAGGCATTCGCCCCCTTGCAGCAACAGGCGCAACACCAGGTCGCGGGGCTGTCGATGACGGTCTACCCGGCCCTGGTGGAGGAGAAGGGCGAGGTCCACCAGGGCCGCTTTCCGACCCGTGCCGAAGCGGACTTCCAGCACCGCCGCGCCTTGCAGCGGCTGCTGTTGCAGCAACTGGCCGAGCAGGCCAAGCACTTGCGCGGCCGCCTGCCAGGGCTGACGGAGCTTGGCCTGCTCTATCGCGAGCTGGGCCGGGTGGAGGCACTGGTCGAGGACCTCCTGCTGGCCAGCCTGGACAGTTGCATCCTCAGCGGTCTCGATGAGCTGCCCCGCGAAGGCGGTGCATTGGCCACCCTCGCCGAACGCCGGCGTGGCGACTGGAGCGAGCAGGCCGGGCAACTGGCGCGCCTGGTGCTGGAGATACTCAAGCTATGGCACGGCCTGCAGAAGCGCTTCAAGGGCCGTATCGACCTGGCCCAGGCGGTGGCGCTGAACGATATCAAGCAGCAGTTGGCGAACCTGGTCTATCCGGGCTTCGTCCGCGATACCCCGGCCGAGTGGCTGAAGGAGTTTCCTCGCTACCTCAAGGCCATCGAACAGCGCCTGGACAAGGTCGGCTCGCAGGTGCAAAGGGACCGTGTCTGGGCGGGCGAATTGACTGCCTGCTGGCAGCAATACCAGGCGCGCCTGGAAAAACATGCGAAGGAAGGTCGGCGTGATGCTGAGCTGTATCAGTACCGCTGGATGCTGGAGGAGTACCGTGTCTCTCTGTTCGCACAGCAACTGGGCACGAAGATGCCGGTGTCCGAGAAGCGCTTGGGCAAGCAATGGGCAAGCGTTGAGGCGTGAGAACCATGCTTGCCGGCAAGGCAGGAGTGCTACCACCATTGCGTGTATTCCGCCTTCGCGGGAAGGACAGGGGTAGGGGAAGCAGGGAGAAGCGAGAGGTCCCCCACCGTCGTCCCCGCGAAGGCGGGGACCCAGGTGCGCGGATATCCAGATCGTTCGCGACAGTGGCTTGAACGCGGCCTTTGCAAAGACGCTGAAAGGCATGGGCGTGAGAGCCTGTTCTAAGTCTGGCCTGCTGCGTTAAGAGCAGGCTCTGGTTTGCGAGGTTTTGAACGGCCGCCTGGCGATTCAATGCATTAACGATAACGACGGAGGGGACATGCGCAAATACGGTTTTATGGCGGGGGTTCTGATTCCATTCTGGCTGGCGCTCGGGGTCATGCTGGCCGGCGCACTGTATCCCGGTTACAGCCATGTGGACCAGGCCATGAGCGAGCTGGGAGCGTTGGGTGCCCCCACCCATGGTATTTCCCCGCTGATCAACAACTACCCTCTCGGGGTGTTGTTCGTTCTCTTTGGTCTGGCCCTGTGGCTGCAATTCGGCAACCTCTGGTCGCGTGCGACTGCCGTGCTCGTGATGCTGCACGGGCTGGCCAGCTTTGCCACGGGCTATTACGCGTGCGATGTCGGTTGCTCGCTGGAGCGGCCGTCCAGCAGCCAGAACCTGCATAACCTGGCCGGTTTCGTGATGTTCCTGAGTCTGCTGCTGGCAAGCTTCATCTGGATCTTCCTGGCGCAGAAGCTGCTCGGCAGCCGCGTGTTGAGCCTGTTGTCGGTGGCGGCGGTGATGCTGGCGGTGCTGACCATGCCGTTGATGGCGCAGGCCGTCGAGGCCGGGCAGGGATTCGGGCTTTACCAGCGGCTCAACTATGGTGTCCAGGTGCTGTGGGTGGCCGCGCTGGCATTGACCATCTGGTGGCAGTCCCGGCGTTTGTCGGACTGAGCCTGCACTTATCGTCTGCAAGGAGACAACTGCCGTGACGCTTTTCGAAATCCAGCCGATGGAGCCACAGCGCTATCGGCAACAGACACGCCGTATCACCTTGCTGGTTGTTGTCATCTTCGCTGGCCTGGGGCTGGGGCTGTCGACCCTGGGCGTGCAACTGTTCGGTACGCCCGGGGGCGATAATTTCCGCTTGAACCTGGCGGGCGTGCTGGCCGGCCTGGTGCTGAGCGTGGCGCTGGTCCGCCTGGTCTTCTGGCCCCGCCCCTGGATGGCGCCCGCCGTGTACGGCTGGCGCCTCAAGCGCAACCTGATGCGGGTGACCAACCGCATGCACCGTATCAGGGAGGCCGTTGCGCGGGATGAGCCGCATGCGCTGAAACTGCTGCGCTTCTACCACCTGGGGGTGATGCAGATGTGCCGGCTGGATGGCAACCCCGGCGGTATCGACCCGATGGTGCATGAGATCGACCAGCACCTGGAACATATGCAGCGTCTCGGCCTGGAGCCGGAGCAGACGCATCTGTACGCCGAGTGGCTGGCGGCGCTCGAGGCGAAATAGCCCGGGGCCGATCGGCTATCGCCGTGGTGCGCAGGATGCGCCGTGCGCACCGCAATGATCGCAGTTATCCCGGCGCACCCCACGCCAAGGCGTTCCATACAGTCTTGTGACATATGGGCAGAACGACTGCCGGCGGCGGGGGTCCATTGAAATCATTACAGATTCTTTCTGTGTGAGCGGCCAGTGGCTTGTGCCATGGCACCGACTCAATGGAGTAGCAGTGCCTTGCATATCGTTGACATGACCATGTTCTATGCGCCAGCCAGCGGCGGCGTGCGTACCTATCTGGAAGCCAAGCACCGGCGCCTGCAGCACTATCCCGGTATTCGCCATAGTGTCCTGGTGCCGGGCGCCGCTTATGGCGAGGAAGGCGGCATCTACGAACTGCCCGCGCCGCTGTTGCCGTTCGGCAAGGGCTACCGTTTCCCGCTGCGGCGTTCCCCCTGGCGCAACCTGCTGCGCAGCCTGAATCCGGACCTGATCGAGGTCGGCGATCCCTACATGACGGCCTGGGCGGCGCTGGACGCGGGGCGCCGCCTGGATGTACCGGTGATCGGTTTCTATCATTCCGACCTGCCCCTGCTGGCGCGCAACCGTGGCGGTGACTGGCTCGGCGAGCGGCTGGAGCATTATGTTGCCAACCTGTATGGCCGCTTCGACCGGGTGTTGGTACCAAGCCATGTGATGGCGCACAAACTGCTCGGCCTTGGCGTGCGCAATGTTCACGTCCGGCCGCTGGGGGTCGACCTGCAGGTGTTCCATCCGCGCTGGCGCGATGAGCGGTTGCGCGCCGAACTGGGGCTCGACGATAGCGCGCGCCTGATGATCTTCGCCGGGCGCGGGTCGCGCGAGAAGAACCTGCCCGTGTTGCTGGAGGTGGCCAGGGAGCTGGGGGGGCCCTATCACCTGCTGCTGGTCGGCTCCTGCATGCCACGACGGGTGCCGGAGAATGTCACGGTCATGGATGGCTTTCGCCCGGCCGTGGAGGTCGCCAGGCTGATGGCCAGTAGTGACGTGCTGCTGCACGCGGGCAACCAGGAGACCTTCGGCCTGGTGGCGCTGGAAGCCATGGCCTGTGGCATCCCGGTGGTGGCGGCGCGTGCCGGGGCACTGCCGGAACTGGTTCCCGCGCATGCCGGCAACCTCTGCCGGCCGCTGGATGCGAAGGACATGGCGCGGGCCGTGCGGGAGCTGTTCGAGGCCGATGTGCGGCGCATGGGTGAGCAGGCGCGCCTGCATGTCGAGGCCCACTATGCCTGGGATGCGGTCATCGCCGGCCTGCTGGTCCACTACCGGGCCGTGACCGGGTATGCCGAGTCGGCGGTGGCCGCCCATGGCTGAGCGCGCATTGATGCTGGTGCTGCACGACGTGGCCCCGGAAACCTGGCGGGACTACCAGCCTTTCGTGGCGCGGGTGGATGCCCTGGGGCGAATACCCATCACCTGGCTGGTGGTGCCGGATTTCCATCGGCGCAATCCCTTGCGCCAGTATCCCGATTTCTGCCGGATGCTGGCGTCGCGTCTCGAGCGGGGCGACGAACTGGTGCTGCACGGTTTTCACCATGCCGATGAGGGGCCGGCGCCGCGCGCCCCGGTGGACTGGTTCATGCGCCGCGTCTACACCCACGAGGGCGAGTTCTACGGGCGTGACCAGGCCTCGGCCCGCGAGCGCCTGGAGCGGGGTATCGAACTGTTCCGGGAACTCGTCTGGCCCCTGCACGGCTTCGTGGCGCCGGCCTGGTTGATGAGTGAGGGCACGCGCCGGGCCTTGCGCGATAGCGGGCTGTCCTACAGCAGCGCACCCGGTTGCCTGTACCGCCTGCCGGATTTCCAGCGGCTGCCGGCGCCAGGCCTGGTCTGGAGTGCCCGCAGTGGCTGGCGGCGCGGGCTGTCGTGGCTCAACAGCGAATCGGCGCGACGGCGCTGTGCCCATTCGCCCGGGCTGCGGCTGGGGCTGCACCCGGTGGATATGCGCCACGCTTTCTCCCGCGACTACTGGTTGCGGGTCCTGCGCCAGGAGCTGGCGGATGGACGCCAGGCACTGACCAAGTTCGACTGGTTGCGCCGGCAGCCATGAACCGCGGTGGATGGATACTGTTGGCGGCCCTGATCGCCGCCGCGCTGATCCCCCTGCTGCTGGGCGGCAGCGAGTCGCTGGGGCATTTGCGCCGCTTTCCCCTCAGTTGGTTGCTGGGCATGCTGGCCATGATCGTGCTGGGCTGGAGCCTGAATGCCTTGCGCCTGCGCCTGTTGCTGGGGCGCAAGAGCCTGGGGCAGGGGCGGGCGACGGCCATCGTCATGGCCACCGAGTTCGCCATCTGCGCCACGCCGGGCGGTGCCGGAGGGCCGGTGACCCTGGCCGTGCTGCTGGCGCGCCAGGGCGTGGCACCAGCCAAGGGCGCCGCCACTTACGCGGTGGAGCAACTGAGCGATCTGCTGTTCTTCGCCTGTGCCATGCTGGGCGTGCTGGTCTATGGCCTGACCCATGCGTTGACGCCTTTCATGGACAATCTGCTGGGCGGCAGCCTGGCGCTCATGCTGGTTGTGCTGACGTTGCTGGGGCTGTTGGCGCGCTTTCATCTTGGGCTGTTCCGCAGCGCCGGCGTACTGCTGGCGCGCCTGGGGGTAGGGCGCCGCCGCCGCTGGCGCTGGGCCAGGATGCTGTTGCGCTTTCGCAATGCCTTGCGCGCCAGCCTGGGCCTGCCGCGCCTGTTGCTACTGAGCGTCTTCCTGCTGACCGTGCTGCATGGCCTGCTGCGCTACAGCGTGCTGTACCTGACCCTGCTTGGCCTGGGGCGACAGATCGACTGGGGCTGGAGCTTCCTGGTGCAGATGCTGGCCCTCGGTGCCGGGCACCTGAGCCTGCTGCCCGGTGGCGCTGGCAGCGCCGAACTGGCCTCGGCGGCGCTGTTGGCACCGATGGTCGGCAAGTCCACCAGTGCGGCGGCCATCCTGATCTGGCGTTTCGTCACCTATCACTTCTACCTGATCGCCGGGGCCCCGGTGTTCCTGCAACTGGCCGGGCGCCCACTGTTGGAGCGGCTCATGCGCCGGCGTGACCGTTCCTCGGGAAATGGAAACTCTTGAGGCGCCGGCCCGGTCAATTTCCAGGCATGTACTCAACGACTGGAGGTTCTTATGAGCAGCACTGGCGACAAGATCAAGGGCAAGGCCAACGAAGTCATCGGCAAGGTGAAACAGAGCATTGGCGATGCAACCGACAACGATCGCTTGAAGGATGAGGGGCTGCAGCAAGAGGTCAAGGGGGAGGCGCAACAGCTCAAGGGCGGCGCGAAGGATGCGTTGAAGAAGGGCGTGGACAAGGTCTGAGAACCTGTTCACGATCTGTTGCGCGTCGGTCCTGCTGTGTCAGAAACAGGCTCAAAATGCTCATTTACTATTTGTAAACTGCGCTTTTCCGCCTGTTTTTGCCTTGCAGGGCTCTAGCCCGCGAGATATTGAGCAGGGTCTGAGAACGCTAGGGCCCCGACCGCTTCGCCGCGGCGCAATGGTCGGATTGCTAGTCATCTTCGCCGGTGCCATCGCGCCTCGGCAGGCTTGCCGGCATCGCCTTTGTGGCCGGTTCCGTTTGCGGGGCCGCCCACAAAGGTATCTGGTCAATCACGCGGACCCTAGCGCTCCAGATGCTGGATCTTGCCGGTGACGCCATCCCACTCGGCGGCATCGGGCAGCGAATCCTTCTTCTCGGTGATGTTCGGCCAGACTTCCGCCAGTTCGGCGTTCAACTCGATGTATTCCTGCATATCGTCCGGCACTTCATCTTCGGAGAAGATGGCCTGGGCCGGGCACTCGGGTTCGCACAGAGCGCAATCGATGCACTCGTCCGGGTGAATCACCAGGAAATTCGGGCCTTCGTAGAAGCAGTCCACCGGACAGACTTCCACACAATCGGTGTACTTGCACTTGACGCAGTTGTCGGTGACGACGAAGGTCATTTCTAGCTATCTCCTCAGGCGTGTCGATTGGCACGACAGTGGTATGGCGGCACCAGGCATACCGCCCATCCAAAAAATGTGCGCGATTCTAGCAGCTTTCATGTGCAGGCTGTTGACTTTTGGGTTAGCTGCATTATTGCGTCGAATTCGCATCTGTCAGGCTGGCTACCTTCCCCCGTCGATCTCCTTGCAGGCGGGGGCCATAAAGCCTGAAGAGCCGGAGAGAGCGCTGGCGGCTGGACGAAGTGTGGTGTTCACTTTTTCGTCCAGTCTTCAGCGCTCTCTCCGGCTTTATGGCCGTATCCGGTCGTCGCTTTCCAGCAACATTGAGGGCATGGCCCTCAGATACGTTTTTTCAGGCTATAAAGCAGTTCCAGCGCCTGCCGGGGCGTCATTTCATCCGGGTCGGTGCGATGGAGTTCTTCGATCACCGGGTGTGGCAGGCTGGCGAACAGATCGCTTTGCATCGGCGCTGCTGCCTGGCCGGGCGCCATTTTCGGCGATTCATGGGCCAGGCTGTTGCTCTCCAGCCGTGACAGATGGTCGCGGGCGCGGCGAATGACTTCCTCCGGTACGCCCGCCAGTTGCGCCACCGCCAGGCCGTAGCTCTGGCTGGCCGGCCCCGCCAGGACGTGGTGCAGGAAGACGATGCGCTCTTTGTGCTCGGTGGCCGACAGGTGCACGTTGCTGACCACCGCTTCGCTCTCCGGCAGTACCGTCAGCTCGAAGTAGTGGGTGGCGAACAGGGTGAAGGCGCGCAGGCGCGCAAGCTGTTCGGCGGCGGCCCAGGCCAGCGACAGGCCGTCGAAGGTGCTGGTGCCGCGGCCGACTTCGTCCATCAGCACCAGGCTGCTGTCGGTGGCGTTGTGCAGGATATTGGCGGTTTCGCTCATTTCGACCATGAAGGTCGAGCGGCCACCGGCGAGGTCGTCGGAAGAGCCGATACGGGTGAAGATGCGGTCCACCAGCGACAGCTCGCAGGCGGCGGCCGGCACGAAGCTGCCGATCTGCGCCAGCAGCACGATCAGTGCGGTCTGGCGCATATAGGTGGATTTGCCGCCCATGTTCGGACCGGTGATGATCAGCATGCGCGTGTCGTCGTCCAGCCCCAGGTCGTTGGCGACGAACGGGGTGTCGAGCACCTGCTCGACCACCGGGTGGCGCCCCTGCTCTATGCGCAGGCAGGGCTGTTCGGTGAAGCGCGGGCAGTTCAGGTCGAGGTTGAGCGCGCGTTCGGCCAGGTTGCTCAGCACATCCAGCTCCGCCAGCGCCACGGCGGACTCCTGCAGCGGCGCCAGGTGCTCGATCAGTTGCTCGATCAGTGCTTCGTAGAGCTGCTTCTCACGTGCCAGGGCGCGGCTCTTGGCTGACAGTGCTTTGTCTTCGAACGCCTTCAGTTCCGGGGTGATGAAGCGCTCGGCGCCCTTCAGCGTCTGGCGCCTGATGTAGTCGGGGGGCGCCGATTCGGCCTGCTTGCTCGGCAATTCGATGAAGTAGCCATGCACGCGGTTGTAGCCGACCTTCAGGTTGGCCAGGCCGGTGCGGGCCTTTTCCCGGGTCTCGAGGTCCATCAGGTACTGGCCGGCGTTCTCGCTGAGCGATTGCAGTTCGTCCAGTTCGGCGTCGTAGCCGCTCTTCAGTACACCGCCGTCACGGATCACCGCCGGCGGTGTGTCGATGATGGCGCGTGCCAGCAGTTCGGCCAGCTCCGGGTAGGTGCGGATGCTGCCGGCCAGTTGCAGCAGGTGTGGTGCTTCCAGGTTCTGCATCGCCTGCTGCAGTTGCGGCAAGGCGGCCAGGGCATCGCGCAGCCGCGCCAGGTCGCGCGGGCGGGCGTTGCGCAGGCCGATGCGCGCGAGGATGCGCTCCAGGTCGCCGATATCCTTGAGTTGTGGCTGGATCGACTCGAAACGGTAGTGCTCCAGCAGGCAGGCGATGGACCCCTGGCGTGCCTCCAGCACTGCGCGGTCGCGCAGTGGGCGGTGCAGCCAGCGGCTCAACAGGCGGCTGCCCATGGCGGTCTGGCTGCGGTCGAGCACCGATTGCAGGGTGTTGTCGCGACCGCCGGCGAGGTTGGTATCCAGTTCCAGGTTGCGGCGGGTGGCACCGTCGAGCACGACGGTTTCGTCCAGGCGTTCATGGCGCAGGCGGCGCAGGTGCGGCAGCGCGGTGCGCTGGGTTTCCCTGGCATAGGCCAGCAGGCAACCGGCGGCGCCGATGGCCAGGGTCAGGTTTTCGCAGCCGAAGCCCTTGAGATCCTGGGTGGAAAACTGCTGGCAGAGGCTCTTGTGCGCCGAGTCGCGGTCGAAGTCCCAGGGCGCGCGGCGGCGCACGCCGCGGCGTTTTTCCAGCGGCAGGCCCTGTGGCCAGTCATCGGGAATCAGCAGTTCGGCCGGGCTCATGCGCTCCAGTTCGGCCAGCAGGTTTTCCCAGCCCTTGAGTTCCTGCACGCTGAAACGGCCGCTGGCGATATCCAGCACCGACAGGCCGAACAGTTTCTCGTCGCCGAGCACGGCGGCCAGCAGGTTGTCGCGGCGCTCGTCGAGTAGCGCTTCGTCGCTCACCGTGCCGGGGGTGATGATGCGCACCACCTGGCGCTCCACCGGCCCCTTGCTGGTGGCGGGGTCGCCGATCTGTTCGCAGATCACCACCGACTCGCCGAGTTTCACCAGGCGTGCCAGATAGCCTTCGGCGGCGTGGAAGGGGATACCGGCCATGGGGATGGCCTGCCCCGCCGACTGCCCGCGGGCGGTCAGGGTGATGTCCAGCAATGCGGCCGCGCGCTTGGCATCTTCATAGAACAACTCGTAGAAGTCGCCCATGCGGTAGAACATCAACTGGTCGGGGTGCTGGTTCTTCAGTTTCCAGTACTGCTGCATCATCGGTGTGTGAGCGGAAAAATCGTTTTTACTCATATGGATCGGTCACTTGTATTTGCTGTACTGGAGTTTGCGGCAGGTCGAAGCCGCTGCCGGGCCGCTCATGGCCAGGAAAGGCGCACCCAGGCGCAGTTCGGCGGGGCAGGCCGCACTGTGGAATGTCATTGCGCCGGGCCGGCGTGATGCAGCTGTTCTCTGCACCTGCCTGTTTCCGACGGGCTGCTGCGTTCAGGCTGGCGGCTCTTCCGGCAGCATGCAGATACGGTCACGCCCCGACTGCTTGGCCTGGTAGAGCGAGATATCGGCTCGTTCGATAGCGTGCGCCAGGTCAGCCGCAGAGGTTACCAGCGTCAGCCCGAAGCTGACAGTGACCTTGCCCGGGATGGCGCTGAAGCGTGTCAGCGCCAGTTGCGACTGGATCCGTTGCGCCACGCTGCGGGCGTGGCCGGCATCGGAGCGGTTCAGCAGTATGATGAACTCCTCGCCACCGAAGCGGGAGACCAGGTCATCCCGTCGTACCTGCTCCGTCAGGATATGGGCGACACTCTGGAGTACCTGGTCGCCGGCGGTATGTCCCCAGGTGTCGTTGACCTGCTTGAAGTGATCGACATCGCAAGCGAGCAATGCCCAGGGTGCCAGGTTGCTGTCTTGCAGGGCGCGCTCTGCCGATTCGAAGAAAGCGCGGCGGTTGATCAGTTGCGTGAGAGGGTCGCGATTACGCTCTTCGTGCAATACCCGCATGACATCGCGCAGGGCGCAGGCGAGCAGGATGAACATGAACCAGATACTGAAGATCAGGCTTGCGGCCAGGGTCAGTAGCCAGTAGCCGGAGCGCGTCAGCATCGCCATCTCGTAGTCGGGAGCCAGGGCCATGATGAGCAGGGGGCGCAGCAGCGCATAACCGACGCAGGCGATGTACGACCAGCGGACGATGCGCTCCAGCGTATCGCCCGGGTTCCTTCTGCGGAGAATGCTGCGAAACGGCAGCAGGTACATCAGTGCCAGCGCCGTGTTCAGGCAGATCGCTCGAGTCCAGAGTTGCTCCTCTACCCTCGAGTAGTAATAGAGGAGGGCGAGTGTCGTGACACCGATGACGATAGCCAGTGGCAGCGAAACATCGCCGCCATGGCGCATCGCCAGGCCGCGTGTCAATGCCCAGCCGCCGACCAGGTAGAGCGCAGCGGCGATCACCGACCAGTCGGCAAGCTGCTCGTTGCTCATCAGCGATTGCACCGCCATGGCCAGCGCCGGCAGCAGGTATCCGGTCGCCAGCCAGGGCAGGAAATGCTGCTGGCGCAGCACCCTCCAGCAGGTGAACAGGGCCATGCCCAGCAGGAAGATGCCTATGGGGACGATGAGTACGAAGTAGTGGTCGGGAGGCAGGTTCACGAGGATGAGAGTATGGAAGTATTGTCGTAGGCGCCAAAATACAGGGTTCCAGCGCTTTTGGGCATGGACTCGGGTGTGACATCGGGGCGCTCGCGTTATCCCGTTGGCAGCGGCAGGGGGCTTCGATAAGGGCGCTGGGCCGTACTATGAAAGGCACGGGCTCGCGGGCGTTCTTCGTGTTGCGTACGGCCTCCAGCTTTCCCGGCGCTCTTTTCGGCCTTTTCGCCACGCGTGGCGCACATGGCGTCATGAGCGGAGGGATGCGGGAAGGAAATGCGAGGGCCTGTTGACGTTTCGTCGAGACTGCGCCGGAGCCTGTTTTTGCACCAGGCAAGGCACGAGATGCGAAGTTTGTTCAGCGCGTCCATGCGCTTCACCCCTTCGGGGCTTACGCCCAAAAACGCTCCTGGCGTTTTTGTAGTGGGCTAAATGAGCCATCGAGTAACGCAGCCTCGTGCAAAAACAGGCCCGGCCCTTCGGGTTGTGCAAGAAATCGCCCCCGCTGTCGTTGCAGGACTTGACAAGGGAGTGGCCATTGCCTGCGTCCTGCGCAATCTCCAGGGATGGAGTGAATGCCGCAAGCCCGTCAGGAACGGGCGCGGCCTAATCAGGGGCGATTTCTCACGACAACGCGGCTTGCGACGAAACGGCAACAGACCCTAAGGTGTCGCTCCAACGCCGGACCGGTTGGCGGGAGGCTGTCGTCTGCTGCCGGATTTCCGATCTATAACGAGATGGAGGCCTTATGGAACTGGAAGCACTGGCGGATGAACTGGGGCGGCTTCTACTGCACCTGGGGCATCAGGTGACGACCGCGGAATCCTGCACCGGTGGCGGCATCGCCGAGGCGATCACTCGCGTGGCCGGCAGTTCAGCCTGGTTCGAAGCGGGCTATGTGACCTATTCCAATGCGCAGAAGACCCGCCAACTGGGAGTTCCCGGCAACCTGCTGGAGCAGGTGGGCGCGGTCAGTCGCGAAGTAGTGGAAGCCATGGCGAGAGGCGCCCGGGCCGCCAGTGGCGCTCATTTCGCCGTGGCGGTCAGCGGTATCGCCGGGCCGGGGGGCGGTACGCCGCACAAGCCGGTGGGCACCGTCTGGTTGGCCTGGGCGGCGGGTGAGCGGGTGCTCAGCGAGCGCCACCTGTTCCCCGGTGACCGCCAGGCGGTCAGGCGGGCGACGGTGCGGGTGGCGCTGCAGGGGCTGATCGAACTGGCGCGTGGAGAAAAAGCGCTACAGGGCTAGGCGTGACATTTGGGCTATGTTCTAATACTGGCTACTTATACAGTTGTTGTGGCCTATGGCCCTCTTGATCAAGTGAGGATTGCAATGGACGAGAACAAGAAGCGCGCCTTGGCTGCCGCCCTGGGGCAGATCGAGAAACAGTTCGGCAAGGGCGCGGTGATGCGCATGGGGGACCATGAGCGTCAGGCCATTCCCGCCATTTCCACCGGCTCGCTGGGGCTGGATATCGCGCTTGGCATCGGCGGCCTGCCCAAGGGGCGTATCGTCGAGATCTATGGGCCGGAGTCTTCGGGCAAGACCACCCTGACCCTTTCCGTGATCGCCGAGGCGCAGAAACAGGGCGCTACCTGCGCTTTCGTCGACGCCGAGCATGCGCTGGACCCGGACTATGCCGGCAAGCTGGGCGTGAACGTCGATGACCTGCTGGTTTCGCAACCGGATACCGGCGAGCAGGCGCTGGAAATCACCGACATGCTGGTGCGCTCGAACGCGGTCGACGTGATCATCGTCGACTCGGTGGCCGCGCTGGTGCCCAAGGCCGAGATCGAAGGCGAGATGGGCGATGCCCACGTCGGCCTGCAGGCGCGACTGATGTCCCAGGCGCTGCGCAAGATCACCGGCAATATCAAGAATGCCAACTGCCTGGTGATCTTCATCAACCAGATCCGCATGAAGATCGGCGTGATGTTCGGCAGCCCGGAAACCACCACCGGCGGCAATGCGCTTAAGTTCTATGCCTCTGTGCGCCTGGATATCCGCCGTATCGGTGCGGTGAAGGAGGGCGACGAGGTGGTCGGCAGCGAGACCCGGGTCAAGGTGGTCAAGAACAAGGTGGCGCCGCCCTTCCGCCAGGCCGAGTTCCAGATCCTCTATGGCAAGGGTATCTACCGCAATGGCGAGGTCATCGACCTGGGCGTGCAGCAGGGGCTGATCGAGAAGGCCGGCGCCTGGTACAGCTACCAGGGCAGCAAGATCGGCCAGGGCAAGGCCAATGCCGCCAAGTACCTGGAAGACAATCCGGACGTGGGCAATGCCGTCGAACAACAGATCCGTGAAAAACTGCTGGTGGTTTCCGCGAATTCCAGCAAAGGCAATGCTCCGCTGGACGATTCGCTCGATAGCGATGCCTGAATAGTGCCAGGCCATGCTCGATAACCCGCTTGCGGTACGCCGTGCCGCCATGGACCTGCTGGCTCGGCGAGAGCATGGGCGGATCGAGCTGGCGCGCAAGCTGCGCCAGCGTGGGGCGGGCGAAGCACTGATAGAAGAAGCCCTCGATCGCCTGGCCGAACAGGGATTGCTCAGCGAAGCCCGGTATCTGGAAAGCTTCATCCGTAGCAAGGCCATGGCCGGCTACGGTCCCCTGCGCATTCGCGAAGAGCTTGCGCAGCGTGGGCTGCCCCGTGCCGATATCGAGGTGGCGCTGTCCTCCAGTGGTTTCGACTGGGCGGAGCGGCTGCGACAGGTCTGGGAGCGCAAGTTCGCCGAGTTGCCGGGCAATGCTCGTGAGCGCGCCAGGCAGGGGCGTTTCCTCGCTTACAGAGGCTATCCGCAGGATATGATCGGGCGCCTGTTGTCCGGGCGTTGAGCTTTGTTCCCGGGTCGTAGGGGCGGGCTTGCCCGCCAACGGCATGCCGTTGCCCATGAGGTTTTCATCTTCGCGACCAAGGCCGCACCCGCGCCGGGTGGAGGGCGGACTTGGCCGACCGGCCGTGTTTCCAGGGCCTTGAACATGCATCGAATGCCCCCATATAGCGTGCAGGTGCGGGCTGTTTCCCGCGGATGCATTGTATGGAGAACGGTATGGCAGACGAGCAGAACCTGGATAACCAGACCCCGGACCTGAACGAGGAAGCGGTGGCCGAGGCGAACGGCGATCTCGCCGGGCGTGTGCAGGCGCTCGAAGAACAGTTGGCGACGGCCCAGGATCAGTCATTGCGCGTCGCCGCGGAATTGCAGAATGTTCGTCGTCGCGCCGAGCAGGATGTGGAGAAGGCGCACAAGTTTGCACTGGAGAAGTTCGCCGGTGACCTGTTGCCCGTGCTCGACAGCCTGGAACGTGGCCTGGAGTTGTCCAGCCCGGACGACGAGGCGATCCGCCCAATCCGCGAAGGGCTGGAGCTGACCCTCAAGCTGCTCCAGGACACCCTGGCGCGCCACCAGCTGTTGCCACTCGATCCGCAGGGCGAACCCTTCGACCCCGAGCACCACCAGGCCATGGCGATGGAAGAAAGTACCCACGCCGAACCCAACAGTGTGCTCAAGGTTTTCCAGAAGGGGTATCTGCTCAATGGCCGCCTGCTGCGTCCGGCCATGGTCGTGGTCAGCCGTGCTCCGGCGCAAACGCCACCTTCGATCGACGAGCAGGCTTGAAATTCATTGCGTCACCCCCATCTTCAGGGCAAGCGTTTTAGTGTTACCGCAGCCGGTAAACGGGCGCGGAAATTCAGGAATTCGGGAGAGAGATAAATGGGCAAAATCATCGGTATCGACCTGGGGACCACCAACTCCTGTGTCTCCATTCTGGAAGGCGGCAACGCCAAGGTCATCGAGAACGCCGAAGGCGGGCGCACGACCCCTTCGATCATTGCCTACGCCAACGACGGCGAGATTCTGGTCGGCCAGTCGGCCAAGCGCCAGGCGGTGACCAACCCCCACAACACGCTGTACGCGGTCAAGCGCCTGATCGGTCGTCGTTTCGACGAGGACGTGGTGCAGAAGGACATCAGCCTGGTGCCCTACAAGATCGCCAAGGCTGACAACGGTGACGCCTGGGTCGAAGTGAATGGCCAGAAAATGGCGCCTCCGCAGATTTCCGCGGAAATCCTCAAGAAAATGAAGAAGACCGCCGAAGACTACCTCGGCGAGCCTGTCACCGAAGCGGTCATCACCGTTCCGGCCTACTTCAACGATAGCCAGCGCCAGGCCACCAAGGACGCCGGTCGTATCGCCGGCCTGGATGTCAAGCGCATCATCAACGAGCCGACCGCCGCGGCGCTGGCCTATGGCATGGACAAGACCAGGGGCGACCACACCGTGATCGTCTATGACCTGGGCGGCGGTACTTTCGACGTGTCGGTGATCGAGATCGCGGAAGTCGATGGCGAACATCAGTTCGAGGTGCTGGCCACCAACGGCGACACCTTCCTCGGCGGTGAAGACTTCGATATTCGCCTGATCGACTACCTGGTCGACGAGTTCAAGAAAGAAAGCGGCATCAACCTCAAGGGCGATCCGCTGGCCATGCAGCGCCTGAAGGAAGCGGCGGAAAAGGCCAAGATCGAGCTGTCCTCCAGCCAGCAGACCGATGTCAACCTGCCGTACATCACGGCCGATGCCAGCGGGCCGAAGCACCTGAACGTGAAGATTTCCCGCGCCAAGCTGGAAGCGCTGGTCGAGGACCTGGTGGCGCGTACCATCGAGCCTTGCCGTACCGCCCTCAAGGACGCCGGTATCGATGTCGGTGCCATCGACGACGTGATCCTGGTCGGTGGCCAGACCCGTATGCCGCTGGTGCAGCAGAAGGTCGCCGAGTTCTTCGGCAAGGAAGCGCGCAAGGATGTCAACCCGGACGAAGCCGTGGCCATGGGCGCCGCCATCCAGGGCGCGGTACTGGCTGGCGATGTCAAGGATGTGCTGCTGCTGGACGTTTCCCCGCTGACCCTGGGTATCGAAACCATGGGTGGCGTGATGACCGCGCTGATCGAGAAGAACACCACCATCCCGACCAAGAAGTCGCAGGTGTTCTCGACGGCGGACGACAACCAGTCCGCGGTGACCATTCACGTCCTGCAGGGCGAGCGCAAGCAGGCCGCGCAGAACAAGTCGCTGGGCCGTTTCGACCTGGCCGAGATTCCGCCGGCGCCGCGTGGCGTGCCGCAGATCGAAGTGACCTTCGATATCGACGCCAACGGTATCCTGCATGTGTCCGCCAAGGACAAGGCGACCGGCAAGCAGCAGTCCATCGTGATCAAGGCCAACTCGGGCCTGTCCGAGGAGGAAATCGAGCAGATGGTGCGCGATGCCGAGGCCAACGCCGAGGAGGACCGCAAGTTCGAGGAACTGGCCGGTGCGCGCAACCAGGGCGACCAACTGGTGCATGCCACTCGCAAGATGCTGGCGGAGGCGGGTGACAAGGCTTCCGAGGAAGAGAAGGGCGCCATCGAGAAGGCCATCGGCGAGCTGGAAGCGGCGATCAAGGGTGACGACAAGGCCGAGATCGACGCCAAGGTGGCTGCGGTTTCCCAGGCTTCTTCCTCGCTGGCACAGAAACTCTATGCCGAGCAGGAGCCGGCCGGCGACGCCAAGCCCGCAGCCGATGAGGCCAAGGGCGGCGACGACGTGGTCGACGCCGAGTTCGAGGAAGTCAAGGACAATAAGTAAGCCCGGCTTGCCTGTGTTTCAGCCCCGCTGCGTGGCAGCCGGGGCCTGTATCCGCCACGCGGGAGCTTGCTCCCGCGTTGGCGTGTCTGGGGAGGAGAGGTTTCAAAGGTGTTGAAGACTTATGGCAAAGCGTGACTATTACGAGGTGCTCGGCGTCGAGCGCGGTGCCAGCGAGGCGGAGCTGAAGAAGGCCTACCGACGTCTGGCGATGAAGTACCACCCGGATCGCAACCCGGACGACAAGGACGCGGAAGAGAAATTCAAGGAAGCCAACGAGGCCTACGAAGTGCTTGCCGATGCGAGCAAGCGCGCCGCCTATGACCAGTATGGACATGCCGGCGTCGATCCGCAGATGGGCGGTGGCGCAGGCCATGGCGGCGCCAATTTCTCCGATATCTTCGGTGATGTCTTCAGTGATTTCTTTGGTGGCCAGCGTGGCGGCCAGCGCGGTGGTCCCCAGCGGGGCAGCGACCTGCGCTACACGCTCGAGCTGGATCTGGAAGAAGCCGTGCGCGGCACCACGGTCACCATTCGCGTGCCGACCCTGGTCAACTGCAAGACCTGCGATGGCTCCGGGGCCAAGAAAGGCACCAGCCCGGTCACCTGTACCACCTGTAACGGTATTGGCCAGGTGCGCATGCAGCAGGGCTTTTTCTCGGTACAACAGACCTGCCCGCGCTGCCATGGCACCGGCAAGATGATCACCGACCCCTGCGGCTCCTGCCATGGCCATGGTCGGGTCGAAGAACAGAAGACCCTGTCGGTCAAGGTGCCGGCAGGTGTGGATACCGGCGATCGCATCCGCCTGTCGGGCGAAGGCGAGGCCGGCTCCCTGGGGGGGCCAGCCGGAGACCTGTACGTCGTGGTCAGCGTGCGCGAGCATGCGATCTTCCAGCGCGACGGCAAGCACCTGTATTGCGAGGTGCCGATCAGCTTCGCCGATGCCGCCCTGGGCGGCGAGCTGGAAGTGCCGACCCTGGATGGCCGGGTCAAGCTGAAGATTCCGGAGGGCACCCAGACCGGCAAGCTGTTCCGCTTGCGTGGCAAGGGCGTTGCGCCGGTACGTGGCGGTGGTGCTGGCGACCTGATGTGCCGGGTCGCGGTTGAAACGCCGGTCAACCTGAACAAGCGCCAGCGCGAGTTGCTCGAGGAGTTCCGCAAGACCCTCGACGGCGACGACTCCCACTCACCCAAGGCCAGCGGCTGGTTCGAGGGTGTGAAGCGCTTCTTTGGCGATGTCTGAACCCCGCCGCAAGCTGCAAGCTGCAAGCCGCAAGAGGGTATTGCGCTTGGCTTGTGGCTCGAGGCTTGCAGCTTGGAGCTGACTCTATGCAACGAATAGCAGTGACGGGCGCCGCCGGGCGCATGGGAAGGATCCTGATCGAGGCCGTGCGCCAGGCCGAGGGGGCGCAACTGAGTGCCGCCATCGACCGGCCGGACAGCAGCCTGATTGGCGCCGATGCGGGTGAGCTGGCGGGACTTGGCAAGGTCGGCGTGGCGCTGGTCGGCGAGCTTGGCGTGGTGACCACCGATTTCGATGTGCTGATCGACTTCACCCACCCCAGTGTGACCCTGGCGAACCTGGGAACCTGCCGGCAGGCCGGCAAGTCCATGGTCATCGGCACCACTGGCTTCAGCCCTGAGGAAAAACAACGGCTGGCCGAGGCGGCGCAAGAGATTCCTATCGTCTTCGCCGCCAATTTCAGCGTGGGCGTCAACCTATGTCTGAAACTGCTGGATACCGCTGCGCAGGTGCTGGGGGACGAGGTGGATATCGAGATCATCGAGGCTCACCACCGGCACAAGGTGGATGCGCCTTCCGGCACAGCGCTGCGCATGGGCGAGGTGGTGGCCAACGCGCTGGGCCGCGATTTGCGCAAGGTTGCGGTTTATGGTCGCGAGGGTCAGACCGGTGCTCGCGAGCGCGAGACCATCGGCTTCGCCACCGTGCGGGCCGGCGACATAGTGGGCGATCACACCGTGCTGTTCGCCGCCGATGGCGAGCGCGTGGAGATCACCCACAAGGCTTCCAGCCGCATGACCTTCGCCAAGGGCGCCGTGCGCGCGGCACTCTGGCTCCAGGGCCGCCCTGCCGGTTTGTACGATATGCAGGACGTATTGGGGCTTTGACGTGGCCGGAAGCTTGAAGCCATAAGCTGGAAGAAAAGTTTGACAGGGTGGCGGCCCTGTCTTTCAGGCCGATGATGCTTCTGGTGTAGTGGCAGGCATCAAATGTCGCGCCAGTGGCATGCGGGCAGCGTTTTCGCGGCCAGGGCCGCTTCTGCGGATGTATGCTGCCATCCGAATCCGCCCGCAAAACCACTCGCGCCTTGCCCTATGCGCGGACGGTTGTTAGAGTTTGCGCCACTTTTTATACGCGCCTTGTTTGCGCCATTTTTCCCACGCGTTCGCCCCAGGGCCCTTCCCCATGTTCAAGAAACTGCGTGGCATGTTTTCCAGTGATCTTTCGATCGACCTGGGCACTGCCAATACCCTTATCTATGTGCGTGATCGCGGTATCGTTCTGGATGAACCTTCCGTCGTCGCCATCCGTAGCCATGGTAACCAGAAAAGCGTGGTGGCCGTCGGTACCGACGCCAAGCGCATGCTGGGTCGCACACCCGGTAACATCAATGCCATCCGTCCGATGAAGGATGGCGTGATCGCCGATTTCAGCGTCTGCGAGAAGATGCTGCAGTACTTCATCAACAAGGTACACGAGAACAGCTTCCTGCAACCCTCGCCGCGTGTGCTGATCTGCGTACCCTGCAAGTCGACCCAGGTCGAGCGCCGCGCCATTCGCGAGTCGGCGCTGGGCGCGGGCGCGCGCGAGGTGTTCCTGATCGAGGAGCCGATGGCTGCGGCCATCGGTGCCGGCCTGCCGGTGGACGAAGCGCGAGGCTCGATGGTGGTCGATATCGGTGGCGGTACCACCGAGATCGCGCTGATTTCCCTCAATGGCGTGGTCTATGCCGAATCCGTGCGGGTCGGCGGCGACCGTTTCGACGAAGCCATCGTCACCTACGTCCGGCGCAATTACGGTAGCCTGATAGGTGAATCCACCGCCGAGCGCATCAAGCAGGAAATCGGCACCGCCTTCCCCTGCAACGAGATTCGCGAAGTCGATGTGCGTGGTCGCAACCTGGCCGAAGGCGTGCCGCGCAGCTTCACGCTCAATTCCAATGAAGTGCTCGAAGCCCTGCAGGAGTCGCTGGCGACCATCGTGCAGGCGGTCAAGAGTGCGCTGGAGCAGTCGCCGCCCGAGCTGGCTTCCGATATCGCCGAGCGCGGCCTGGTGTTGACCGGGGGGGGGGCATTGCTGCGCGACCTGGACAAATTGCTGTCCCAGGAAACCGGCTTGCCGGTGATCGTTGCCGAAGAGCCGCTGACCTGTGTCGCCCGTGGTGGCGGCAAGGCGCTGGAAATGATGGACCGTCACGCCATGGACCTGTTGTCCACGGAGTGATCCGCTGACTGCGGGCCACGGGTGGATCGGGAGTTTCCCCGTCGCCCGCGGCTTGTGGCCTGATGCCGCTTTGGATAGGAGCCCGCCATCAAACCACTGTTCGCCAAGAAGACTTCTCTGGGTGTGCGCCTTCTGGTGTTCGCCGTGCTGAGTGTCGCCTTGATGGTGGTGGATGCGCGCCTGGATGCGCTGAAGGTCGTGCGCAGCCAGATGGGGATGGTGCTGGCGCCATTCTACTGGCTGGCCGATCTGCCGGTGCGCGTCTGGGAGGGGGCGACCCAGCAGATGACCTCCAGCAGCAACCTGCTGGCCGAGAACCAGAAGCTCAAGGCGGAGCTGTTGCTGATGCAGCGGCGCCTGCAGAAGCTGGCGACCCTGACCGAGCAGAATGTGCGCTTGCGCGAACTGCTCAATTCCTCGGCGCTGGTCGATGACCGGGTGATCGCCGGCGAGTTGATCGGTGTCGATCCGAATCCCTTCACACATCGCATCCTGGTTGACCGGGGGGCGAAGGATGGTGTCTTCATCGGCCAGCCGGTACTCGATGCCAGCGGCCTGATGGGGCAGGTCGTGGAAGTGATGCCCTATGCCTCGCGTGTCCTGCTGATTACCGACGTTACCCATAGCATTCCGGTGCAGGTCAATCGCAATGGCCTGCGAGCGATCGCCGCCGGTACCGGCAATGCCGATTACCTGGAATTGCGTCATGTCGCCGAGACCGCGGATATCAAGGTTGGCGACCTGCTGGTCAGCTCCGGCCTCGGCCAGCGCTTCCCCGCGGGCTATCCGGTGGCGCAGGTGACCGAGGTCATCCACGGTTCCGGCCAGCCGTTCGCCATCGTGCGCGCGGCGCCGACCGCGATGCTCAACCGGAGCCGTTACCTGCTGCTGGTCTTCAGCGATTCGAGAAGTCCGGAAGAGCGGGCCAATGCCGCTGCGGAGGCGCAACTGAACGCCGACAGACAGGACGAGGAGAGCGCTGTCGAGCAGGCGCCGACCCGGGAACAGGAGGCCGCCCAGTGATCCAGGAAGCCTCGCGTAATGTCTGGGTCATCTGGCTGAGCTGGATACTGGCGCTGATGTTGAGCATCGCGCCGATGCCGGAGGGCATGGCGCTGGGGCGACCGCTCTGGCTGGGGCTGGTGATCGCCTATTGGGCGCTGGTGCTGCCGCAGCGTGGCGGTATGACCGTGGCGTTCTGCCTGGGATTGGCGCTGGATGTCCTGAGTGGCACGTTGCTCGGGCAGAGCGGTTTGCCACTGGTGCTGATCGTCTTTCTGGTACTGAGCCTGCAACAACGCTTGCGTATGTTCCCTCTATGGCAGCAGAGTATGGTCCTGCTGGTCATCTTCGGGGTGGCTCAACTGGTTCAGCTCTGGTTGCGCACCCTGACCGGTAATCATCCACCGACTTTGCTGTTCCTGGTTCCTGTACCGATCAGTGCACTGCTGTGGCCCTGGATCTATATCGCCCTGGAGGGCGTTCGCCGCCGTTTCCACGTCAATTGACTGTCCGATCTCGCTGTTTCGCTGCAAATCGTTGACTTGGGGCATGGCTTCTGGCCATGACAATCTTGAACGCGGGCGTTTTTTCTGAAACCATGCCGACTCTTTCTGTTTTGTGCGCCGCTTTCAATCGAGGTTGGCGTGGGGGGAGGGGCAAGCGCTGGGGCCGGGTATCGATGCGATATCGGTTGCAGCGAGAGCGTAATGAAACGTCGGCAGGCCCTGATCCAGGTGGCCGTTTTCCAGAAAAAATAGAAATACCAACACAGAGCACGGGCGAGTGGTTATGGAAACTGATGTTTCGTATTGTTCCAAACCGGGTGGATATTTGGGCGCGCGCAAGCCGGTCTTACTGACGGCATCGTTCTTTTGCGCATTGTTGCTGCTTTCTCTGGTCAGTGGCGGCGAGTCGCAAGCCGAAGACAAGCCGGCGGCACCTACCCTGCTGGTCACTACCGGTGCGGGCGAAAAGGCTCCCGGGGATTCGGCCTCGGGTGTGCCGACTTCTTCCCGGGCCCAGGCACTGGCGGTGAAGATTGCCGAACTCGATGAAATCCTGCTGGATCGCAAGCGCTTGGAAGACAGCCTGCGGGTCGAGAAGAGCGCCCAGAGCGCCGCTGCGCTGCAATCGACCAACGTGAAGAAGCTGATTCGCCTGGAAGTCGAGGATTTCTTCGCGCAGACCTCCAATCGCGAGCGCCTGGACAGCCTGCTGGAGGACTACAAGCGCAGTGCCGACGAAGAGAATGCCGTGCGCCTGCGGGTGCAGAGCGTCGAGAAGGAACTTGGCGACCAGCATCTCAGGTTCACCCAGGCCGCGCGCGATGTCGAGCGCCTCAAGGCACAACTCGCATCCGAGGTGCGCCAGCGCGACAGCAAGCGTATCCAGGCCATCGCCCAACGCCTGGACCGTACCATCTATTTCAACGAAGCCATCACCTTCCGCTGCTCGACCGCCAAGAGCCTGGCGGCCTGCCTGGCCGACTACGAGTACGACGGCCGCATGCCGCAGTGGGTGCAGGAGCACTATCAGCGGGTGTTGGGCGAGGAGATCCGTGACCAGGTGAGCGACCTGAAGGTCAGCCCCAACTGGTTCAGCTATCGCACCAAGAGCGATTTCTCCCAGGCCAACATGAGCCTGGACGGTACGGTTTCGGCACAGGTCAGTATCGAAGCGGCGGTCACGGCGAAGAAGATGATGGCCTGCGCCATACTCGATGTGTCCTATGAACTGTGCGACAGCAAGAGCCATTCGCTGATCGTGCGTAGCAACAGGTTCAACGACCAGGTGCTGATCAACGATCAGGCCTATGGCTCCACGCCGGTATCGTTGATGCTCGACAGTGGCGCCTATGAGATCAAGGTCAGTGTCGGCGGCGTGACCAAGAGCCGTTCCCTGGATCTGAATGGCGACCAGGTGATTAATTTCAACTTCTGATAGCCAGCCATTGCAAGGTAGCCGCCATGGCGGTTGATGGGTAAAAGCCGACAGACGCCCGGAAGGCGAGGGGAGCGCTGGCGGCTCGAAGGCTGGACGAGATGGACTCCGACCTCTCGTCCAGCCTTCGACGCTTTGTCCGGCTCTTGCCTGCACGACTCTAGAAAGACCTGCTGCCGATACCGGTAGCCGCTGCCCCACTGGCGCTTCCCGCCACATGCCGAGATATGCGAACCTGTCCGCATTTCCAACAAGGAGCCGGCATGGCCGCATTGTTTCTCGCTTCCGCATCGCCACGCCGTCGTGAATTGCTCGAACAGATCGGCGTTGCCTTTTCTCTTCTGCCCGTTTCCATCGATGAAACCCCGCTTGCCGCCGAGCGCGCCGAGGACTATGTGCTGCGCATCGCGCAGGAAAAGGCCGAGGCCGGGCGGCTGGCGCTGCGGCAACGGCAGCAGGGGGCGGCGCTGTTCGTGCTGGGGGCCGACACTTCGGTGGTGCTCGATGGGCGCATCCTCGGCAAGCCTGCCGACTGCGACGACGCGCTGGCCATGCTGCGGTCGTTGTCCGGGCGCGAACATCGGGTGCTGACCGCTGTCGCATTGGTCGGGCCGGATGCCTGCGAGACCTGCCTGGTGGAGAGCCGTGTCGGTTTCGGCGAGATTTCCGTGCAGCAGGCCGGGCGCTACTGGGACACCGGCGAACCGGCGGACAAGGCCGGCGGTTATGCCATCCAGGGCGCGGCGGCGGTGTTCGTCGAGTACTTGCATGGCAGTTATTCCGCAGTGGTGGGCCTGCCCCTGTACGAGACTGCCCGGTTGCTCGGCAGGCATGGCATCGGCTGCTGGCATTTCACGTCCGGCGGTGAAGCATGAGTCGAGGCCCTTTGCTGTCGTGCAGCGGGAACCCCAGGGGAGAAGAACAATGAGTGAAGAAATCCTGATGAACATCACGCCCATGGAGTCGCGTGTGGCGGTGGTGGAAAACGGCGTGCTGCAGGAAGTGCATGTCGAGCGTACGCAAAAGCGCGGCATCGTCGGCAATATCTACAAGGGCCGGGTAGCCAGGGTGCTGCCGGGGATGCAGGCGGCCTTCGTGGATGTCGGCCTGGACCGTGCGGCCTTTATCCACGCTTCGGAGATTTCCAGCCGCGAAGGCAACGCGGTGGAGCCGATCAGCGCACTGGTGCATGAGGGCCAGAGCCTGGTGGTGCAGGTGACCAAGGACCCGATCGGCACCAAGGGCGCGCGCCTGACCACGCAACTGTCGATTCCCTCGCGCTACCTGGTGTATATGCCGAGTACCAGCCATGTCGGTATTTCCCTGCGTATCGAGGATGAGGCCGAGCGCGAGCGGCTCAAGCAGGTTGTGGCCGAGTGCGTGGCCGCCGAGGGTATCGAGGAGAATGGCGGCTTCATTCTGCGTACCGCCGCCGAGGGCGCGGGCAAGGATGAAATCCTCATGGACATCCGCTACCTGCGCCGTCTCTGGGAGCAGATCGCCGGGCAGATCAAGACGGCGCCCACGCCGACGGTGATCTACGAGGACCTGGCGCTGCCGATGCGGACCCTGCGCGACCTGGTCAACCCACGTATCGAGAAGATCCGCATCGACTCGCGGGAGAATTTCCAGAAGGTCGGGCAGTTCGTCGACGAACTGATGCCGGAACTGGGCGAGTACCTGGAGCACTACCCGGGGGAGCGGCCGATCTTCGATCTCTATGGGGTGGAGGACGAAATCCAGCGCGCCCTGGAGCGCAAGGTGCCGCTCAAGTCCGGCGGCTACCTGGTGATCGATCCGGCCGAGGCGATGAGCACCATCGATGTGAACACCGGCGCCTTCGTCGGCCATCGCACCCTGGAAGAAACCATCTTCAAGACCAACCTCGAGGCGGCCACCGCGATTGCCCGGCAACTGCGGCTGCGCAACCTGGGCGGCATCATCATCATCGACTTCATCGACATGGAGGACGAGGAGCATCGTCGCCAGGTGCTGCGCACCCTGGAGAAGCAGCTCGAACGCGACCATGCCAAGACCAATATCATCGGCATCACCGAACTCGGGCTGGTGCAGATGACGCGCAAACGTACCCGGGAAAGCCTCGAACAGGTACTGTGCGAGCCCTGTGAACACTGCCAGGGGCGCGGTAAGCTGAAGACGCCGGAGACGGTGTGCTACGAGATTTTCCGCGAGATTCTGCGCGAGGCCCGCGCCTACCAGGCCGAGGGGTATCGGGTGCTGGCCAACCAGAAGGTGATCGACCGCCTGCTGGACGAGGAGTCGGGCAATGTCGCCGACCTGGAGGCATTCATCGGACGTTCCATCAAATTTCAGGTGGAAAGCATGTATGGCCAGGAACAGTATGACGTGGTGCTGCTCTGAATAGACAGTCAGGGCGTATCTGGAGAGCACCCGCATGAAGCACTTCGCCGATCTCGTTGCCCGCACCCTCTACCGGTGTGTCGGTCTGCTGGGGGGCGGCCTGGTGTTGCTGGCGCTCTATGTGAGCCTGGGGCGGCAACTGGTGCCGCTGGTGGCCGAGTACCGGGCGGATGCCGAGGCCATCGTGGCGCGGCAACTGGGTGTGCCGGTGAGCATCGAGCGCCTCGAAGGCCGCTGGGATGGCCTGTTGCCGAGGCTGCTGGCGCATGACGTGTTCATCGGCGAGGGCGACAACCCGCTGCGGCTGGACCGCCTGGAACTGGTGCCCGACCTGGCCGAGAGCCTCTGGACGCGCCAGCCCTACCTGAGCGAGCTGCGTCTGGCCGGCCTGCACCTGAGCCTGCAGCAGGACGATACGGGCGCGTGGCGGGTGGAGGGCTTCAGCCCACATACGCCGCAGGCGGCGGCCGATCCGCAGGCGATCCTGCAGGGGCTGCGCAGGGTGCGCAATCTGCTCCTGATCGACAGCCAGTTGACCCTGACCGTCGCGGGCGGGCAGCCGCAGACCCTGAGCTATGCCAACCTGGCGCTGCAGAGCCAGGGCGAGCGTCTGCGGCTGGATGGCCACCTGCTGTTGCCGGATGGCAAGCCGCTGGCCCTGCAGGCACGGCTGGATGTCGACGGTCGCCAATGGCAGGATTCCGCCCTCGATCTCTATCTCGATCTGCCGCAAAGTGACTGGGCGGCGCTGGTGCCTGGCCACTTGCCGTCGGACTGGCGGGTGCGCCAACTGGAAATGGGCGGCGAGCTCTGGTTGCGTATCCGCGAGCGCCGGCTCGAGCGCGGTGTGGCGCGCTTGCAGGCACCACGCCTGGAACTGGCGCAGGGCGAGCGTTCGGTCGCGCCGCTGAGCGAGCTGGGCGTCACCGTCCACGCCGAGCAGCGCGAAGCGGGCTGGCATATGCAGCTCGACGGGCTGACCTTCGTCCAGGGCGAGGAGCATCAGGGCGACATGCGCCTGCTGCTCGACCAGCAACGGGCCACTGGGCACTGGCGCCTGCGCGCCGACCATGTGCAACTGCGGCCCCTGGCCCATCTGCTGCGCGAAGTCATGGTGCTGCCGGAAGTCGCAGCCGAAGCGCTGGACGATCTGGCCCCCAGCGGTTTGCTGCGCAACCTGCAGCTCGACTATCGCCCCGACCGGGAGCTGGCGCAGCGGCTGTCCTACAGCGCCAACCTGGAGGCGGTCAGTATCCGCGAGCATGGCT
Source organism: Stutzerimonas kirkiae (assembly GCF_004327335.1). Classification (GTDB taxonomy): domain Bacteria; phylum Pseudomonadota; class Gammaproteobacteria; order Pseudomonadales; family Pseudomonadaceae; genus Stutzerimonas; species Stutzerimonas kirkiae. The sequence goes on along the minus strand of NZ_QJUO01000021.1, from coordinate 31,010 downwards.
GGGTGCCGGCCGCCGGCAATGTTTCCGGTAGCATCACCGGCGACCTGGGGAGTGGCGAGTTGCGTTTCGATAGCCGGGATTTTTCCCTGCACCTGGCGCGGCTGTTTCCCGCAGCCTGGCATTACCGGCGCAGCCAGGGCAGCCTGCAGTGGCATCTGGATGAGCAGGCTTTCACGTTGCGGGCGCCCTACCTGCGGCTCGATGGCGAAGAAGGACAACTGGCGGGCGATTTGCTGATCCGCCTGATGCGCGATCCCGAGGCTGAAGACTACATGGACCTGCGGGTTGGGATGAGCGACGCGGATGCCCGTTTTACCGAGCGCTACCTGCCGACGCTTTCTCCCGCGCTGACACCGGCACTGGTCGACTGGCTGAAGGACGCCATTCGCGCCGGTCATGTGGAGCAGGGCTATTTCCAGTACCAGGGTTCGTTGAACAAGGGCGCCCCTGCGGTGGCTCACCACCTCGGCCTGTATTTCAAGGTGCGTGACGCCGAGCTGGCTTTCCAGCCCGGCTGGCCGGCACTGCGCGAGGGGCGTGGCGAGGTGCTGGTGGAAAATGGCCGGGTGCGGGTACGCCTGGACGAGGGGCGCATCCTGAACAGTCAGGTGCTGCAGGCGCAGGCCGAGATCGCGCCGGCCAGGGAAGGGCATACGCCGCGACTGGCGCTGCAGGGGAAGGTCATCGGGACACTGGCCGATGGCATGCATATCCTGCAGGAAGCACCGCTCGGCACCGGGCAGGTGTTCGCCGGCTGGCAGGCCGAGGGGCCATTGCAGGCGCAGCTCGATCTGGATATTCCGCTGGCCCGTGGCGCGCAGCCGCAGATACGGGTGGATTTTTCCAGTCGCGATGCAAGCCTGCAGTTACGCGAGCCGGAATTGAAGCTGAGAGCGCTGGCGGGTGATTTCCGCTACGACTCGGCCAAGGGGTTGAGTGCGACCCGGGTCAGTGCCCGGGCGTTCGGGCGGGATGTCAGCGGGCGTATCCTGGCGACCGGGCGTCCCGGCGAGCCGCTGTCGCGCATCGAGGTGCGCGGCAGCCTGGCGCTGGAGAGCCTGACCCGCTGGCTGGGTGTGACGCAGCAACTGCCCGCCCGTGGTGAACTGCCCTACCAGTTGCGCGTCGACATCGGCGGTGCTGCCGCCCGCCTGCAGGTGGACTCTTCGCTCCAGGGCCTGGCCATCGACCTGCCCGAGCCTTTCCGCAAGGGTGCCTCGACCCGCCGTGATACCAGCTTCCATATGACCCTGCAGGGCGAGCAGCGGCGCTATGAATTCCAGCATGCGGCCCTGGCTGCCCTGGTCTACATGGCGCCTGCAGGGCGCCTGCAGGAGGGGCGTGGCGAGTTGCGCCTCGGCGGCGGCGCGGCGGCGTTGCCGGGCAACCAGGGCTTGCGCGTGCGCGGGCGCTTGTCGCAACTGGACTGGAATGCCTGGCAGGCCGTGCTGGAAAACGTGCAGGGCGAGGGCCGCCAAGGCATGCCGGCGGATCTGTCGTTTCTTCGCGAGGCACGGTTGCGGCTGGACCGCTTCGAGGGCTTCGGCACCCGTATCGACTCGCTGGATGTCGATCTGCGCTCGATCCAGAACGCCTGGCAACTGGGGTTGCGCAGCCAGGTGGTCGACGGCCAGGTACGCCTGCCGTCCGCGACCGGCGCGCCAATTGACGTCAGGCTGCGCTATCTGCGCCTGCCGGCGGCGAAGGAGGCGGATGCGCAGAGCGTCTCCGTCGATCCACTGGCGGGCATCGACCCCGCCAGCCTGCCGGCGGTCGATTTGCTGATCGAACAGTTGTTCCGTGGCGACAGCCTGCTCGGGCGCTGGGCGCTGAAGCTGCGGCCGGTTGCCGGTGGCACCGCCATGAGCGATATCGACCTGGATCTCAAGGGGTTGAAGATCGGTGGCGAGATGACCTGGAAGGATGGGCGAACGACCTACAAGGGGCGTCTGCACGGCGGCAACCTCGAGGATGTATTGCTCGCCTGGGGCTTCGCGCCATCGACCAGCAGCAATAGCTTCCATCTCGATGCAGATGGCAACTGGCCGGGGTCGCCGGCCTGGTTCGCTCTGCAACGCTATTCGGGGACGCTGGCGCCGCAACTGCGCAATGGCCAGTTCAAGGAGGTCGAGGGCAGTGCGCAGGCGTTGCGTGTGTTCGGCCTGCTCAACTTCAACGCCATTGGCCGTCGCCTGCGGCTGGATTTCTCCGACCTGTTCGGCAAGGGCCTGGGTTATGACCGGCTCAAGGGTACCCTGCAGGCTTCCGATGGCGTATTCCTGACCCGTGAACCTATCACTGTCACCAGTCCGTCGAGCAATCTGGAACTGAATGGCCGGCTGGATATGGTCACCGACAGTATCGATGCCAAGCTGCTGGTGACCTTGCCGGTCAGCAACAACCTGCCGTTGGCCGCGCTGATCGTCGGCGCGCCGGCCATCGGCGGGGCGCTGTTCATCGCCGACAAGCTGCTGGGGGACAGGGTGGCCCGTTTCGCCACGGTGCAGTACGACGTCAAGGGGGCCTGGCAATCGCCGCAGATCACCTTCGACAGACCCTTCGAGAAGCCGAATTGAAGCCGAAGACAACGCCATCGGCCGACAAGCACTCGCCAAGCCTCCAGCCTATAGCGCCTTTACGGGAGCCTTGTATGTCTTTAGCAGTTATCCAGATGGTCACCCAGGCCGATGTGCGGGCCAATCTCGCCGAGGCTGGGCGGCTGCTGGCGCAGGCCGCGGCGAATGGCGCGGGGCTGGCCGTACTGCCCGAGAACTTCGCGGCCATGGGGCATTCCGACATGCCGGCGCTGGCGCGCGCCGAGGCGTTGGGGCAGGGACCGATCCTGCCGTGGTTGAAACGCACGGCGCGCGACCTCAGGTTATGGATAGTGGCCGGGACCTTGCCGCTACCGCCGGATGGCCAGCCGCAGGGCAAGCCCAATGCCTGTTCGTTGCTGATCGACGAGCACGGCGAACAGGTCGCGCGTTATGACAAGCTGCACCTGTTCGATGTCGATGTGCAGGATGAGCGTGGCCGCTATCGGGAGTCGGACGATTATGCGCCGGGGCATGAACTGGTGCTGGCGGATACGCCGTTCGGGCGCCTGGGCATGACGGTCTGTTACGATCTGCGCTTTCCCGAGCTGTATACGGCATTGCGACTGGCGGGTGCCGAGCTGATCAGCGCGCCAGCCGCCTTCACCGCGCTGACGGGGGCAGCCCATTGGCAAACGTTGATCCGTGCACGGGCGATAGAAACACAATGCTATGTGCTGGCCGCGGCCCAGGGTGGCGAACATCCGGGCGGGCGCATGACCTACGGGCATGCCGCCATCATCGATCCATGGGGCCGCGTTCTGCACGAGCTGGAGCAGGGGCCCGGGGTGCTGCTGGCCCGGCGTGACAGCGCAGGGCAGGGCAGTATCCGCCAGCGCATGCCGGTCACCGGGCATCGCCGATTTTCCGTACCACGCATTGTCGCGGGTACCCAGGAGTGATTATGAGTGAGTTGTTATTGCCTGTTTCCAGGCGCCTGCTGAGTGCGGGAGGGCTGGAGCTCGACGATCTGCCGGGGCTGCTCGCGGAGCTGGCCGGCCCCGGCATAGATGCCGCCGACCTGTATTTCCAGGATCAGGTCAGCGAGTCGTGGATGCTGGAAGACGGCATCGTCAAGGAAGGCGGTTTCCATCTGGAGCAGGGCGTTGGCGTAAGAGCCCTGTCCGGGGAGAAGACCGGCTTCGCCTACAGCAACGCCATCACCGCCGATGCCCTGCGCCAGGCCGCGCAGGCGGCGCGTTCGATCGCCCGCAGCGGCCAGTCGCAGCAGGTCGGGGTGACACAACGACCGTCGTTCGCCAGCCTCTACGGTGCCGAGAACCCGCTGGATGACCTGAGCCGGGCGGAGAAGGTCGAGCTGCTCAAACGTATCGATGTCGCCACGCGTGCGCTCGATCCGCGTATCAAACAGGTTTCCGTGAGCCTGGGCGGGGTCTGGGAGCATATCCTGGTGGCCGGCCTGGACGGTGTGCTGGCGGCCGATATCCGCCCGTTGGTACGCTTCAATGTCAGTGTCATCGTCGAGCAGAATGGGCGGCGCGAGCGGGGCGGCCAGGGTGGCGGCGGTCGTACCGGCTACGCCTGGTTCCTCGCCGAGGACCGGGCCATGGGCTATGCCCGCGAGGCCTTGCGCCAGGCGCTGGTCAACCTCGAGGCGCAGCCGGCGCCTGCCGGCAGCCTGCCGGTAGTGCTGGGGCCGGGCTGGTCCGGCGTATTGCTGCATGAAGCGGTCGGGCATGGCCTGGAAGGGGATTTCAATCGCAAGGGCAGCTCCGCCTACAGTGGCAGGATCGGCCAGAAAGTCGCTTCCAGCCTGTGCACTATCGTCGACGATGGCACCCTGGCCGGGCGGCGCGGCTCGCTCAGCGTCGATGACGAAGGCACGCCGACACAATGCACCACGCTGATCGAGAATGGCGTGCTCAAGGGGTATATCCAGGACCGCCTGAATGCGCGGCTGATGGGGGCGGCGCCGACCGGCAATGGCCGCCGCGAATCCTATGCGCACCTGCCGATGCCACGCATGACCAATACCTACATGTTGGCCGGGGAAAGCGAGCCGGAGGAAATCATCCGTTCGGTGCACAAAGGCATCTACTGCGCCAACCTGGGCGGTGGCCAGGTGGATATCACCAGCGGCAAGTTCGTGTTTTCCACCAGCGAGGCCTACCTGATCGAGAATGGCCGTATCACCGCGCCGGTCAAGGGCGCGACCCTGATCGGCAACGGACCGGAAGCGATGAGCCGGGTGTCGATGGTCGGCAACGATCTGGCGCTGGACGCCGGGGTGGGCACCTGTGGCAAGGATGGACAGTCGGTACCGGTGGGCGTCGGCCAGCCGACGCTGAAGATAGATGCGATCACGGTCGGCGGTACCGGCGCCTGAGCCGGTAGGGGCGGCCTGGGCCGTGAAGCCCTTGCGGCCGGCCGCTCCTGCGGGAGGCTTATCGAAGGCCGCGCTGTACCTCGTCCAGTTCGCGGATGTATTTGAATATCTTGCGGGCGGCGGCTGGCGGTTTGTTGCGGGCCGCCTCGTGCTGGGCATGGCGGATCAGGCTGCGCAGGTGCTGCCGGTCGGCTTCCGGGTAGTCGTTCACGAAGGCGTCCAGGTCACTGTCGGTGCCGCCCGCCAGCCGGTCGCGCCAGCGCTCCAGGGCGTGGAAGCGCTCGTTGTATTGCCGGGTCGAGGCATCCACCTGCTCGATCAGGGCCAGGATGGCGTCGACATCCTGATCGCGCATCAGCTTGCCGATGTACTGGCGGTGGCGCTTCTTGGCGATGTGCGCGCTGTGCTTGGGGGCGTCCTGTACGGCTTTGCGCAGGGCATCGGTCAGCGGCAGGCGTTCGAGCAGTTCGGGCTTGAGGGCGATCAGGCGTTCGCCGAGATCCTGCAAGGCATGCAGCTCGCGCTTGACCTGGGATTTGCTTTTTTCATCGAAAGCGTCGGCGTCGGAGTATTCAGGCATGGGACGGGTCCAGAGGGAAACGCCGCCATGATAACAGTAGCTGCAAGCCGCAAGCTGCAAGCGACAAGAGAAGAGCCGCTTTACCCGCTGGCTTTCCGCTCGTGGCTTGCGGCTTCTGAAAATCGGAGTGTTTATGAGCGAAGTATCACAGGTGGGTCCGCAGGCGCTGCCGGCGTTGTATGAAACGGTCGAGCGCATCATCGACGAGGCGCGCCGCCAGGGCGCCACGGCCAGCGAGGTGTCGGTATCGCTGGACCAGGGTCTGTCCACAAGCGTGCGCCAGGGTGAGGTCGAGACTGTAGAGTTCAACCGCGACCAGGGCTTTGGCATCACACTCTATGTGGGGCAGAGCAAGGGCTCGGCGAGTACCACCGGCAGTGGCGCCGAAGCCATCCGCGAAACCGTGGCGGCGGCCCTGGCGATTGCCCGGCATGCTTCCGAGGACCCCTATGCGGGCCTGGCCGCGGCGGAACTGATGGCTAGCGGCCTGCCCGATCTGGACCTCTACCATCCCTGGGCCATCACCCCCGAACAGGCCATCGAGCAGGCGCTGCGGTGCGAGGCCGCGGCCTTCGCCAGCGACCCGCGCATCCGCAAGGCGGACGGTAGCAGCCTGAGCACGCACCAGGGCTGCCGGGCCTATGGCAACAGCAATGGTTTCATCGGCGGCCATGCCAGTACCCGGCACAGCCTGAGCTGCGTGATGATCGCCGAGACCGACGGCCAGATGCAGCGTGACTATGACTACGATGTCAGCCGTATCGGCAGTGCCCTGGCCGCTCCCGAACTGATCGGCCGACGTGCCGCCGAGCGCTCCGTACGCCGTCTGGGCGCCCGCCCGGTGCCGACCTGCGAAGTGCCGGTGCTGTTCTCGTCGGAACTGGCCAGCGGCTTGCTGGGGCATTTCATGTCGGCGATTTCCGGCGGCAACCTCTATCGCAAGTCCTCTTACCTGGAGGGTGCGCTGGGGCAGACGCTGTTTCCCGAGTGGCTGAGCCTGGACGAGCGCCCGCATATCCCCCAAGGCCTGGGCAGCGCCGCCTATGACAGCGATGGCCTGGCCACCTATGCCAAGTCCTTCGTCGAGAACGGGCAACTGACCCGCTATGTGCTCGGCACCTATTCCGGGCGCAAGCTCGGCCTTCCGAGTACCGCCAATGCCGGCGGTATACACAACCTCTTCGTCAGCCATGGCGACGAAGACCAGGCGGCGCTGATCAGGCGCATGGACCGTGGCCTGCTGGTCACCGAACTGATGGGCCAGGGGCTGAACCTGGTGACCGGCGACTATTCCCGTGGCGCGGGTGGCTACTGGGTGGAGAACGGCGAAATCCAGTTCCCTGTGCAGGAAGTGACCATCGCCGGCAACCTGCGGGACATGTTCCGCCAGATCGTCGCGATCGGCAGCGATATCGAGACACGCAGCAATATCCGCAGCGGTTCGATACTGATCGAGCGCATGACCGTGGCGGGCAGTTGACGGCAGCCACAAGCTGTAAGCCGAAAGGAGAAGCTTTACAGGGAGGGCAGGCCGTCTTCCACACTGACTACGCTTGCAGCTTGGCTGCCTCAGCCGATATCCAGCCGCCTCTGGTGGTAGCGCTCCAGGCTGGCATGATGGGCGACGCTGACCACCGTGCTGGCGGGCAGGTGTTCGTCGAGCAGGCGGTAAAGGTTGTCCTCGTTCTGCGCATCCAGCGCCGAGCTGGCCTCGTCGAGGAACAGGTAGTCGGGCCGGTGCAGCAGTACGCGGGCGAAGGCCAGCCGCTGCTGTTCGCCGGGCGACAAGCGTTTCTCCCAGTGATCGCTCTCGTGCAGCCGCTTGGTGTACTGCGGCAGTTGCACCAGCCCCAGCGCCCGGGCGCACTGGGCGTCATCGAAGGTTTCGGCGGCGGCGGGATAGCACAATGCATCCTTCAGGCTGCCGGGCGGCAGGTAGCTTTTCTGTGGCAGGAACAACTGGCTGCCCCGGGGCAGCTCGATGCGCCCGTCGCCGTACGGCCAGAGGCCGGCCAGGGCGCGCAGCAGGGTTGATTTGCCGATACCCGAGGGGCCGCGCACCAGCCAGCGTTCGCCGGGGCGTACCTCGATATCGGCGATGGCGCTGAGCGGCGAGCCGTCCGGGCGTTGCAGGTTCAGGCCGTGGGTGCGCAGGTTGGCGTGCTCGCTCTGCACCAGTCGGATACCGGAGACCTGCGGCTGGCGCAGCACCGCATCGAACTCGCCCAGGCGTCGGAGCGCCGAGCGCAGCAGCGCCAGTTCCTTGTAATTGAAAAGGAACCAGGACAGGGCAGTACGCAGGCGCGAGAAACCGACGCTGAGCTGCATCACCCCGCCGATGGTGATCTGTTTCGCGAAGTAGCGCGGTATCGAAATCAGGTAAGGCAGTATCGAGCCCACCTCGATGTATACCGATTCGGTAAAGGCCACACGCTTGGTGTAGGTCATCAGTCCCCGCCAGTTCTGGCGAATGGCATGGAAGGCGTTGCGCAGGCGGTTGTGTTCGATGGCTTCTCCGCGGTAGAAGGCGATCTGTTCCGCATTTTCGCGCATGCGCACCAGCAGGTAGCGGAAGTCCGCCTCGTACTGCTGCTGGCGATAGTCCAGTCCGACCATGGGCTTGCCGATCTTTTCCATCAGCCAGGAACCTAGCGCTGCGTAGAGGATGGCTGCCCACAGCATATAACCGGGCAGCTCGATATCCAGACCTATGGCGGTCAGCGGCAGGCTGCCGGAGAGGCCCCAGAGGATGACGGCGAAGGATACGGCGTTGACCAGGTTTTTCAGAAGGCCCAGCCCGAGATCCAGGGTCTTGCCGGCCATCAGTGCGAGGTCTTCGGCAATACGCTGGTCGGGGTTGTCCGCCAGCCTGGCGGACTCGATACGCTGGTAGGCATGCTTGCGGGTCCAGCGCGCCAGGTAGTCTTCGGTGACCCAGCTGCGCCAGCGTATCTCCAGCAACTGGCGGAAGAAGATGCTGAAGGTGGCACAGAAGGTGGTCAGGGCGATCAGCCCGGCCAGGCGCCACATCAAGGGTGAAATGAGTTCCCGCTGGTATTCGGAGAGCGCGTCGAAGAAATTCTTCTGCCAGGTGCTGATCTGCACGGCGCAATAGACCGTGCCGAGGTCGAGGACGATGATCAGGGCCAGCAGTCCCCAGGCCCGCCATTTTTCTTCCGATGACCAGTAGGGGCGTATCAGTTGCCAGGGGGAAGGTGTGGTTTTCATGGTGGGTTTCGGGTCAATGGACGGATGGAGGTCTGGGGAATCAGGCAACGCACCGGTTTGTGCATAGGCTTGCTGTGCTCTTTCTCCCCTGGCGGGCTACGGTGTGCACACCTCTTCGCCCCTCGGGATCAGCGTTCCTGTGCGAATGCCAGGTGGCGGGACGGGGCACGCGTGAATACCTCCCTGTAGCTCTTCGCCGCCATCCCTGGCGGCGAAGGCCCCGTCCCGCCACCTGGCATCAGCACAGCCACCTTCAGCAGCGCCTGTGGGAAAGAGCCAGCGAAACCGCAAGCCCTACGAATGGTTCGGTACCGCGTCGACGGCTCTTTCCATTGTCACCATGGTTCGTGACAACAGGAACGCCAGGACAAGGTGTAGATGTGTGCATACGTTAGCCCACGAGCGGAGAGGGTGGGCTGTGTCGCAAGCCGGAAAGTGCGTGAACACCGTAGCCTTGCGGGAGAAGGGAACCGATCTCCCCACTTATGGCGCGGCAGCTTCTACTCAATACTTCAGGCGTAGCGACAGCGTGAAGTTGCGAGGATCTCCATAGGTGTTATAGGTATTGTTGCCAAGACTGGCGTAGTACTTGCGGTCGGTGAGGTTTTCACCGTTCAGTGCCAGGGTCAGGTGCTCGTTCAACTCATAGCTGGCCGCCGCGCTGACGAGGGCGTAGCCGCTCTGTTCGCGATCCGAGGCGTAACGGTCGCTGCCGTAGGAACTGGTGGCCGCCAGGCCACCGCCCAGTGCCAGCCCCTTCAACAGGCCATCCTGGAAGCGGTAGTGGCTCCACAGCTTGAAACTGTGCTTGGGCGAGGCATGGCTGAACAGCCCGGCGTTGTCGTCGTCGCTGAGGTAACGGGTCTTCAGGCGGGTGTAGCCGGCACTGATATCCCAGCCCGGCAGTGGCCGGCCGGTGACCTCCAGCTCCCAACCACGGCTTTCCACTTCGCCTGCGGCGATGTAGTAGAGGTCGTCGTTCGGGTCCTCCATTGGGCGGTTTTCGTCACGGATACGGAAGGTGGCCAGCGAGGCGCTCAAGGTGTCGTCGAGCCAACTGGTCTTGATGCCGATTTCGTATTGTTTGCCAACCCGCGGATCCAGAGTGCCGCCGTCGGCTTTCTGATAATCCTGGGGAATAAAGATGTCCGAGTAACTGGTGTACAGCGATACATGCCGGGTCAGTTCGTAGACCAGGCCGCCATAGGGTGTGAATTCGTCACTGGCATCCTCTCCATTGCTCCAGTCGCTGGGGGTTGAGGGCGCTCGATTGCGGCTCTTGTACTCGTAGTCGCTGAGTCTCCCACCCAGTACCAGGGTCAGTGGGTCCAGCAGCCGCAGACGGGTCTGCCCATACAATCCACTCTGCTCGGTGCGGCTCTCGAAGCCTGAGGTGTGCGGCAGGTCAGGTTCGGCAAATACCGGGTTGAACAGGTCTATGCCGGTAGCAGAGGTAGTCGTTCGGTTGACCATGTTATAGCGATCACGATAGTCCTCGTAGTTGTAGCCGATCAGCGCCCGGTGCTCGCGGCCGAACAACTGGAATGGTCCTGAAGCGTAGATATCGGCAGCGCGGCGACGGTAGACACCATCGTAGTCGCGCAGGAAGCGATATTCGAAGGTGTAGTCATCGGTGTTGACACCTGTGCCACGCGGAACCGCGTCTCTCCAGCTACTGTCCAGGGTCAGGTAACGCAGTTTGGTGGTTAGGCTCCAGTCATTGGCGAAGCGCTGTTCGGCGGCCAGTACGGTTTCCTTGGTGCGCGAACGATTGTAGCTCCAGTCTGCGAGGTGGTTGGTCGATCGTGATACGTCCAGCAGCCTGCCGGCGGTACCGCCAGGTGCGCTGACAGGCAGGCCGAAGAAGGGTACATCGGTGTCGTTGTCCTGGTTGATATGGGTCAGCGACAGGGTAAGGTCGTCGTTCAGGTCGAATTCCAGCACCCCATAGCCGACCCATTTGCGCTGGTGAGTCCGGTCGTAGAAAAAGTCGCGATCCTGGCCGACGCCGACGAAACGGCCACGCAGGCTACCGTCGGCGTTCAATGGGCCGGTAATGTCCAACTCGCCACGATAGTTGTCCCAACTGCCGGCGCTGACCGAGCCATTGAGACCGAATTGCTCGCGCGGCTTCTTGGTCACCACGTTGACCGTGCCGCCCAGGTCGCCGCTGCCCTGCAGCGCGCCGGCTGGGCCGCGCAGCACCTCTACGCGATCGTAGACCGCCAGGTCGAACTGCTCCGCGCCACTCAGGCCGTTGGTGCTGGGGACGCCGTCGATGCTGACGTTGAGGCCGTAGCCGCGTGACAGGAACTGGCTCTGCACGGTGTCGTTGGGGATCACCGTGACGCCCGGTGCCTGGCGCAGCGCGTCTTCCAGGGTATTGAGGTTCTGGTCTTCGATACGCTGGCGTGTAATGACGCTGACCGACTGGGGTATTTCCTTGGGCGCCAGCGGCAGCTTACTGGCGATGGTGGTCTTCTTGGCCACATAGGCGTCGGTATCTTCGGTGGGCGCCTGGCCCCATACGGTGATGGTTTTCAGTTCGGTCGAGGTCGCTTCGGGGTTGTCTTCGTTCGCCAGCAGCGGTGCGGAGAGGCCGAACAGGACGCCGAGGCCGAGTGCCCTGGAGAATTTTCTATACCGGGTATGGGTATAGGATTTAGAGTGAGTCTTGCACATGATTTCCCCCCACGGGAATGAATCCGAGAAAGATGAAAGTGAGCACTTCCGCCAGATTCTGTGGCTGGTCAGTGGCATGGATGGTAGGAGGACGAAAAAAAGTTATTAAAAGATTATTTCGACATATTCAATGGCATAAAGATTCTATGGATATATAAATATATGAATTCATTGGTTTTTATTTAAATGTCATGTGGGTAAAAATTTTATATACCCTATGTGGGTATTTAAAAAATACCCTTCAAGGGTATGATCGGCGGGTCAGTCAACGGAAGCGTCCGCATGTCTTCTCAGCATCCAAGAGTCATCAGTTTTCCCATTACCGGCATGAGCTGTGCCGCCTGCGCCAGCCGTATCGAACGTGTGTTGAACCGCCTGCCGGGCACAGTGGCCAATGTCAATTTTGCCACTGAAAAGGCCCAGGTCGAGCTGACCGATGGACGCACGCAGCCCGGGGCGGTAATCGCAGCGGTACGCAAGAGCGGCTACGAGGTGGCGCCCGAACAGGTCGAGCTGGCCCTTGCCGGCATGAGCTGCGCGGCATGTGCGGGGCGCATAGAAAAAGTGCTGAATGCCCTGGAAGGGGTTTCGGCAACGGTCAACTTCGCCGCCGAACGTGCCCACGTCGAGTACCAGCCGGGCCTGGCCGATGTCGACAGCCTGCTGGCGCGTATCGAAAAGGCCGGCTTTTCCGCCAGTGTGGTGGATGAAGCAGCCCGTGAGGCCGCCAAGCGCCGCAAGCAGGAAGAATGGCGCGGCATGCGCTGGCAATTCGGCCTGGCGGCACTCTTCACCCTGCCGCTGATGGCCGAGATGATCGGTATGTTCATGGGTTACCACGAGGTCATCCCGCGTTGGCTGCAGTGGGCGTTGGCGACGCCGGTGCAGTTCTGGTGTGGCCGGCATTTCTACCGGAACGCCTGGAACGCCCTGCGCGGCGGTTCGGCCAACATGGACGTGCTGGTCGCCCTGGGCACCAGCGTGGCCTACCTGTACAGCGCAGTGGTGGTGCTGTCGGGCGACCATCATGGCCATGTGTACTTCGAGGCCAGCGCGGCGATCATCACCCTGGTGCTGCTGGGCAAGCTGCTCGAGGCACGGGCCAAGGCCAAGACCGGAGCGGCCATCGAGGGGCTGCTCGGGCTGCAGCCGCAGGTCGCGCACGTCGAGGTCGATGGCCAGTTGCAGGACCGCGCCGTGGCCAGCCTGCGGGTCGGCGATGTGTTCGTGGTGCGTCCCGGCGAGAGCATCCCGCTGGATGGCGTGGTGCTGGAAGGTGTTTCCGAGATCAACGAGTCGATGCTGACCGGCGAGAGCGTGCCGGTACTCAAGGGTGAGGGCGACAAGGTATTCGCCGCCACCCTCAACCACAATGGCGCCCTGCGTGTGCAAGCCAGCGGTGTCGGCAGCGATACCGCGCTGGCGCGCATCGTGCGCCTGGTGGAGCAGGCCCAGGGCTCCAAGGCCAGCGTGCAGCGCCTGGCGGACAAGGTTTCCGCGGTATTCGTGCCGGTGGTGGTCGCCATCAGTGTGTCGACGCTGCTGCTCGGCTGGTGGCTGACCGGGCAGTTCACCCTCAGCCTGGTCAGCGCGGTGGCGGTGCTGGTGATCGCCTGCCCTTGCGCACTGGGCCTGGCCACGCCGACGGCGATCATGGTCGGTACCGGCCAGGGCGCGCGCAATGGCATCCTGTTCCGCAATGCCGACGCGCTGGAGCGCGCCCAGCAACTGCGGACACTGGTGGTGGACAAGACCGGCACCCTGACCGAGGGCCGGCCCTCGGTCAGCGACCTGCTGCCGGTGGCGGGCGTGTCGCAGGCACGCCTGCTGGCGCTGGCCCTGGGCCTGGAGCGCGACTCCGAGCATCCGCTGGCGCGGGCGCTGGTGGAACATGCCAACAGCCTCTCGGTGGAGGCGGTGGCCGTCAGCGATTTCCAGGCGCAGCCGGGGCGTGGCCTGAGTGCCACGGTCGAGGGGCAAACGGCGCTGCTCGGTTCGCCGCGGTTCCTGGCGGAAGAAGGCGTTGCCTTCGACCAGGCGCACATGGAAGCCCTGGAGAACAGCGGCAAGACCGCCATCGGCATTGCCATGGGCGGAACCCTGCAGGGGTATATCGGTTTCGCCGACCGGTTGCGCGCGGATGCCGCCTCCACCGTGGCGGCGTTGCAGGCGCGTGGCGTGCGCGTGATCATGCTGACCGGCGACAGCCCGCGGGTGGCCGCCGTGGTGGCGGCGCAGGTGCGGGTGGACGATTTCATCGCCGGTGTGCTGCCGCAGCACAAGGCCGAGGAGGTCGAGCGGCTCAAGTCGCGCGATGGCCTGGTCGGCATGCTCGGCGATGGCATCAACGATGCTCCGGCGCTGGCCGCCGCCGATATCGGCTTCGCCATTGGCGCCGGCTCCGATATCGCCCTGGATACTGCCGACGTGGTGTTGATGAGAAGCCAGTTGGCCAGCCTGCTGGATGCCATCGACCTGTCCCGGGCGACCCTGGGCAAGGTCAGGCAGAACCTGTTCTTCGCCTTCATCTATAACGTGCTGGGCATTCCCCTGGCGGCGTTCGGGCTGCTCAATCCGGTGGTTGCCGGGGCGGCCATGGCGCTTAGTTCGGTGTCGGTACTGAGCAATTCGCTGTTGTTACGCAAATGGAAGCCGGCTATCCGCTCGCTTTCCACCCATAAACGTTAGTCCGAACAGGAGAACATCCATGTCATCCATTACTTTTGCGGTTCAGGGCATGTCCTGCGGCGGCTGCTCCGGCAAGGTCAAGCGTGCGCTCGAAGCGCTCGAAGGCGTCAGCGCTACCGAGGTGGTGCTGGAAAGCGGTGCCGTCACCGTGCAGTACGATGAAGCTTCCGTGAAACCGTCGAGGACCTGGGCTTCGACGTCGTTTCCTGAGCCCGGTGCCATAGGGATTGCGAGCGTGCTTTGCTACACTCGCGGTCCCATAACGATGTGCCTGCCCGATGAGTGTCCAGAGAAAATCCCGTAAAGCCCAGGTTGCCGCCCCCGCCCCTGAAGCGCCGCGCTGTGCGCACTGCGAGCCCGATACCGCCACGGTCGACGGCAAGAGCGTGGTGCAGCCACGCAAGAAGGCGCTGCTCAATCGCCTGAGCCGCATCGGCGGGCAGGTCAACGGTATCGCGCAGATGATCGAGAAGGATCGCTATTGCGTGGATATCCTCACCCAGGTTTCCGCCGTGCGCTCGGCCCTGGATGCGGTGGCCAGCCAGTTGCTCGCCGACCATGCCAATGGTTGCGTGCGCCAGGCGATCCTCGAGGATGGCGGCGAAGAGGCCATTACCGAGTTGCTGGGCATCATCAAGAAGATGCGTTGAGCCGATACCCGCGCCGATACCCGAATGGTCTCGCGGGAACCGCATGCAAGGGAAACCATGAAAGCGATCGTTGCATTACTGTTGCCGGCGCTGTTCGCCAGTGGCCCGGTCTTTGCCGAGGACGTACGCCTCAGTGTGGTCGTGCACGGCCTGCAGCATGAGCGGGGGAGCGTGCGGGCCAGCCTGTACAACGACCCCGACAGCTTCCGCAAGGAGGCCCGGGCCGTTGCCGTGCGCCAGGTCAGTGCCGTCGAAGGCGATGCGGTGATTCATTTCGATGGGCTGGCGCCGGGGCGCTATGCACTGATGGTCTACCACGACGAGAATGCCGACGGGAAACTCAACCTGCGCCTTGGCATGTTCCCCCGCGAAGGCTACGGCCTCTCGAACAACCCCAGGGTCATGGGCCCGCCAAAGTTCGAGGCCAGTGCGTTCGACGTGAGCGGGCCGGAAACCACCACGGATATCGACGTTCGCTATTGAAACCGCAGGGTGATCCGAGCGTACCAATGTGTCCCGGCAGAACACGTAGCTATACCTCTCATCCTGGGGGCCGATGGGTATCGTCGCCATGCTCCTCAATCCATCACTGCGAGTGAGTGACGTGTTCCCAGCGCGAAAGCGTGTTGTATTGGAAAAGACTCGGAAGCACTTCCTGCCGATCGAGAGCGCCGGGCGCTTTTGTCGTTTGCCAGCGGACGCGGTATGTTCTCCCGGTGTTCAATCCATTCGGGAATTCATATGAGCCTATACGGTGCCTACGACGATCAGAATATTTTCGCCAAGATCATCCGTGGCGAAGCCTCCTGCTACAAGGTCTACGAGGATGACGATGTGCTGGCGTTCCTCGACCTGTTCCCACAGTCCTTCGGGCATACGCTGGTGATCCCCAAGCGGGGCAAGGCGCGCAATCTGCTGGAGGTCGATGCGCAGAACCTGACGAAACTGACACTGGTCGCGCAGAAACTGGCCAGGGCGCTGGCCGACGAGCTGCAGCCGGACGGCATACAGGTGGCGCAGTTCAATGGCGCTGCGGCCGGGCAGACGGTGTTCCATCTGCATTTCCACATCATTCCCCGTTTCGATGATGCGGGCCTGGGCGCGCATGCCGCGGGCAAGGCCGAGCCGGCGCAGCTCCAGGCCCTGCAGGAGCGCCTGGTGCGGCGAATCGGCGAGTGATGCGCAAGCCGGTCGTTTTCAGCAGACCCTAAACGCGAGCGGCCATGCGCGACATGGCCGCTGCCTTGCCGGGCGAGTCAGTCCTGGCGGCTGGTCACTTCCAGCAGGTGATAGCCGAACTGGGTCTTGACCGGACCCTGCACGGTATTCAGCGGGGCGCTGAATACCACGGTGTCGAACTCGCGAACCATCTGCCCCGGGCCGAACGAGCCAAGGTCGCCGCCCTGGCGGCTGGAGGGGCAGGTGGAGTTGTCCTTGGCGACCTGGGCGAAGTCGGCACCCGCCTCGATGGCGGCTTTCAGTTCGTTGCACTTGGCTTCGGTGTCGACCAGGATGTGGCGGGCGGTGGCTTTGGCCATGGTGTTTACTCCTCTCGATAAAGCCGACGAGCCTACCCGAATCATGCGCCCAGTCAAACGGTGCCGGCGATGCGGGCAGGGCGATCGCGCCATGCACGGCAAGCAGTCGAAAGCAGGGCTGGAGGGCTCGGGGCTGGACGAAAGAGCGTGGCGACCGGTGTTTCTCGTCCAGCTTTCCAGCCTCCAGCGCTTTTATCGAAGCACCTTGCCGGGTGAATAACGGCATTGCGCGATGCCTTGGGTGGCGCGGGCGTCCTGCATTCCTTATGCTTGGCGCCCTTCATCGGAATCAAGATACCGCCCCATGTTCGAAACAACCCTTGCCCAGCTTGAACACGTCGTTTCCCAATTGCTGGAACAGAACGAGGCCCTGCGTAGCCAATGCTCCGAGCTCGAGCAGCAGTTGCGGCAGGCCCGAGAGGAAAACGACAACCTGCAACTGGCTGCGCTCGAACAGGAGGAAAGGCAGGGCGCCACGCTCGCACGCCTGCAGGCGCTGCTCCAGCGTGCAGGGGTCGGTGAGGTGGCATGAGCGATGTCCGCGTACTGAATATTCTCGGGCGCGACTATTCGATCCGTGCCTGCGCCGAGGAAGAGGTTGTCCTGGCGCAGGCCATGCAATTGCTGCAAGTACGTGTGCAGGAGAGCCAGCAGCGGTTTCCCCATGCCAGCCACCAGGAGTTGCTGGTGATGACGGCGCTGAACCTCTGTGTTCCCCTGATTCAGCAGGAGCAGCGCCTGGCCGCCAGCCTGGAGCGGATCAACCGGCAACTGGTGGACTTGCCGTAGGGTGCTACCGTGCGTGCCAACTGCTTCCAGCCTGGCGTCGGCCACTGGCCGCCGTCATTGCGTACCCATGAAAGCCATGCATGCCCCGCGGCGTGCGTCTGCCGTTGTGACTGTCAGGTATGCGGCGTAGAATCCGCGCCATTCCAGTTCCTCCAATGATCTTCCTGGCTCTCTGCCTGGACTGAGCTGTCCTTGACCGTGTCAGCGTGCCGCTGTTTACCCGTGGGTGAAATGGCTGCTCGCCATTCGAGAATCTCCCTCATGAGTACGACCACGAATGCCCAGGGTGGCAGTTGGCTCGGCGTTATCGCGCTGGCGCTGGCCGCCTTTATTTTCAACACCACGGAATTCGTGCCGGTGGCGCTACTGAGCGATATCGGCGGCAGTTTCGACATGCCAGTGGCGCATGTCGGCCTGATGCTGACGATCTATGCCTGGGTGGTGGCGCTGGCCTCGCTGCCGATGATGCTGCTGACGCGCAATATCGAACGGCGCAGGCTGCTGATGGTGGTGTTCCTGTTGTTCATTGCCAGCCATGTGCTGTCCAGCATCGCCTGGAGCTTCACCACACTGGTAGTGAGCCGTATCGGTATAGCCTTTGCGCATGCGGTGTTCTGGGCGATCACCGCTTCCCTGGCCGTGCGCGTGGCGCCTGCGGGGCGGCAGGCACAGGCGCTGGGCCTGCTGGCGACCGGCACCACGCTGGCCATGGTGCTGGGTATCCCGCTGGGCCGGGTGGTCGGCGAAAGCCTGGGCTGGCGTATCACCTTCATGGCGATTGCGCTGCTTGCCAGCGTGACCGTCTTTATCCTGAGCAGGACGCTGCCACTGTTGCCGAGCCAGAATTCAGGATCGCTGAAAAGCCTGCCGGTGCTGTTCCGGCGACCGGCGCTGGTGTCGCTGTATGTGTTGACGGCCCTGGTCATCACCGCGCAGTTCACCGCCTACAGCTATATCGAACCTTTCTCGGTCACCGTGGCGCAACTGGATGGCCACCGAACCACCATCCTGCTGTTGCTGTTCGGCGGTGCCGGTGTGCTGGGATCGCTGCTGTTCAGCCGTTACAGCGGACGCTTCCCCAACGGCTTCGCGCTCATCGCGATCTCGGCCCTGGCGCTGTGCCTGTTGCTGCTGCTGACAACGGCCGGGCATTTCTCGCTGATCGGCTCTCTGAGCGTGGTCTGGGGCATCGCCATCATGTGCTTCGGGCTGGCCATGCAGTACAAGGTGTTGTCGCTGGCCTCGGACGCCACCGATGTCGCCATGGCGATGTTCTCCGGCATCTACAACATTGGCATCGGTGGTGGTGCGCTGCTCGGCAGCCTGGTCAGCACTCACCTGGGGCTGCCCTATATCGGCATCGTCGGCGGCGTGCTGGCGCTGGGCGGGTTGGCGCTGGGCGTGTATTCGGCCAGGCGCTTCCCGCAGGCCGCCAAGGAGCAATGAGCAACCGCAGGTCGCAGGCAAAAGCACGGTCCATCACTGGCTCCGGCACGGTCGCGACGAAATGCCGATAGACCTGGTGTCGTGTCAATGATCGAGTGTCGCGGAAGATAATGGTGGCGGTCTTGCGTAGGCTGCGCCGCTATCCCTGGCGGCGCCCTGCGGCAGAGCACCGGAGTACATGCCTACATTCGAGCCGAGGCGTGACGGGCTTGTCGCCGACTGTCCTTATACGAAAACCCCGCCTGGCGGCGGGGTTCCTGTCGTGATTTCCGGTCAATCCCAGCTCAACGCCCCGCCGGTCTGGTACTCGATCACACGGGTCTCGAAGAAGTTCTTTTCCTTCTTCAGGTCCATGATCTCGCTCATCCACGGGAAGGGGTTGGTGGTGCCCGGGTATTCTTCCTTGAGGCCGATCTGCGTCAGGCGGCGGTTGGCGATGAACTTGAGGTAGTCCTCCATCATCGATGCGTTCATGCCCAGTACGCCACGGGGCATGGTGTCGCGAGCGTATTCGATTTCCAGCTGGGTGCCCTGCAGGATCATCTGCGTGGCGTCGTCCTTCATCTGCGCATCCCACAGGTGCGGGTTCTCGATCTTGATCTGGTTGATCATGTCGATGCCGAAGTTCAAGTGCATGGATTCGTCGCGCAGGATGTACTGGAACTGCTCGGCGGTGCCGGTCATCTTGTTGCGGCGGCCCATGGAGAGGATCTGGGTGAAACCGCAATAGAAGAAGATGCCCTCCAGTACGCAGTAGTAGGCGATCAGGTTGCGCAGGAACTGGCGGTCGGTGTCGGGCGTGCCGGTCTCGAACTTGGGGTCGGAGATGGAGCGGGTGTACTTGAGGCCCCAGGAGGCTTTTTTCGCGACGCTGGGGATCTCGTGGTACATGTTGAAGATCTCGCCTTCGTCCATGCCCAGCGATTCGATGCAGTACTGGTAGGCGTGGGTGTGGATGGCTTCCTCGAAGGCCTGGCGCAGGATGTACTGGCGGCACTCGGGGTTGGTGATCAGGCGGTAGACCGCCAGCACCAGGTTGTTGGCCACCAGCGAGTCGGCGGTGGAGAAGAAGCCGAGGTTGCGCTTGACGATGCGGCGCTCGTCCTCGGTCAGGCCATCGGCGCTCTTCCACAGCGCGATGTCCGCCGTCATGTTCACTTCCTGCGGCATCCAGTGGTTGGCGCAGCCGTCCAGGTACTTCTGCCAGGCCCATTCGTACTTGAAGGGCACCAGTTGGTTGAGGTCGGCGCGGGCGTTGATCATCTGCTTGTCGCCGACCTGCACGCGGGCGGACTCGCCCTCCAGCTCGTCCAGGCCTTCCTGGATATCCAGCTCGTTCAGTGCGGCCTTGGCGCGGGCCACGGCGTCCGAGTCATCGGCGGCGACAGCGCGGGCTTCCTGCACGGAGCCGGCAGCCTGTTCGTCGTGCCGTTCGGTTTCTGTGGCGGTGGGCTGCGCCTTGGCAGCGACCGCAACGGTTTCTTCGTCTTTGTCGAATTCGTCCCAGCTCAGCATGGTGGGGGCTCCTTTCAGGAGCAGCTTCAAGCGGCAAGCTTCAAGCTGCAAGAGGGATGATTGGCAGCGAGCAGTGATGTTCTGCCCGCTTTTCGCGGCACGTCAGGCAATCACGGCCAGCTTGCGGCTTGCCGCTGCTTTATTGGCAGGCTTCGCAGTCCGGGTTGTCGATGCTGCAGGCCAGGGGCACGGGGGCCGGCTGGGGGGCAGCGGCCGGTGCGGCCTGTACGTTGTCGCCACCACTGGACACGGCATTCAGTTTGCCGGTGTTGATGGTCGATTTTTCGGTGCTGGTGGCGGCCAGGGCACGGAGGTAGTAGGTGGTTTTCAGGCCACGGTACCAGGCCATGCGGTAGGTCACGTCCAGCTTCTTGCCGCTGGCACCGGCGATGTAGAGGTTCAGCGATTGCGCCTGGTCGATCCATTTCTGGCGGCGGCTGGCGGCATCGACGATCCACTTGGTTTCCACTTCGAAGGCGGTGGCGTAGATGTCCTTCAGGTCCTGCGGGATGCGTTCGATCTGCTGCACCGAGCCATCGTAGTACTTGAGGTCGTTGACCATGACCGGGTCCCACAGGTCGCGGGCCTTGAGGTCGCGTACCAGGTAGGGGTTGATCACGGTGAATTCGCCCGACAGGTTCGATTTCACGTACAGGTTCTGGTAGGTCGGCTCGATCGACTGCGACACGCCGGTGATGTTGGCGATGGTCGCGGTCGGCGCGATGGCCATGATGTTCGAGTTGCGGATGCCTTTCTTCACGCGTTCGCGCACTGGTGCCCAGTCCAGCGTGGCGTTCAGGTCCACGTCGATGTATTTCTGGCCACGCGACTCGATGAGGATCTGCTGCGAGTCGAGCGGCAGGATGCCCTGGCTCCACAGCGAGCCTTCGAAGGTCTGGTAGGCGCCACGCTCGTCGGCCAGGTCGCAGGAAGCCTGGATCGCGTAGTAGCTGACCGCCTCCATGGAATGGTCGGCGAACTCGATGGCCGCCTCGGAGCCATAGGCGATGTGCTGCAGGTACAGCGCGTCCTGGAAGCCCATGATGCCCAGCCCGACCGGGCGGTGCTTGATATTGGAGTTACGCGCCTGCGGCACACTGTAGTAGTTGATGTCGATGACGTTGTCGAGCATGCGCACGGCGGTGCGCACGGTGCGCTCCAGCTTGGCGGTGTCCAGCTTGCCGTCGCGGATATGGTTCGGCAGGTTGATCGAACCCAGGTTGCAGACGGCGATCTCGTCCTTGTTGGTGTTCAGGGTGATCTCGGTGCACAGGTTCGAGCTGTGTACAACGCCGACGTGCTGTTGCGGGCTGCGCAGGTTGCACGGGTCCTTGAAGGTGATCCACGGGTGGCCGGTCTCGAACAGCATCGAGAGCATCTTGCGCCACAGGTCCTTGGCGGCGATGGTCTTGAACAGCTTGAGCTTGCCGTACTTGGTCAGCTCTTCGTAATACTCGTAGCGCTCCTCGAAGGCCTTGCCGGTGAGGTCGTGCAGGTCCGGCACGTCGCTTGGCGAGAACAGCGTCCAGGGGCCGTCGTCGAAGACGCGCTTCATGAACAGGTCGGGCACCCAGTTGGCGGTGTTCATGTCATGGGTGCGGCGACGGTCGTCACCGGTGTTCTTGCGCAGTTCGAGGAATTCCTCGATATCCAGGTGCCAGGTTTCCAGGTAGGCGCAGACCGCGCCCTTGCGCTTGCCGCCCTGGTTGACGGCGACGGCGGTGTCGTTGACCACTTTCAGGAAGGGCACGACACCCTGGGACTTGCCGTTGGTGCCCTTGATATAGGCGCCGAGGGCGCGTACCGGGGTCCAGTCGTTACCCAGGCCGCCGGCGAACTTGGACAACAGGGCGTTGTCGCGGATGGCGTCGTAGATGCCGCCCAGGTCGTCCGGAACCGTGGTCAGGTAGCACGAAGACAACTGCGGGCGCAGAGTACCGGCGTTGAACAGGGTCGGCGTCGAGGCCATGTAGTCGAACGAGGACAGCAGGTTGTAGAACTCGATGGCGCGTACTTCCTTCTGTTCTTCCTCGATCGCCAGGCCCATGGCCACGCGCATGAAGAAAATCTGCGGCAGTTCGAAGCGGATGCCGTCCTTGTGGATGAAGTAGCGGTCGTACAGGGTCTGCAGGCCAAGGTAGGTGAACTGCTGGTCGCGCTCATGGTCGATCGCTGCGCCCAGCCTGGCCAGGTCGTAGCCCTTGAGTTTCGGATCGAGAAGCTCGAACTCGACACCGGCTTCGACGTAGGCGGCCAGTGCCTTGCCGTAGAGGTCGGCCATTTCATGGTGGGTGGCGCTGCCGGCGACATTGAGGAACGACAGCGCCTCGGCGCGCAGGGTATCCATCAGCAGGCGTGCGGTGACGTAGCTGTAGTTCGGCTCGCGCTCGACCAGGGTGCGCGCGGTCATTACCAATGCGGTATTGACATCTTTCTCGGCGACGCCGTCATACAGGTTCTTCAGCGTTTCGCGTTCGATCTGCGCGCCGTCGACCTCGGCCAGGCCTTCGCAGGCGTCGGCGATGATGGTGGCCAGGCGGGCCATGTCCAGCGGTGTGACCGAACCATCGGCACGCGCGATGCGAATGCTCGGGTGCGGCTGGGCAACGCTGTTCTGGGTGTTCTCGGTCGCACGCTTGCGCTCCTGGGTGCGGGCTTCGCGATAGAGCACGTAGTCACGGGCGACCTTCTGCTCGCCTGCGCGCATCAGGGCCAGTTCGACCTGGTCCTGGATTTCCTCGATATGGATGGTGCCCCCCGAAGGCATACGGCGCTTGAAGGTGGTGGTGACCTGCTCGGTCAGGCGCTGCACGGTGTCGTGGATGCGCGACGAGGCGGCGGCATTGTTCCCCTCCACCGCGAGAAAAGCCTTGGTGATGGCGACGGTGATCTTGTCATCGGTGTAGGCGACGACGGTGCCGTTGCGTTTGATGACACGCAACAGGCCGGGGGCGGTTGCCGCCACGTCATCCAGCGCGCCGCCGGTGGCCAATGGGTTTTCTCTGGATGGGTCGCTATACATGGGGGCTCCGAATGCTCTCGTTGATCTATCTGTCTGGCGGAGACCTCTCTGGCCCGCCGCTCTGGCGCGGCGAGGGGAGAGGAACCTTGAACCGGTACTGCAAAACGGCCTGTTTCCGAACCTTGGCAAGGTTCGAAATGATTGTCTGGAAGAATAGCCAATCAGACGCAAAACACAACATCTAGTGTTTTTGATTTTTCTGTGACACTACTGGCGACGAAGAGTTTCGCAAAGTCGTTGCGACAGTCGGGCGTGCTCAATGGGCCTTGCCGGCCCGGGGAATGCGAGGTCTGCAGGTGCCGGCTTGCGCATGGCTGAAAATTTCCCGGCTGCTACTTGCCAATTGTGTCTCTTGTCTGCTTTACACCCCATATATGGGGTCTTTGGCTCGCGGCGCGACACAATAGTGGCTCGGGAGAGGGAATGCAAGGCGTCCGCCTGTGGATAAGTTATGGATAAGTTGTGGGCCGATTGTGGGTTTTTTCTCCCCGGCGCAGTACAGGCCGCGTTACCTCGGGCTTTGCCGGGCATGATCGGGATCGAGCGGATTCAGGGTAGTGGAAAGGGTTTTTCGCCATGATGGCAAAACACTATATGTTGTGTTTGCGTTCATGGGGTATCGACAGTCGCGGCCGGGGGGCGGCATGGGCGACAATGCTGCGGTCGCATGCAGGTGTTCGCATGCGGATATCGGGCATGGCCGGCATAGAGAGGCGCGCAATGGAGCAGGAGAAGTGGAAAGTGCTCATCGTCGAGGATGATCGGCGGTTGGCTGCCCTGACCCGGGAATACCTGAGGGGTAATGGCTTCTCTGCGTCGATCGAGGTCGATGGCGGGCAGGCTGTCGAGCGGATCACCAGGGAGCGCCCGGACCTTGTCGTCCTCGACCTGATGCTGCCGGGTCTTGATGGCATCTCCGTCTGTCGTCGGGTGCGTGAGCATTATCAGGGGCCGATTCTTATGCTGACGGCCCGTGCCGACGACGAGGATCAGGTGATTGGGCTGGAAAGCGGTGCCGATGACTATGTCTGCAAGCCCGTACGTCCGCGAGTGCTGCTGGCGCGCATCCGGGCTTTGCTGCGGAGGCTGGATGATACGCTGCCGCAGTGCCTGCGGTTCGGCCCCCTGGCCGTGGACAGCAGGCTACGGGAGGCCAGCCTGAATGGCGATACGATCGAGCTGACCGGCGCCGAATTCGATCTGTTGTGGCTGCTGGTGTCCAATGCGGGGCGGGTGCTCTCGCGCGAGGAGATATTCGCCCAGTTGCGCGGTATCGAGTATGACGGCCAGGACCGCTCCATTGATGTGCGTATTTCGCGCATTCGCCCCAAGATCGGCGATGATCCCGAACACCCCAGGTTGATCAAGACTGTACGCGGCAAGGGCTACCTGTTTGTCGCGGCGGCTGCCGAGGCCCTGTGAACTCGATCTTCCTGCGCATCTATGGAGGCACGCTCGCCGTCCTGGTATTGGTGGGGCTGCTGGGGGCCGGCAGCCTGCACTGGCTCAACGAGGAGCGCGTCGATCGGCATCGCGAAGCCATGGCCGGGGGCACCTTCAGGATGATGGCGCAAGCGCTGCAGGATATGACGATCGTGCAGCGGCGGCAGGCCACCAGTGATTGGGGGCGTGAGCTGGGCGCGGTGCTGCGCGTGCGCACATTCAGGGACGCTCACCTCGAACCCCGGCTGGAGAGTCGCCTGCTGCGCGACCAGGTACTGGTCCGGCAGGTACGTCCAGGGTCGTTCACCTTGTACAGCCTGGTCAGTGCCGATGAACGCCTGCTGCTGGAGGGTGAAATGGAGCAGATAGGCGAGCAACTGGCGCGGATGACCAGCCATCTGCTGGTCGCCGGGCTGGTCCGCTACCCGGCGGATGAGCAGCCGGAGCGGTTGGCGGAACTCGCCAGGCGGTTGCAGTTCGGCTTCGATATGCGCCTGCTCGCCATCGAGGCCGTGAACCTGGATCGGGAGCAGCGGCAGCATCTCGATGAGGGCGATACGCTGGTCCTGCAGGATGGCCACGGTGAGGCGTTGCGGGTGCTGGATATCGTCCCCGGGTCTACCTGGGTGCTGCAACTCGGTCCGCTTTATCGGATGAGCCTCTATCCCCCGCAGTTGTTGTTGCTGATCGCGGCCCTGGGGCTGACGCTGATCGGCCTGACACTCTATCTGCTGGTGCGGCCGCTCGAGCGCCGTCTGCTCGAGCTGGAGCAGGCGGCCAGTCATATTGCCGGTGGCCAGTTGGATGTCCGAGTGCCGGACTCCGGCAGCGACTCGGTCGGCCGTCTTTCCGCGGCTTTCAACCATATGGCAGGGCGCCTCCAGCGTCTGCTGGCGATCCAGGGGGAAATGGTCAGCGCTGTGGCGCATGAGTTGCGTACACCGGTCGCGCGCTTGCGTTTCGGTCTGGAAATGAGCTGCGAGGCGGCGTCTGACGAGGCCAGGGCCCGTTACCTGCAAGGCATGGATACCGACCTGGAGGAGCTCGACCAGTTGCTCGACGAGATGCTGGTCTACATACGCCTGGGTAAAGGTGCGCCTTCGCTGAATTTCACGCCTGTCGCGCTCGATGCGCTGATCGATCAGGTCATTGCCGAACTGGCGCCATTGCGCCCGGAGGTCGAGCTGCTGCGCGGCCCCTGTCACGCAGAGGCGATGGTCGACGCGGAACCACGTTATTTGCGCCGCGCCCTGATCAATCTGGTGAGCAACGCTATGCGCCACGCCAAGTCCCGTGTGCAGGTGCGTTTCTTTCATGAGGATGGCCGGGCGGGCCTGGAAGTGGAAGACGATGGCCCGGGTGTGCCGGAAGCTGACCAGGAAAAGATCTTCACGCCCTTCTTACGGCTGGATGACAGCCGTACACGGGACTCCGGCGGGCATGGCCTGGGGCTGTCCATCGTGCGCCGGGTGATCTACTGGCATGGCGGTCGTGTACAGGTAGGGCGGGCGGACCTGGGCGGCGCCCGCTTCACTCTGCTATGGCCGGCACGGCATGGCGGCGATTGATGTTCAGACGGCCAGTTGCATCTGGTTGCGTCCCGCCTGCTTGGCGCGGTACAGCGCGGCATCGGCCCGTTGCAGCAGGGCATCGCTCGATTCGCCGGGGCGGTAGACCGCGCAGCCAAGGCTGGCGGATAGCCGGACGCTCGTCGAACGCAGCTCCAGCGGGGTGGTTTCTATTGCCCGGCGGACCCGTTCACCGACTTGTACGGCTGCGCTGGCGGGGGTATTGGCGAGCAGCAGGAGGAACTCTTCGCCACCGAAACGAAAGACCATGTCGACGTTGCGCAACTGCGCCTTGAGCAGCCTGGCCACGCTTTTCAGGGCCTGGTCGCCGGCATCGTGGCCATGCTCGTCGTTGAGTCGCTTGAAGTGATCCATGTCCAGCATGATCAGTGACAGCGGCTGGCCGTAACGGCGGGCCAGTTCCGTTTCACGCTGTATGCTCTGCTGCAGGGCCGCCCTGTTGCCTGTACCCGTCAGTGGGTCTTTCAGAGATGCCTGGACGGCGCTGCGATAAAGCAGCGCGTTACGCAATGGAAAGCGCAGCGTATCGACCAGGTTTTCCAGCAGCATCTGCTTTTGCAGGGTAAAAGGCTGCTCCTGGTACAGCGTCAATATTCCAAGCGATTCGAATTCATGGATCAGCGGGAACGTGCAGCTATTGGCTGCCGTCGAGCCGAGTTGCAGGTGCAGGTCGGTTTTTTCGTGACTGTAGCTCAGCCCGCTGAGAGCGATGAGGCCGGTGATATCCGCGAAGAAGTACCCGAACAGACGGTCCACTTCCAGGCTGGTCTGCAGGTGCTGGGTCAGCAGGTGCTGGAGGTCATCCAGGTTCCTGGCGTCATGACGGTTGTGCTTGAGTGGGGACAGGCCGAAGGGCTTCGGGCGGAGCGTATTGAAATTGACGGTAGTGCTCTTGGACGAGAGTGTCAGCATGGCCAATGCCCCTGATGCGATTACACTGAATGACAAGGGCTAAGCGAATTTGATGCCAGTTTTTATAAATCCTTTTGAATCATTGGCTTATGATTTTTTGTGGATGAAAGTGGCAATTTTTCGCCAGACATGAGGCAAGGTGCTGCCGTTTTGACATTCTTGCCTGCATGGCTGTGCCGGAAAAACGGCACTTTCAGAGAGGGCTTCCGTTTCTTGCGTCAAGCGCCTTTCCATTGACGCCTGCGCTGTCCCTTCCCATCAGGTAGAGGTAGATCGGCGTGATCTCGTCCGGGTGTGGGTTGCTTGCCGGGTTTTCGCCGGGGTAGGCCTTGGCGCGCATATCGGTACGTGTGGCGCCGGGGTTGACGCTATTGGCGCGTATGGGCAGCGTATCGTCCACTTCGTCGGCGAGAACCTGCATCAACCCTTCGGTGGCGAATTTCGATACGGCATAGGCGCCCCAGTAGGCGCGCCCCTTGCGGCCGACACTGCTGGAGGTGAAGATCACCGAAGCACTGTCCGAGAGTTTCAGCAGGGGCAGCAACGTGCTGGTCAGTATGAACATGGCATTCACGTTCACCTGCATCACGCGCATGAAGTTATCGCCGGAAAGCTGTTCCAGGGGTGTGCGCGGGCCGATGATGGATGCATTGTGCAGCAGGCCGTCGAGCCTGCCGAATTCCCCTTCCAGGGTGGCGGCGAGTTCGTCGTACTGGTGGGGCAGGGCAGTTTCCAGGTTGAAGGGAATCACTGCGGCCTGCGGGTAGCCAGCCGCCTCGATCTCGTCATAGACGCGGTTGAGGTTTTCCTCGTTCTTGCCCAATAGCAGTACGGTGGCGCCATGGGCGGCATAGGCCTTGGCTACCGACTCGCCGATCCCGCGCCCGGCACCGGTCACCAGGATGATGCGGCCCTCGAGCAGATCGTTGGGCGCAGAATAGTCGAACATCATGAACCTCTATATATGAAGGGCGGGGTGAGCTCAGCACGAGCAGAGGGCGCGATCCAGCAGCGAGCGCAACTCGAACGGGCTGTCCACCACGATATCCGCGCCCCAGTTGTTCGGATTGTCCTGCGGGTGGATATAGCCGTAGCGGACGGCGGCGGTGCGTGTCCCGGCGGCCTGCCCGGACTCTATATCGCGCATGTCATCGCCGACGAACAATACGCTGGCCGGTTCCAGGCCAAGCCGTTCACAGGCCAGCAGCATGGGTTCCGGGTCCGGCTTGCTGCGGCGGACATGATCGGGGCAGATCAGGATGGAAGAGCGTTCGGCCAGCCCCAGGCGCTGCATGATCGGCTCGGCGAAGCATACCGGCTTGTTGGTCACCACGCCCCAGATCAGCCTGGCTTTCTCGATATCGGCCAGCAGTTCCGGCATGCCTTGGTAGAGGTGCGAATATACGGCGCAGTGTTCTTGATAACGTGCGAGGAATTCGAGGCGCAATATTTCGAACTGCTCGGACAGCGGATCGACATCGAAGGCCTCGAGCACCATGGCCCTCGCACCTCCGGATACCACGTCACGCACGCTTTGCTCGGTGACCGGGGGCAGGCCGCGGGCGCTACGCATGGCCTGGATGACGGCGATGAAGTCCGGGGCGGTGTCCAGCAGGGTGCCGTCCATGTCGAACAGAATGGCGCGCAGGCGCATCAGGCCTCCTTGTGTGTCTGGATCATGTAGTTGACGTCGGCGTTATCGGTCAACTTGTATTCCTTGCTCAACGGGTTGTAGGTCAGCCCGACGATATCCTTTACGTCCAGGCCGGCCTCGCGGCACCAGAAGCCCAGTTCGGAAGGGCGGATGAATTTCTTGTAGTCGTGGGTGCCGCGGGGCAGCAGTTGCAGCAGGTATTCGGCACCGATGATCGCCATCGCATAGGCTTTCAGGTTGCGGTTGATCGTCGAGAAGAACACCTGGCCGCCAGGCTTCACCAGCGCGTGGCAGGCGCGGATGATCGAGGACGGATCGGGGACGTGCTCGAGCATTTCCAGGCAGGTGACCACATCGAATTGCCCGGCGGCCTCGGCGGCCATGTCCTCTGCCGTGATCTGCCGGTAGTCGACCTCCAGGCCGGACTCCAGCAAGTGCAGGCGGGCTACCGAGAGAGGGGCTTCGCCCATGTCTATGCCGGTCACCCGGGCCCCACGCCTGGCCATGGACTCACTGAGGATGCCTCCTCCGCAGCCGACATCCAGGACCTTCTTGCCGGCCAGGCCGCTACGCTCGTCGATCCAGTTGACGCGCAATGGGTTGATCTCATGCAGCGGCTTGAATTCGCTGTCCTTGTCCCACCAGCGATGGGCAAGTGCCTCGAATTTGGCGATTTCGGCGTGATCGACGTTGCTCATGCTCTGTTCCATTTCAAAACGGGTTTGACAGGGTGCCGCGAAGGATGATCCGCTGGAGTCACGGTCTCTTTCCTCATGAGGCACGCCCTGCTGCGATCCTGTCCGCCCACTGGCGGGCGGTGGCGATGATTTTCTGCTCGTCCATGCGCAGCAACTGGCGATTATCCACTAATTGCCTGCCTGCGACCCATACATGTTTGACGCAGTCCCGGGTCGACGAGTAGATCAACTGCGAAACCGGTTCATAGAGTGGTTGCTGCGCCAGGCCGGACATATCGAACGCCACCAGGTCGGCAAGCTTGCCGATTTCCAGGGAGCCGACCTGCTCGTCCAGCCCGAGGGCACGCGCGCCGTTGAGTGTCGACATGCGCAAGGCCTGGTGGGCACTCAGGGCGCTGGCCGAGTCGGCCACGGCCTTGGCCAGCAGGGCTGCGGTGCGGGCCTCGCCGAGCATGTCGAGGTCATTGTTGCTGGCTGCGCCATCGGTGCCCAGGGCGACATTGACGCCTGCTTCCCACAGTCGCTCGACGGGGCAGAAGCCGCTGGCCAGCTTGAGGTTGGATTCCGGGCAGTGGATGACGCTGCAGTTGTGTTCGACCAGTAATTCGAGGTCGGCATCGTTCATATGCACCATATGCACGGCCTGGAAACGCGGACCCAGCAGTTGCAGGCGAGCCAGCCGGGCCAGCGGGCGCTCGCCATTCTCATGCTCCGCTTCGAGCACCTCCCTGGCCGTTTCATGCATATGCATCTGCATGCCTACATCCATTTCCGCGCTCAGTATTCCGAGGCGCTCCAGGGTCGTGTCCGTGACCGAGTAGGGCGCATGCGGGCCGAAGGACACGCTCAGGCGCGGGTGATGCTTAAGGTCGTCGTAGAGGGCGACTGCCTTGCGCATGGCCTCGTCGGCATCCCTGAGGCCGGGAACCGCAAAGTCCATGATGGGCACCGCGATCTGCGCTCGCGTGCCTGACGCATGTATCTGCTCGGTAATGGCGTCAGGGAAGAAATACATGCTGGAGAAGCAAGTCGTGCCGCCTTTCAATTGTTCGGCAATGGCCAGCTCGGTGCCGGCGCGGACGAAGGCCTCGTCGACCCAGCGCTTCTCGAGTGGCCATATATGTTGCTGCAGCCATATATGCAGTGGCCGGTCATCCGCGATACCGCGCAGCAGGGTCATGCCTGCGTGCCCGTGGGCATTTATAAGGCCAGGGGCAAGCAGGGTGTCAGGCAGTTCCATTCGCTGAGTCGTCTGCAGCTTCAGTGCCTCTCGGCGTGGGCCGATGAAGGCGATACGGCCATCCCTGATGCCGAGCGCATGCTCGCGCAGTACGACGCCGGCGGGTTCGACGGGTACCAGCCAGGTCGGGAATAGCAGCAGGTCCAGCGGTGCGGGTGGATGTGTAGGCATCGGCGGGCCGTCTCCATGAGGTTCGCCGGAGTGTATAGGTTGTGTCCGCGAGTTTGAAGAAAGCACGGGCCAGGCTGGCTTTGTGGGTATTCCCCAGAAAATCGAAAACAGCGCTTGACGTGAGATTTGCCTGGCCTATAATGCGCACCACTTCCGGCGCGGTAGCGAAGGAAAACAGCTTTCAAATCAACAAGTTACATTAGGTTTGAGTGGTTTTCCGGTGT
>NZ_QJUO01000020.1 GCF_004327335.1 Stutzerimonas kirkiae | reverse complement strand
AACGAATCAGATCAGAAAAGAACATCCAGGCGAAAATGCACCGGCCGCTCCCCTCGCTCGATGGCCGCGGGGCGCTCCAGCGAGTGCGCGAACGTCAGGCTCGCCGACAGGTGCTGGCCACGCAGGGACAGCTCCACGGCATGGCCGCTCAGTTGCCCGTGCTGGCCCATGTTGTGCCGGTTACCGGCGATGGCGCCGCGGTCATACGCCAGGGCCAGGCCGTACTCCTGTACCAGGGGCCGTAGCGGCGCCCAGCCGACCGCCTGGCGCCAGCGCAGTTGGTTGCGCCAGTAGTAGCCGCTGTCGCCACTGAGCGACTGCTCCTTGAAGCCCCGGACCGAAGCCAGGCCGCCCAGGCTGATACGCTGCGGGCTGTAGAGCACATCCTCGCTGCGCTGCGCATTGAACAGGCTGTCGAAGCTCAGCGCCTGCCCGAAAAAGTGCAGCGGCTGCAGATAGCTGAGGGTGAGGCTGTATTTGTTGTAGCGGGATACCGGCTGGCTACCTTGCGCCCGTTCATCGCGCTGTGCATCGAGGGCACCGCTGCCACGTTGCCAGCCCAGGTCCAGGTTGAGGAAGGCATTGTTCAGGCGGCGGCCATGGTTGAAGCCCGCCTGGAATTCCGTAAGCCGGTTGCTGGAAGTCTCCAGCAGGCTGTTTTCTATGTAGTTGCGCGTACGCAGGTGCGCCAAACCAAGACTGAAAGCCGTCTTGCTGAAACTGTCGCGATGCAGCACACGCTCGGCCCGGGCTTGATGCTGCTTGCTTTCCCCATCGCTCTCGAAGAGATAGCCGGAGGTTTCGGCGCGGGTACGGTAATAGCTCTGGTTATAGCTGTAGTCGAAGCTCCACCAGCCATACGGCAGGCTATAGCTGGCGGCCTGGCTGGATGAGTGGCGCCAGTGATCGCTGACGGCATCGCCCGAACCGCGCAGGCTGATCTGGTCGGCCAGCCCGAGCGGGCTGTCCCATTCGAGCCCCACGCCCCATTGCTGTACGCCGGTGGAGGACTGCCCGTCATTATGACGGCTGAGTACCCCACGCCAGGGTTTCAGCGGCTCGCCGCTCAGGCGCACGCGGCTACCGCCCACCCGCTCTCCCGGCAGCAGGTCGAGTTGCGCCGGACGCGACGGCAGCCGCCCCAGTTGGTCGACCAGTTGTTCCAGTTCGCGCAGGTTCAGGTGATCGTCCAGGTGCCCTGGAAACGCCATGGCCAGTTCGCGCTCGCTGGCCAGGGCGGACGAGTCCAGCCCCTCCAGGCGGCCCTCGACGATCTGCAGGGTCAGTTCCCCTGAGCCCAGGTCCTGTTCGGGCAGGTAGGCCCGCGAGGTCACATAACCGCGGTCGAGGTAGTGCTGGGTGACGATCTTCAGCAATTCATTGAGCTGGGAGATACCCAGGCAGCGCCCCTCGAAGGGTGCCACCAGCGTGCGTTGCTGCTGCGCATCGAGCAGATCGGCGCCTTGCAGGCGAATCGACCGGATCGGATAGCAAGCCTCGTCACCAGCCGGCGTCGCCGGCTGCTGCTCGACACGGCCGCCAGGCAACTGCTGCAGCTCCCTGAGACGCTGCCGCTGCTGTTCAAGCAGCCGTTCCTGGCGCTCGCGAATCCAGTCGAGATCACCCGGCGAAGGCTCGGCGCAGAAGGCGCCAGAAGAAATCAGAAGCAAGGCTACATACAGCAGTAACCGCATGAGAACACCATCCGTTGGCAATAACGTCCATGCATGAAGCAGGGGAAAACACGAGTCGCGGAAAACATGGCACCTGGCCATGTAGCGGAAAGTAACAGAAAAAATGTCGTATAGACAAATGATGCACACAATCGTGCGACCGGATCACTCCATGCTCCAATGAAAAGCCCCGCCAGATCACTCTGGCGGGGCTTTTCTTTTCACTTACAGCTTGTCGCTCGAAGCTCGTCGCTGCTCATCAGACCTTGCTGCGCTCGAAACGCTTGCGGTCGTTCTCGTTCAGGTACTTCTTGCGCAGGCGGATCGACTTGGGCGTCACTTCCACCAGTTCGTCGTCGGCGATGAATTCCAGCGCCTGCTCCAGGCTGAACTTGATCGGCGGCACCAGGGCGATGACCTCGTCCTTGCCGGAAGCGCGCATGTTGTCGAGCTTCTTGCCCTTGGTCGGGTTGATCACCAGGTCGTTGTCACGGCTGTTGATGCCGGCCAACTGGCCTTCGTAGATTTCCTGGCCAGGCTCGAGGAACAGCTTGCCGCGGCTCTGCAGGGTTTCCAGCGAGTAGGTCAGCGCGGTGCCGGTGGCCATGGAAACCAGTACCCCGTTCTGGCGGTTGGTGACCTCGCCGGCCTTGATCGGGCCGTAGTGGCTGAAGGTCGAGGTGAGGATGCCGCTGCCGGAAGTCAGGGTCAGGAAGTTGTTGCGGAAGCCGATCAGGCCGCGCGCCGGGATGGTGTACTCCAGGCGGATACGGCCCTTGCCGTCGGGGATCATGTTGGTCAGGTCGCCCTTGCGCAGGCCCATCTGCTCCATGATCGGACCCTGGTGCTGCTCCTCGATGTCGATGGTGACGTTCTCGTAGGGCTCCTGCTTCTCGCCGGCCTCGTTCTCGATGATCACCACTTCCGGGCGGCCCACGGCCAGCTCGAAACCTTCACGGCGCATGGTTTCGATCAGCACCGACAGGTGCAGTTCGCCACGACCGGAAACCTTGAACTTCTCCGGGCTCTCGCCCTGCTCGACGCGCAGCGCGACGTTGTGCAGCAGTTCCTTGTCCAGGCGGTCCTTGATGTTGCGGCTGGTGACGAACTTGCCTTCCTTGCCGGCGAACGGCGAATCGTTGACCTGGAAGGTCATGGAAACGGTCGGCTGGTCGACGGTCAGCGGCGGCAGGGCCTCGACGTTGTTCTGGTCGCAGAGGGTGTCGGAGATGTACAGCTCGTCCATGCCGCTGACGCAGACGATATCGCCGGCCTGGGCCTCGGGCACTTCGACGCGCTGCAGGCCGGAGTGGCCCATGATCTTGAGGATACGACCGTTGCGCTTCTTGCCGTCGGCGCCAACGGCGGTGACCGGGGTGTTGGCCTTGACGGTGCCGCGGGCGATACGGCCGATGCCGATCACGCCGAGGAAGCTGTTGTAGTCGAGCTGCGAGATCTGCATCTGGAATGGGCCGTTGGCGTCTACCACCGGTGCCGGGACGTGGTCGACGATGGCCTGGAACAGCGCATCCATGTTGTCGTCCATCTTCTCGTGGTCCATGCCGGCGATGCCGTTCAGGGCACTGGCGTAGACGATCGGGAAGTCCAGTTGCTCGTCGGTGGCACCGAGGTTGTCGAACAGGTCGAAGATCTGGTCGATGACCCAATCCGGGCGCGCACCCGGACGGTCGATCTTGTTCACCACGACGATCGGGCGCAGGCCGGCCTTGAACGCCTTCTGGGTGACGAAACGGGTCTGCGGCATGGGGCCGTCCTGTGCATCGACCACCAGCAGTACGGAGTCGACCATCGACATCACGCGCTCGACCTCACCGCCGAAGTCGGCGTGGCCGGGGGTGTCGACGATGTTGATGCTGTAGTCGTTCCACTTCAGCGCGGTGTTCTTCGCCAGGATGGTGATGCCGCGTTCCTTTTCCTGGTCGTTGGAGTCCATCACCCGCTCGTTTTCCGCTTCTTTGCGGTCGAGGGTGCCGGACAGGCGCAGCAGTTTGTCGACGAGGGTGGTCTTGCCATGGTCGACGTGGGCGATGATGGCGATGTTTCTCAGTTTTTCGATCACGATTCAGTTCCTAAATTAGCGGCACGTTTCAAGCCGCAAGCTGCAAGTAAAAGCGTTGAAAGCCGCAGCCAGCGTCAGGCCGCGGCGGCAAGCAAAAACCTTTGAAAGGTCGGTCGGGGGGATGCCGGCGACGCCGTGCGCTGCGACGAATATGACAGGTGCTCATGACTGTTCGCTTTTCCCTTGCAGCTTGTCGCTTGCAACTTGCAACTGCCCGGAGGGCCTGTATACGCGCACATTGGTATGCCCCTCGCTGAGCAGGTGATGAGCATGCAGGCGGCTCATGACACCCTTGTCGCAATACAGCAGGTACTGGCGGTTTTCGTCCAATTCCTTGAAGCGGTTGTTGATGGCATAGAACGGCAGCGCCCGGACTTCCACACCTTCGATCAGCAGGGGCTCGTCCTCGCACTGCTCCGGGTGGCGGATATCCAGCACCACCTGCCCGGCCAGCGCCTCGTCGACTTCCTCGACCTCGATATCCTTGCCCAGTTCGTCGATCACATGGTCGATGGATATCCGCCGGGCATTGTCCAGCGCGCGCTCGAGGACCGCCATGTCGAAGCGCGCCTCTTCCTTCTCGACCCGGTAGCCACGCGCACGGGTGGTCGGGTTGACCGAGATCACACCACAGTACTCCGGCATGTTCTTGGCGAACTCGGCGGTGCCGATTTCATGGGCGGTGTCGATGATGTCCTGCTTGTGGCTGGCGATCAGCGGGCGCATCACCAGCATGTCGGTGGCCGCATCGATCACCGAGAGGTTGGTCAGGGTCTGGCTGGATACCTGCGACAGCGCCTCGCCGGTCACCAGGGCATCGATGCTCAGGCGCTGGGCGACCCTGGCTGCGGCACGCAACATCATGCGCTTGAGCACCACGCCCATCTGGCTGTTGTCGACGTTCTGCAGAATCTCGCCAACCACTTCCTCGAAGGGCACGCTGATGAACAGCACGCGGTGCGAGCTACCGTATTTCTTCCATAGGTAGTGGGCGACTTCCATCACCCCCAACTCATGTGCACGGCCACCCAGATTGAAGAAACAGAAATGCGTCATCAGCCCGCGACGCATCATCTGGTAGGCCGCCACCGTGGAATCGAAGCCACCGGACATCAACACCAGCGATTGCTCCAGCGCTCCCAGCGGGTAGCCGCCAAGGCCCTTGTGCTGGCTATGGATGACGAACAGGCGCTGGTCGCGGATTTCCAGGCGCACCTCGACCTGCGGGTGCCTGAGGTCGATACCGGCGGCCGCGCAGCGCTGGCGCAGATGACTGCCGACATGCCGCTCGACATCCATCGAACTGAACGGATGCTTCTTGCCGATACGCTTGCAGCGCACGGCGAACACCTTGCCCGGCAACAGATGCGCGTAGTGCGCGACGCATTTTTCCACGACATCATCGAAGTCGCCCAGCGGGTACTCATGCACTTCCAGAAAATGCGCGATCCCTGGTGTGCAGGTCAGCCGCTTGCGCATCTCATCGAGCAGGGCCGGGTCCTGCACGGTGGTATCCAGCTCGACGTTGTCCCAGGCGCCTGCGAGGCGCACATCGGGGTCGAGATCACGCAGCACGGCGCGGATGTTCTTCGTCAACTGACGAATGAACCCCTTGCGCACCGGAGTGCTCTTGATGGTGATTTCCGGGAAAACCTTGACGATCAGCTTCATGGAGATTGCAGCGCGGGTGCCAGGGGGCGAAAAAGAGGGTGGCGGAGTATAGCGGAAACCGATCGAAAAGAGCCGAAAAGAGCGCAGGAAAGCTGAAATCTGGACGAAAAGCTGAAGGCAGGGGGTATCCTCTGCCCAGCGCCCGGCCTCACAGCGCCTTTATCGAAACCTGTTGCTCCGGGATAACGACATAGCGTGATCGCCCTGCGCGGTGCCCCTGACAGCTTGTCGACTATGGCTTATGGCCTCACAATCCTTCGTTTTTCGCCCCGATCCCGAGAGGTAGCCCCATGGCCCACAGCATGACCGCCTTCGCCCGCGCCGAACTGGCCGGCCCGCATGGCACCCTCGGCTGGGAAATCCGCTCGGTCAACCACCGCTACCTGGAGCCCCACCTGCGCCTGCCGGAAGCCTTCCGCGACCTCGAGGGCGCCGTGCGCGATGCCCTGCGCAAGGGCCTTTCCCGTGGCAAAGTGGAGTGCACCCTGCGCTTCAGCGACGCCGACAACGGCAAGCGCCTGCAGATCGACAGCGAGCGAGCCCGGCAACTGATCGAGGCCGCCGAGCAAGTGGCCGCCCTGATGAACAGCCCGGCGCCGCTCAACCCGCTGGAAGTGCTGGCCTGGCCCGGCGTGCTGGCCGCCGATGCCGTCGACCCGCAGGCGCTGAACCAGCAGGCCCTGCAACTCTTCCACGAGGCCCTCGGCCAGTTGCGCGAAGGCCGCAGCCGCGAGGGCGAGGAGCTGTCCAGACTGCTCGCCGAACGCCTGGACAACATCGACCGGGAAGTCGCCACCCTGCGCGAACAGATACCGCAGATGCTCGCCGCCCAACGCCAGAAGATCCTCGACCGCTGCGCCGAACTACAGGCCGAACTCGACCCTCAGCGCCTGGAGCAGGAACTGGTGCTGCTGGCGCAGAAGAGCGACGTGGCCGAGGAACTGGACCGCCTGACCACCCACGTCAATGAGGTACGGCGCGTCCTGAAGAGCCCGGAAGCCTCCGGCAGGCGCCTCGACTTCCTGATGCAGGAACTCAACCGCGAAGCCAACACCCTTGGCTCCAAGGCCTTCGATCCACGCAGCACCCAGGCCGCGGTCAACCTCAAGGTATTGATCGAACAGATGCGCGAACAAGTCCAGAACATAGAGTAAGAGGCCTATCCATAACCTTAATCCTTTCTCGAATTACAACATTTCTAAGGCAGTGAGGTTTTTATGTCGCATACCACTTTTATAAAGCGCGTGATATTGCGCAACTACAAAAGCATCGGCTCATGCGACGTTCACTTGCGCCCGCTGACTTACCTTGTCGGCCAGAATGGTGCCGGCAAGAGTAATTTCCTAGATGCCATGCACTTTGTACGGGATGCCCTAACCGGCTCATTGGATAATGCCATCAATGAAAGAGGCGGACTCAATGAAGTGCGCCGACGCTCCAGCGGTCATCCGACGCATTTCGGCATTCGCCTTGAGTTCTGCCTCAGAGATGGGCGTGAAGGCTGGTATGCCTTTGATATTGGAGCAATGGCCAGTGGCGGCTATGAGGTCCAACATGAGGAATGTGTTATTAGTGGTATTGGCAAAGGGCCATTCTTTCGTACAGCCAAAGGCCAACTGCATGATAGTAGCGAAACCGCGTTCCCTGCCGTGACAAGCGACCGGCTGGCACTCGTAGCTGCATCCGGCTTTACCGCATTCCGACCGGTATTCGATGCTTTGACAGCGATGGGCTTCTATAACCTTAACCCCAAGTTGATGCGTGAACTGCAGAAGCCACAGGATGGCCGCTTACTCAAACCCGTAGGAGAAAACATCTCCAGCGTTATTGGCCATCTGGAACGTGTGGCCTCCGACCGCGTGAAAACCATCAAAGAGTATCTGCAGTCGATAGTGCCCATGGTGCATGGCGTCGAGCGAAAAGCAATCGGCCCGATGGAGACACTTGAATTCCGTCAAGACATGGCCGGCGCCAAACATCCTTGGAAATTTCTCGCACAGAACATGTCTGACGGCACCTTGCGCGCTCTTGGCGTCCTGACCGCGTTGCTGCAAAGCAACGTGGACTACTCCCCAACACTGATTGGCATCGAAGAGCCAGAGACAGCACTACACCCAGCCGCCAGTGCAGCCCTGCGGGACGTACTGACCCAATCGTCCAATCACACTCAGGTACTGGTAACCAGTCATAGCCCCGACCTACTGGATGATCACAATATCGATGCAGACTCCATACTAGCGGTCATATCGGAAGGCGGAGAAACGAAAATAGCCCCCTTGGATGAGGCCTCCCGGAAAATGCTGCATGACCATTTATTTTCAGCCGGGGAACTGCTGCGAATGAATCAACTGGAGCCTGACCGTAAAATCACCGACCAACAGCATGAAACCCAAACCGATCTGTTTGGCGAGGCCCGACCATGATAACGATTGCATCAATTGTGGAGGGTGATGGGGAGGTTTCAGCCTTGCCTATTCTACTGCGAAGGTTAGCTACAGAGCATAATTCTTCGGCGATAGTCAATCCACTGCAACCAATACGAGTCAGGCGCGACCGGTTCTTGAAAAAAGAAGAAGAATTCCGCCGGCAATTGCTCTTGGCCGCCGCCAAGTGTGGTGAGGACGGGTGGATCCTGGTCGTCTTGGACGCAGACGATGACTGCCCCAAGCTTCTTGGCGCGGAGATATACCGACGGGCCAGACAACACGTGCCACATCGACGACTCTCCATTGTATTGGCAAACCGAGAGTTTGAAGCCTGGTTCATTGCCGCTGCACAATCACTGGATGGAGTGCGCGGCTTTTCCATATGCGCCACAGAGAAAGTGGAAGCCGAGGCTCCACGCAACGCCAAAGGCTGGGTAAAGACTCATATGCCCGGCAAAGCATACAGCGAAGTCCTTGATCAGCCTGCATTCACCGCGAAAATGGACTTACAGCAAGCCTCCGACAACAGCCGATCCTTTCGAAAGTTAATTAAAGAATGGCAAGCCAACGTTATCTCACGGCGACCACTTCAACACTAAACAACCACAAGCGATAATTGCGGGGCCTCATAATTTCTATCCGAAACACCATGCCCTTCCCCTAAACATCCATAACCGTGTTTACTCCAGACAATCGGCGAGCGTTCTTAAATGGCCAGCACAACCGGCACTCTCTACATCATTTCCGCCCCTTCCGGGGCCGGCAAGAGCAGCCTGGTCAAGGCCCTGCTCGACGCCCAGCCACAGGTCCGGGTATCGGTTTCCCATACCACGCGCCCGCCACGCCCCGGCGAAGTGGACGGGGTCCACTACCACTTCGTCAGCCGCGAGGATTTCATCGAGCGCCTGCAGCGCGATGAATTCCTCGAGCACGCCGAAGTCTTCGGCAACTTTTACGGCACTTCCCAGCGCTGGCTGGAAGACACCCTGGCCGAAGGCTACGACCTGATCCTCGAGATCGACTGGCAGGGTGCCCAGCAAGTCCGCCGGCAGATGCCCCTGACCCGTTCGATCTTCATCCTGCCGCCGACCCGGGAAGCGTTGCGCCAACGCCTGACCAACCGCGGCCAGGACAGCGACGAAGTCATCGACGGCCGCATGCGCGAGGCCGTCAG
Organism: Stutzerimonas kirkiae; assembly: GCF_004327335.1. Taxonomy (GTDB): domain Bacteria; phylum Pseudomonadota; class Gammaproteobacteria; order Pseudomonadales; family Pseudomonadaceae; genus Stutzerimonas; species Stutzerimonas kirkiae. The sequence continues at coordinate 72,542 of NZ_QJUO01000020.1, read as the reverse complement.
CGAAATGAGCCACTACGTCGAATACGACTACCTGGTGATCAACGACGACTTCACCCATGCCCTGGGCGATCTGCAGGCGATCTTCCGCGCCAACCAGTTGCGCCAGGAAACTCAACAACAACGCCATGCCAGGATGTTGAGCGATTTGCTGGCATGACTGCTGCGGCAAGCTGCAAGGCTCCTGCTTCAGGGCGCTCGCGCCATGCGCGGCAAACAGCCGAAAACAGCGAGGGAAAGCTCGAGGCTGGACGAAAGAGCGTGGCAACCGGTGTTTTTCGTCCAGCTTTCCAGCCTCCAGCGCCTTTATCGAAACACCTGCCCGGTGAACAATGGCATAGCGTGATCGCCCTGGCTCCTGCTTGTAGCTTGTAGCTCAAAGCTGCTTTAAACTACCCAGTCTGCTCGCCCATCCGGGCATGCCATCGCTACTGATCACGAGGAACACCATGGCCCGCGTTACCGTTGAAGATTGCCTGGACAACGTCGACAACCGCTTCGAGTTGGTGATGCTGGCCACCAAGCGCTCCCGTCAACTGGCCACCGGCGGCAAAGAGCCCAAGGTCGCCTGGGAAAACGACAAACCCACCGTGGTCGCACTGCGCGAAATCGCTTCCGGCCTGGTCGACTACGATGTGATCGCCCAGGACGACATCGTCGACGATGAACCGCTGTTCATCCAGTACGAGGAAGAGTCCAACGAGGCGATCTGATCCAACTGACAGGCCGAGGCGCCAAGCCGGCGCCGCTGCCGCGAGGAGTCCTGCATTTGCCCGCCATAGACGTACTTGCCGAGCGCCTGTCGAGCTACCTGGCAGCCGACCAGGTCAACCAGATCCGCCGCGCCTACTTCTATGCCGAACAGGCCCATGATGGCCAGCGCCGCCGCAGCGGCGAGGCCTATGTCACCCATCCGCTGGCGGTAGCCAATATCCTCGCCGACATGCACATGGACCATCAGAGCCTGATGGCCGCCATGCTGCACGATGTCATCGAAGACACCGGTATTCCCAAGGATGCGCTGGCCAATCAGTTTGGCGAAACCGTCGCCGAACTGGTCGATGGCGTCAGCAAGCTGACCCAGATGAAGTTCGAGACCAAGGCCGAGGCGCAGGCCGAGAACTTCCAGAAAATGGCCATGGCCATGGCCCGCGATATCCGCGTGATCCTGGTCAAGCTGGCCGACCGCCTGCACAACATGCGCACCCTCGATGCGATGCCGCACGAGAAGAGCCGGCGCATCGCCAAGGAAACCCTGGAAATCTACGCCCCCATCGCCAACCGGCTGGGCATGCACAACATGCGCGTGGAATTCGAGGACCTGGGCTTCAAGGCCATGTACCCGATGCGCTCCGAGCGCATTCGCGCCGCTGTGCGCCGCGCCCGCGGCAACCGCAACGAGATCGTCGAGAAGATCGAGCAGTCACTGCTCAACTGCCTGCGCAACGAAGGCATGGAAGGTGACGTCAAGGGCCGGGAAAAGCACCTCTACAGCATCTATAAGAAGATGCGCGGCAAGCGCAAGGCCTTCAACGAGATCATGGATGTCTACGCCTTCCGCATCGTGGTCGACAAGGTGGACACCTGTTATCGCGTACTCGGTGTCGTACACAGCCTGTACAAGCCACTGCCCGGCCGCTTCAAGGACTACATCGCGATCCCCAAGGCCAACGGCTACCAGTCGCTGCACACCACATTGTTCGGCATGCACGGCGTGCCCATCGAGATCCAGATCCGCACCCGCGAGATGGAAGAGATGGCCAACAACGGCATCGCCGCCCACTGGCTGTACAAGTCCAGCGAGGGCGAGCCGGTGCAGAACAGCCATGCGCGGGCGCGCCAATGGGTCAAGGGCGTGCTGGAAATGCAGCAGCGCGCCGGCAACTCGCTGGAGTTCATCGAAAGCGTGAAGATCGACCTGTTCCCCGACGAGGTCTACGTGTTCACGCCCAAGGGCGGCATCATGGAACTGCCGAAAGGCTCCACCGCCGTCGACTTCGCCTACGCGGTGCATACCGATGTCGGCAATACCTGTATCGCCTGCCGGGTCAACCGACGCCTGGCGCCACTGTCGCAGGCGCTGGAAAGCGGCTCCACGGTGGAAATCGTTACCGCGCCGGGCGCCCGGCCCAATCCGGCCTGGCTCAACTTCGTGGTCAGTGGCAAGGCGCGCACGCACATCCGCCACGCGCTCAAGCAACAACGCCGCTCGGAGTCGATCAACCTCGGCGAACGCCTGCTGCACAAAGTGCTCGCTGGCTTCGAGACGCCACTGGAAAGCATCCCGGACGAGCGTATCCAGCAGGTTCTGGACGAATACCACATGGAGGTCTTCGAAGACTTGCTGGAGGACATCGGCCTCGGCAACCGCATGGCCTATGTGATCGCCCGCCGCCTGGTCGCCAGCGAAGAGGAAGAAACCCCGGCCGTCGAAGGACCGCTGGCGATACGTGGCACCGAGGGCCTGGTACTCAATTACGCCAAGTGCTGCACGCCGATTCCGGGCGACCCCATCGTCGGCCACCTGTCGGCCGGCAAGGGCATGGTGGTGCACCTGGAGAGCTGCCGTAATATCAGCGAGATCCGCAACAATCCGGACAAATGCATCCAGTTGTCCTGGTCGAAAGACGTTGCCGGCGAATTCAATGTCGAACTGCGCATCGAACTGGAACACCAGCGCGGCCTGATCGCCCTGCTGGCGGGCAGCGTCAACGCCGCCGACGGCAATATCGAGAAGATCGGCATGGACGAACGCGATGGCCGCATCAGCGTCGTGCAACTGGTGGTCAGCGTGCATGACCGCGTGCACCTGGCCAGGGTCATCAGGAAACTGCGCACCATCAAGGGCGTCACACGCATCACCCGGGTCAAGGCCTGACGGCAGCTGCAAGCTGCAAGCTGCAAGCTGCAAGCTGCAAGCTGCAACAGAGTAAGAGGCGCGCCGGAAACCCTGTCAAACCTTTTCCGTGGTCGGTTGACCGCTTTACTTGCAGCTCCAGGCTTGTAGCTTGCAGTTGCCCTTCTCCAAGGAGCATTTCATGAGCAAGACCGTCATCCACACCGATAAAGCCCCCGCCGCCATCGGTACCTACTCCCAGGCGATCAAGGCCGGCAATACCGTCTACCTGTCCGGGCAGATCCCCCTCGACCCGGCCAGCATGACCCTGGTCGAAGGTTTCGAAGCACAGACCGTGCAGGTCTTCGAAAACCTCAAGGCCGTGGCCGAGGCAGCCGGCGGTTCGCTCAAGGACATCGTCAAGCTGAACATCTTCCTCACCGACCTGGGCAACTTCGCCACCGTCAACGAGGTCATGGGGCGCTACTTCCAGCAACCCTACCCAGCCCGCGCCGCCATCGGCATCGCCGCACTGCCCAAGGATGCCCAGGTGGAAATGGACGCGATCCTGGTCCTGGAATAAACCAATATCCGCAGGAGCGGGCCTTGCCCACGAAGTGTTCGTGGGTCGCCGTTCGCGGCCAAGGCCGCTCCTACGGACGCCGGGAACAGCCCTACTCGATCACCACCAGCCGATTCGGCAGCTCATCGCGCGGCTCGGTCAGCGGCACATGCCGCTGCAATAGCTCGCCACATGACTCGATACAACCCAGAAATCCCGCCAGCGTCCGCCCCGCCTTCACTTCGGCGGTAAAGGCCTCGATGATCGAAGCCCAGGCTGCATCCTCGATACGGCTGGAAATGCCCTGGTCGACCAGAATCTCCACATAACGCTCGGCTTCGGAAACGAAGATCAACACGCCGGTACCGGCATGGGTATGGTGCAGCTCCAGCTCGAAGAACTGTCGGCGCGCCAGGTTGCCTGCCCGCCAGTGGCGCACCGCGCGCGGGATCAACCGCGAAGTCAGCGCAGGAATGCGCAGCACGAACGCCAGCACGACAAAGCTCGACCACTGCACCAGCAGCAGCTCCCAGGCCTGCAACCCGGAGAAGAACAGCAGCCCGCCCGGCAGCAGCATGGCCAGCAACCCGGCCCACAGCAGTGCGATATAGCGATAGTCGTCGGCGCGCGCCGCCAGCACCGTGACCAGTTCCGCATCGGTATCCCGCTCGATGCGTTCGATCAGGTCGGCGACCTGTTGTTGTCCCGCTTGCGTCAGAAGAGTCATGGGCATTCCATCGTCGAATCACCAGCCACCGGAGGCACCGCCACCGCCAAAACCACCGCCGCCGCCGCCAAAGCCGCCACCGCCGCCGAAACCACCACGGCCGCCGCCACTCATGCCGCCGAGCAGCGCCCCCAACAGGGCCGCACTGCCGCGCCCACGGCGCCCACTGCCGCCACCGCGGCCATTGAAAAAGAAGATCACCGCCAGCATCAGGAAGAACATCAGCATGCCCCAGGCTTCGGGCTCGTCCTCCACGGCCTCATACTGTTCCGGCACGCTCAGCGGATCGCCCCCCAGCACCTGCACGATGGCCGCCGCACCTTCCTCGATGCCAGTGGAGAAATCACCCTGGCGGAAGGCCGGCACCATGATGCCATTGATGATCAGCGAGGCCTGCGCATCGGTCAGGCGGTCTTCCAGGCCATAGCCCACCTCGATGCGAATGCGCCGCTCATCGCGCGCCACTATCAGCAGGGCACCGTTGTCCTTGTCACGCTGGCCGATTCCCCAGTGGCGCCCGAGGGCGACACCGAACTCCTCGATGCTGCGCCCCTGCAGGTCGGGCACTGTCAGCACCACGACCTGCTCGCCGCTGAGCTGTTCATGGGCGGTCAGCATCTGCGTCAGCCGCTCCCGCACGGAAGCATCCAGCAAGGCCGCCTGGTCCACCACCCGCCCGGTCAGCTCCGGCAGCGCCTGGGCGGCCAACGAGCCGGCCCAGCACGACAGCAGCAGGCACAGCCCCAGAACGGCCCTCATCAGAATTTCACTTGCGGCGCCTGGTCGGCGTTCTCGCTGGTCGCTTCGAAGTTGCTGCGTATCTGCAAGTCGCTATACATCAGGGTGTGCCAGATACGGCCGGGGAAGGTACGAATCTCGGTGTTGTAGCGCTCGACCGCGGCGATGAAGTCGCGACGCGCCACGGCGATACGGTTTTCAGTGCCTTCGAGCTGCGACTGCAAGGCCAGGAAGTTCTGGTTGGCCTTGAGATCGGGGTAACGCTCGGCCACCAGCATCAGACGGCTCAGGGCACCGCTCAACTGGCCCTGGGCCTCCTGGAAGCGCTGCATCTGCTGCGGATCGTCCAGGGTGGAGGCATCCACCTGGATAGAGGTGGCCTTGGCCCGCGCCTCTATCACCGCCGTCAGGGTCTCCTGCTCGTGAGCGGCATAGCCCTTGACCGTTTCCACCAGGTTGGGGATAAGGTCGGCGCGGCGCTGGTACTGATTCTCGACCTGCGACCAGGCGGACTTGACCTGCTCGTCGTAGGTCGGGATGTTGTTGATCCCGCAACCGGCCAGCATCCAGGAAAACAGGATGACGGCTATCGCTTGTCCAGTGTGTCGAAAGAGCTGTGCGCGCATGGTGCATTTCCAGTGACAGGAGATAGAGCGTCTAGAATAGCAGCAGGCAAGCTGCAAGCTGCAAGCTGCAAGCTGCAAGCTGCAAGCTGCAAGCTGCAAGCTGCAAGCTGCATCAGTGTGAGAAGCGCCCTGAAAACCCCGTCAAGCACTTTCCCGCTGCCGCCGCCCCAATATGGCGCACCAAAACAAGTCAAATCACCACAAGTAGTGCACCATAATCGAGCAAATGTCACTAGTCATTCACTGACAAACGGCCCATTCATCGCGCGAAGTCCGATTAACCTGGGCCGCAAGACCATTTCCAGGCACTGGCATATAATTTGCTCCCTTGTGAGGCAGGTCGCCTTCGCGGAACATCGCCGCCGGCTTCACCCCTGATTAGGAAGCAAACCTGTCCTGCGCTTCCACCACTTGGAGAACACCATGTCGAAGTCGCTTCAACTGATCAAAGACCATGACGTGAAGTGGATTGATCTGCGCTTCACCGATACCAAAGGCAAACAGCAGCACGTCACCATCCCGGCCCGCGAAGCCGAAGACGAAGAGTTCTTCGAAAGCGGCAAGATGTTCGACGGCTCGTCCATCGCGGGCTGGAAGGGCATCGAAGCCTCCGACATGATTCTGTTGCCGGACGACAGCACTGCCGTGCTCGACCCCTTCACCGAAGAGCCGACCCTGATCCTGGTCTGCGACATCATCGAACCCTCCACCATGCAGGGCTACGATCGCGACCCGCGCGCCATCGCCCGCCGCGCCGAGGAATACCTGAAGTCCACTGGCATCGGCGACAAGGCCTTCGTCGGCCCGGAGCCGGAATTCTTCATCTTCGACGAAGTGAAGTTCAAGTCCGACATCTCCGGCTCCATGTTCAAGATCTTCTCCGAACAAGCCGCCTGGAACACCGACGCCGACTTCGAAACCGGCAACAAGGGCCACCGTCCGGGCATCAAGGGCGGCTATTTCCCGGTACCGCCCGTCGACCACGACCATGAAATCCGTACCGCCATGTGCAATGCACTGGAAGAGTTCGGCCTGAAGGTCGAGGTGCACCACCACGAAGTGGCCACCGCCGGCCAGAACGAAATCGGCGTGGGCTTCAACACCCTGGTGGCCAAGGCCGACGAAGTGCAGACCCTGAAATACGTGGTGCACAACGTTGCCGATGCCTACGGCAAGACCGCCACCTTCATGCCGAAGCCGCTGTACGGCGACAACGGCTCGGGCATGCACGTACACATCTCCATCTCCAAGGACGGCAAGAACGCCTTCTCTGGCGAAGGCTATGCCGGCCTGTCCGATACCGCCCTGTACTTCATCGGCGGCATCATCAAGCACGGCAAGGCGCTGAACGGCTTCACCAACCCGTCGACCAACTCCTACAAGCGTCTGGTCCCGGGCTTCGAAGCCCCGGTAATGCTGGCCTACTCGGCTCGCAACCGTTCCGCCTCGATCCGCATCCCCTATGTCAACAGCCCGAAAGCCCGCCGTATCGAAGCGCGCTTCCCGGACCCGTCGGCCAACCCCTACCTGGCCTTCGCCGCGCTGCTGATGGCCGGCCTGGACGGCATCCAGAACAAGATCCACCCCGGCGATGCCGCCGACAAGAACCTGTATGACCTGCCGCCGGAAGAGGCCCAGGAAATCCCGCAGGTTTGCGGTAGCCTGAAAGAAGCCCTGGAATCGCTGGATGCCGACCGTGGCTTCCTGACCAAGGGCGGCGTGTTCAGCGATGACTTCATCGATGCCTACATCGCCCTGAAAAGCGAAGAAGAAATCAAGGTCCGCACCTTCGTGCACCCGCTGGAATACGACCTGTACTACAGCGTCTGATCCCTGCGAGCGACACATGAGGCCACCTTCGGGTGGCCTCTTTCGTTGTAGGGCGAAAAATCCGGCCCGGGAGCCCCCGGTACGATTACGGTGCATGACTGCCCCACCTGGCCACGGGCAAACCGCCCGCTCCCGGGCCGTCCGTCCATGCGCACTTTCAATGTGCGCAATATGCACTATATTGGTGCGCACATAAACGCAACAGGTAAAGGCATCCAAGCACAGGCCCCGAGCCGCGCGATTCCGGAAAGTGGTTTGCTTCTTGCATTTGATGCCGGACATACAGGACGCGACCGCCATGATCAACGAAGCCTTGCAACGCCTGCTGATCGAGAACCTGACCACCGCCACACTGCTGCTGGACTCCAGGCTGCGTCTGGAATACATGAACCCGGCGGCGGAAATGCTGCTGGCGGTCAGCGGCCAGCGCAGCCACGGCCAGTTCATCAGCGAACTCTTCACCGAATCGCAGGAAGCACTGACCGCGTTGCGCCAAGCGGTCGAACGCGGCCACCCGTTCACCAAGCGCGAAGCCACCCTGACCTCGGCCACCGGCCAGGCGCTGACCGTCGATTACGCGGTGACCCCGATCCTCAGCCGCCAGGACACCATGCTGTTGCTGGAAGTCCTCCCGCGCGATCGCCTGCTGCGCATCAGCAAGGAAGAAGCGCAGCTTTCCACCCAGGAAACCACCAAGATGCTGGTGCGCGGACTGGCCCACGAAATCAAGAACCCGCTGGGCGGCATCCGTGGCGCGGCGCAATTGCTGGCCCGCGAACTGCCGGACGCGCACCTGCATGACTACACCGAAGTCATCATCGAGGAAGCCGACCGCCTGCGTAACCTGGTCGACCGCATGCTCGGCTCGAACAAACTGCCATCTCTGTCGATGACCAATATCCACGAAGTGCTGGAGCATGTCGCCAGCCTGCTGGATGCCGAATCCCAGGGCCGCCTGGTACTGACCCGCGACTACGACCCGAGCATCCCGGAAGTGCTGATAGACCGCGAGCAGATGATCCAGGCCGTGCTCAACATCATGCGCAATGCCATGCAGGCACTGGCTGGCCAGGTCGAACTGGGGCTGGGACGGCTGACCCTGCGCACCCGCACCCTGCGCCAGTTCACCATCGGCCATATCCGTCACCGCCTGGTGGCGCGCATCGAAATCGTCGACAACGGCCCTGGCATTCCCGCGGAACTGCAGAACACGCTTTTCTACCCAATGGTCAGTGGCCGCCCGGACGGCACCGGCCTGGGGCTGGCCATCACCCAGAACATCGTCAGCCAGCACCAGGGCCTGATCGAGTGTGAGAGCCACCCCGGCTACACCGCTTTCTCGATCTTCCTGCCACTGGAACTGGACAAAGGAGCAACGACCTCATGAGCCATAGCGAAACCGTCTGGATCGTCGATGACGACCGCTCCATCCGCTGGGTACTGGAGAAGGCACTGCAGCAGGAAGGCATGAACACCCACAGCTTCGAAAGCACCAGTGGCGTGCTCAGCCGCCTGGCGCGGGAACAGCCGGATGCGATCATCTCCGATATCCGCATGCCCGGGCCGAGCGGCCTCGACCTGCTGGCGCAGATCCGCGAGCGCTATCCGCGCCTGCCGGTGATCATCATGACCGCGCACTCCGACCTCGACAGCGCGGTGGCCTCCTACCAGGGCGGCGCCTTCGAATACCTGCCCAAGCCCTTCGATGTCGACGAGGCCGTGTCCCTGGTCAAGCGCGCCTGCCTGCACGCCCTGGAACAGCAGAGCCAGGCACCGGTGACGGAACAGTCGCGCACCCCGGAAATCATCGGCGAAGCGCCGGCCATGCAGGAGGTATTCCGCGCCATAGGTCGTCTTTCCCACTCCAATATCACCGTGCTGATCAACGGCGAGTCGGGGACCGGCAAGGAGCTGGTGGCGCATGCCTTGCACCGCCACAGCCCGCGCGCGGCGGCGCCGTTCATCGCACTGAACATGGCGGCCATCCCCAAGGACCTGATGGAGTCGGAGCTGTTCGGCCATGAAAAGGGGGCGTTCACCGGCGCCGCCAACCAGCGCCGGGGGCGTTTCGAGCAGGCCGACGGCGGTACCCTGTTCCTCGACGAGATCGGCGACATGCCCGCCGACACCCAGACCCGCCTGCTGCGGGTGCTGGCCGACGGCGAGTTCTACCGGGTCGGCGGCCATACGCCGGTACGGGTCGACGTACGTATCATCGCCGCCACCCACCAGAACCTGGAAACCCTGGTGCAGGCCGGCAAGTTCCGCGAGGACCTGTTCCACCGCCTCAACGTCATCCGTATCCATATCCCGCGCCTGGCCGACCGCCGCGAAGACATTCCGGCACTGGCCCGGCACTTCCTCGCCAGCGCCGCGCAGGAACTGTCCGTGGAGCCCAAGCTGCTCAAGACGGAAACCGAGGAATACCTGCGCAACCTCGGCTGGCCCGGCAACGTGCGCCAACTGGAGAACACCTGCCGCTGGATCACCGTCATGGCCTCGGGCCGTGAGGTGCATATTGACGACCTGCCCCCGGAACTGTTGCACCAGAGCAGCGAAAGCCAGCCCTCGGGCAACTGGGAACAGGGCCTGCGCAACTGGGCCGACCAGGCCCTGACCCGTGGCCAGACGGGCCTGCTCGACGAGGCCGTGCCGGCTTTCGAGCGGATCATGATCGAAACCGCCCTCAAGCATACCGCCGGTCGCCGCCGCGACGCCGCCCAGTTGCTCGGCTGGGGGCGCAACACCCTGACCCGCAAGATCAAGGAACTGGGCATGGGCGGGGACGATGACGAAGGGGACGAATCCTAGGAGCCGCCTCCGTATCTTTGCCGCAGCGCTGTCGCGGAGCAGACAGTGGAGCCATTGTCGGCACAGCTTGCCTGTGATCCCGTATAGGGGAACGAACCTTTTCGCCACTCAGGGCGATCACATTAAATCCCGGTGCATGGCTGTGTAAGCCGGGTCATCGTGCGCCGCCTCGTTGCGACTGGATTGGCAATCCAGTGTGCATTTTATCGTACGCCGCTGGCGGTGTCCTGGTGCCCGTGCTGTCGAGAACCTGGCCAGCCCAGCTACGAAACACGCATGAACCCGTCGCCCATATGAATAAGGGGGCGCTCTTCGTCGGCGTCCCTGCCAGCGAAGGTTTCGTAGCGGGGCTGGCCGGGCGCGCGGCAAATACCGAGGCGACTATGGAAAGAGCCGTCGGCGCATGTCTGAATCATGCGTAGGGCATTGGGTTGCGCCGGCTCTTTCCCACAAGCGCCGCTGATAGTGGCTGTGCGGATGCCAGGTGGCGGGGCGGGGCCTTCGCCGCCAGGGATGGCGGCGAAGAGCTACAGGGATGTATTCACGCGTGCCCCGTCCCGCCACCTGGCATTTGCACAGGAACGCTGAGCCCGAGATCGCGCGGTACGATCCCATACTATTGCCAATCCGGTCGCGCTGTCTTGCCTCCCGGAAGCCGGGCATATACCTGCCGAGCACGGAGATAAGCATTCCGTCACCAAACAACTCGGGCAACGAAATTTTTTCCTCTTCAAAACAAAAGGTTGATTTCTCTTTGACGAGAGCGGGCGCCCCTCAATCGCGCACCTGCACCTCCAGGCGCCAGCCACGCTCATCCGGCTCGCCCGCCCAGTCGACCTGCAAGGCATACAGTGCGGTCAGGCGCAGTTGCAACGCCTGCTCGGTGGCGTGCAGACGCCAACTGACACGACCACCTGGGCTGTCCAGATAGCCATTGGCCGCTTGCCCGGTGGCACCGATGTCCAGCACGAACCCACCATCGACGGCCAGCTCGCGCAAGCCCGGCTCGCCATCGAACCAGAATCGCAGCCCTGCGTTCACAGGCTCCGTCGCCAGCAAATGGACGTCTCCCGAGTGCTGGGTAACGCGCCCGATCATCATGCCGACCATCAACCCCAGGAGTACCAGCGAGGCAAAAAAACGCCGCCGCAAACGCGGCCTCGGGTCTTCCGGCGTAGAATGCTCGCCGTTTTCAGTTTCGGTGCCGCGCATGTTCCATGTGATCCTTTTCCAGCCAGAGATTCCGCCCAATACCGGCAACATTATCAGGCTCTGCGCCAATACCGGCTGCAGCTTGCACCTGATCGAGCCGCTGGGCTTCGATCTCGACGACAAACGCCTGCGCCGCGCCGGACTGGATTATCACGAATACGCGCCCGTACAGCGCCACGCCGACCTGCGGAGCTGCCTGGAGAAACTTGGCCAACCGCGTCTGTTCGCCTTTACCACCAAGGGCTCGCAGCCCTTCCACGAAATCGACTTCCAGCCGGGCGATGCCTTCCTGTTCGGTCCGGAGAGCCGCGGCCTGCCCGAGGACATCCGCGAGGCGCTGCCCAGCGGACAACGCCTGCGCCTGCCAATGAAACCGGGAAATCGCAGCCTGAACCTGTCCAACAGTGTGGCGGTCGCAGTATTCGAGGCCTGGCGCCAACAGGGTTTCGCCCTGCAGTAACCATGACCGGCCACTTCCCACATATCTGCTACAAGGAAACACCATGCGCAGATTCCTTCTCACGGCAGCCCTGCTGTTCACCGCGCCAGCAATCGCCAATGACTTCGAGGAAAGCCCAGAGGTTGCCGCGATCTTCGCCAAAGCCGACATCAGCGGCACCTTCGTGCTCTATGACGCCACGACGGAGCGCCTCACGGGCTTCGCCGCCGAGCGCGCCCGGACGCGCCCGGACGCGCATTATCCCGGCCTCGACCTTCAAGATCGCCAACAGCCTGATCGGCCTCTCCAGCGGCGCGGTCGCCAATGTCGATGAAGTCCTGCCCTACGGCGGCCAGCCACAGCCCTTCAAGGCTTGGGAGCAGGACATGGGGCTGCGCGAGGCGATCCGCGCCTCCAGCGTACCGATCTACCAGGAACTGGCGCGGCGCATCGGCCTGCAACGTATGCAGGAAGGCATTCGTACACTGGCTTACGGCAACCAGGAGATCGGCACCAGGGTGGATGACTTCTGGCTGGTCGGGCCATTGAAAATCAGCGCGGTCGAGCAGGCGCAATGGCTTGCCCGCCTGGCGCGAAGCGAACTGCCGTTCCCCTCCGAGGCGCAACGACAGGTACGCGAAATCGTACGCCTGGAGTCGGGCCAGGGCTGGACGCTCTACGGCAAGACCGGCTGGAATAACAGCGACCAGCCGAACATCGGCTGGTGGGTCGGCTGGGTCGAGCAAGGCGAGCACCTCTACACCTTCGCCCTGAACATCGACATGCCCGCCCCGGCAACCGACCTGCCCAGGCGTCTCACGGTCGGCAAGGCCAGCCTGCGCACGCTCGGGCTGCTCGACGGCAGCGCCCAAGCGGAAGAGCGCACGCGTTGAAAATCGCCATGCCCTCCCCCATATCCCACACATTCGGGCAGTGCCTGCCCCGCTGAGCGGAGATTCCCCCTTGACCACCATCGTTTCAGTTCGCCGCAACGGCAAAGTCGTCATGGGCGGCGACGGCCAGGTTTCCCTGGGCAACACCGTGATGAAAGGCAATGCCAGGAAGGTCCGCCACCTCTACCACGGCCAGGTACTGGCCGGTTTCGCCGGTGCCACCGCCGATGCCTTCACCCTGTTCGAACGCTTCGAGGGGCAACTGGAGAAACACCAGGGCCACCTGGTACGCGCCGCCGTGGAGCTGGCCAAGGACTGGCGCACCGACCGCTCCCTGAGCCGCCTGGAAGCCATGCTGGCGGTGGCCAACAAGGATGCATCGCTGATCATCACCGGCAACGGCGACGTGGTGCAGCCGGAAGACGACCTGATCGCCATGGGCTCCGGCGGCGGCTTCGCCCAGGCCGCGGCGCGGGCGCTGCTGCTCAAGGCCGACGCCAGTCTGAGCGCCCGAGAAATCGCCGAAACGGCATTGAACATTGCCGGCAGCATCTGTGTCTTCACCAATCAGAACCTGACCATCGAAGAGCTGGATAGCGAGGTTTGAGAAGCCGTTCACGATCTCGCCCCGCCAGATAGTGAACAATCGCCACGCACGCCCGGCCCTGGAGTACCGCATGTCCATGACACCCCGCGAGATCGTCCACGAACTCAACCGCCACATCATCGGCCAGGACGACGCCAAGCGCGCCGTGGCCATCGCCCTGCGCAACCGCTGGCGGCGCATGCAGCTTTCCCCCGAGCTGCGCCCGGAGGTCACGCCGAAGAACATCCTGATGATCGGCCCCACCGGCGTCGGCAAGACCGAGATCGCCCGACGCCTGGCGCGCCTGGCCAATGCGCCGTTCATCAAGGTGGAAGCGACCAAGTTCACCGAGGTCGGCTATGTCGGCCGCGATGTCGAATCGATCATCCGCGACCTGGCCGATGCCGCACTGAAGATGCTGCGCGAGCAGGAAGTACAGAAGATGCAGCACCGCGCCGAGGACGCCGCCGAGGAACGCATCCTCGATGCCCTGCTGCCCGGCGCCCGCACCACCGGCTTTGGCGAAGAGGCTGCGCCCGCCAGCGACTCGAACACCCGCCAACTGTTCCGCAAGCGCCTGCGCGAAGGCCAGCTCGACGACAAGGAAATCGACATCGAAGTCGCCGAATCGCCGATGGGCGTGGAAATCATGGCGCCCCCTGGCATGGAGGAAATGACCAGCCAGTTGCAGAACCTGTTCGCCAACATGGGCAAGGGCAAGAAGAAGACCCGCAAGCTGAAGATCAAGGATGCCTTCAAGCTGGTGCGCGACGAGGAAGCCGCGCGACTGGTCAACGAGGAAGAACTCAAGGCCCGCGCCCTGGAGGCGGTGGAACAGAACGGCATCGTCTTCATCGACGAGATCGACAAGGTGGCCAAGCGCGGCAACACCAGCGGCGCCGATGTTTCCCGCGAAGGCGTGCAGCGCGACCTGCTGCCGCTGATCGAAGGCAGCACGGTCAACACCAAGCTGGGCATGGTCAAGACCGACCATATCCTGTTCATCGCCTCGGGCGCCTTCCACCTGTCCAAGCCCAGCGACCTGGTGCCCGAGCTGCAGGGCCGCCTGCCGATCCGGGTCGAACTCAAGGCCCTCAGCCCGCAGGACTTCGAGCGTATCCTCACCGAGCCGCATGCCTCGCTGACAGAACAGTACCGCGAACTGCTGAAGACCGAGGGCCTGCACATCGAATTCGCCGAGGACGGCATCAAGCGCATCGCCGAGATCGCCTGGCAGGTCAACGAGAAGACCGAGAACATCGGCGCCCGCCGTCTGCACACCCTGCTGGAACGCCTACTGGAGGAAGTGTCCTTCAGCGCTGCCGACCTGGCCAGCCAGCAGAACGGCGAAGCCATCCGCATCGACCTGGCCTACGTCAACAGCCACCTCGGCGAGCTGGCGCAGGACGAAGACCTGTCGCGCTATATCCTCTAAACCGCTGGGCGCCATAGGCTGAAGCTGGACGGAACATCGATTTCCGTTCAGCCTTCAGCCTTCAGCGCTCTTTTCGGCATCCATTCCATGCGTATCCCCTCCGCCATCAAGCTGCACAAGGCTTCGAAGTCTCTGGAACTGCAATACGGCCAGGACCGTTATCACCTGGGCGCCGAATTCCTGCGCGTGCATTCGCCTTCGGCGGAAGTCCAGGGCCACGGCAAGCCGATACTGCAATACGGCAAACAGAACGTCGCCCTCACTGGCCTGGAGCCGGCGGGCAACTATGCCTTGAAGCTGATCTTCGACGACGGCCACGACAGCGGCCTCTACACCTGGGACTACCTGTACGAACTGGCCACCCGCCAGGAAAGCCTGTGGACCGACTACCTCGCCGAGTTGGAGCAAGCAGGGCGTTCCCGTGACCCGGACGAGTCGGTGGTGCGATTGATGCTCTGAAAGCTGGAAGCTCAATCAGCATGCGGGCCCATTGGAAACCCCGCCAAGCCTTTACTTCCGGCTTTTGGCTTCAAGCTTCCGGCTTCACCCCCCCCCCTGCCTGAACCCAGTGTTCGACCTAGGGGGCCATACACCGCTGTGCCTACGGCCCCACCACCAACCGCACGGGCTTGCCGATACGGCTCAGCATCTCGACCAGCGTATCGATGGTGAACTTGGTGGTTTTCCTGTTCACCATATCCGACACCCGCGGGCGGGACACCATCAGGATTTCTGCCGCTTCGGCTTGCTTCAAGCGATGCTGCTCGATCCACCCCGCCAGCTCGGCCATGAGCTGCTCCTTGAGCAGCCTGGTGTCATTGATCTGCCGTTGCGATGCCAAGTGCAATCGCCGGGCTTCCTCCGGCGGGAATCCCAACTCCAGGAACAGATTCGCCCCCGGTTTGCTCACATGGCGGATTTCAGTGTCGATCTTCATAGCCTGCCTTTCCTCCCATTCACGACGGCCCGGTAGCGCGTCTCGGCAATGTGCCTGTCCTGCGTGCTGGTCGCCTGCGTCTTCTTCTGGAAGCAATGCAGGACGTACAAGGCTTCCTCGAACTTGGCGACATACATTACCCGGAACGCACCACCGGCTTCCCGGATGCGGATTTCGCGGGTGCCGGCGCCCATCTCATCGAAGGACTTCCAGTCGTCCGGCTCCAGACCGGCCTGGACCCTGCCCAACTGGAACCCTGCTTGTCGTCGGACTTCGACAGGGAAATCCAGAAGGTCATCGTAGGCCGACCCGACCCAACGAATTTCTTTGTCCATCGCGCACCATCCGTATAAAACTTTATACCAGCACGAACACTAACGCTAGACTCGGATGACTCCCTGGCCGCTCCGGGTCTGCTGCCGTTTGTTGGCCAGACTGAGTGTGCGGAGCAGGCACTGCAAGCGGGACAGGCCGGAACTGTGAAAGCCGCCACAGGGTTTCATAAGAAGCAGCTCCGCCCCCTCTCACCACGTCTCCCTGGGCAGCGCAGCCGCTCAATCATTACCCAAAGGGTAACGAACCACCGCCAAACTTGATTGATGGCCCCCGAGCCGACTTCCTAAAGTGCGCTCCACATAGCGGAAATAGTGGAGTCGTCATGACAATAACAATATCCCCACCGCCGCAATGGTCGCGGCGCCGTGCCGAGAAAGCACGACGGATCGATCAGGTACGCGCGCTCGCCGATGGTGTGATCCTGCCCAGTGACAGGATCGTCGCCGCACTCGAAGCCCTGATCGCCCCTGGCGATCGTGTGGTGCTGGAAGGCAATAACCAGAAGCAGGCGGACTTCCTCTCCCGCTCGCTGGCCAGGGTCGATCCACAGCGCCTGCACGATCTGCACATGATCATGCCCAGCGTCAGCCGCGCCGAGCACCTGGACCTGTTCGAACGTGGCATCGCGCGCAAGCTCGATTTCTCCTTCGCCGGCCCGCAGAGCCTGCGCATCAGCCAGTTGCTGGAAGACAGGCAACTGGAAGTCGGCGCCATCCATACCTATATCGAGCTCTACTCGCGGCTACTGGTGGACCTGATCCCCAATGTCGCGCTGGTCGCCGGCTTCCAGGCCGACCGTCATGGCAACATCTATACCGGGCCAAGCACCGAGGACACCCCCGCGCTGGTGGAGCCGACCGCTTTCAGCGACGGCATCGTCATCTTCCAGGTCAACGAGATCGTCGACGAACTGCCCCGCGTGGACATTCCAGCCTCCTGGGTGGACTTCGTGGTGGTGGCCGACAGGCCCTTCTACATCGAGCCGCTGTTCACCCGCGACCCGCGCCATATCAAGCCGGTGCACGTGCTGATGGCAATGATGGCGATCCGTGGCATCTACGAGAAGCACAAGGTGCAATCGCTCAACCACGGCATCGGTTTCAACACCGCCGCCATCGAGCTGATCCTGCCCAGCTACGGCGAGAAGCTCGGGCTCAAAGGCAAGATCTGCCGCAACTGGACCCTCAACCCGCACCCGACGCTGATCCCCGCCATCGAGACCGGCTGGGTCGAGAGCGTGCACTGCTTCGGTACCGAACTGGGTATGGAGGACTACATCGCCCAGCGCCCGGATGTGTTCTTCACCGGCCGCGATGGCTCGATGCGTTCCAACCGCATGATGTGCCAGTTGGCCGGGCAATACGCGGTGGACCTGTTCATCGGCGCCACCCTGCAGGTGGATGGCGATGGCCACTCCTCCACCGTCACCCGTGGCCGCCTGGCCGGCTTCGGCGGCGCGCCGAACATGGGCCATGACCCTCGCGGCAGGCGCCACGGCACAGCGGCCTGGCTGGATATGGCCACACCTGGCGGCGAAGGCCCGGTGACCCTGCTGGAACGCGGCAAGAAGCTGGTGGTGCAGATGGTCGAGACCTACCAGGAAGGCGGCAAACCCACCTTCGTCGAACGCCTCGACGCGGTCGATGTGGCGAGAAAAGCCGGCATGCCGCTCGCGCCGATCATGATCTACGGCGACGATGTCACCCACCTGCTGACAGAGGAAGGCATCGCCTATCTCTACAAGGCGCGCACGCTGGAGGAACGCCAGGCGATGATCGCCGCGGTCGCCGGCATCACCCGCATCGGCCAGCGCCACGATCCGAAGGACACCGCGCGCATGCGCCGCGAAGGCCTGATCGCGCTGCCGGAAGACCTCGGCATCCGCCGCGCCGATGCCAGCCGCGAACTGCTGGCGGCGAAAAGCATCGCCGAACTGGTCGAGTGGTCCGGCGGCCTCTACAACCCGCCCGGCAAATTCAGGAGTTGGTGATGAGCGCACTGATCGCAACCATACCCACAACCGCAGCCACTCCGGCCTCCGCGAACGCCCCGAGCCCTCGGCCACGCCGGCGCAGCCAGGCCGCGCCGGGCCTGGCGGAGCGACTGGCCGACC
The DNA here is from genome assembly GCF_004327335.1 of Stutzerimonas kirkiae. Lineage (GTDB taxonomy): Bacteria > Pseudomonadota > Gammaproteobacteria > Pseudomonadales > Pseudomonadaceae > Stutzerimonas > Stutzerimonas kirkiae. Next base: position 54,464 of record NZ_QJUO01000020.1, on the reverse strand, counting down.
TCGCCGTGCAGGCACTGCTCGACGAGGCGCACCTGTCGCCCAAGCCGGGGCTGGTCGACCGTCGCGGCAGCGGGGCACACGATGACCTGCACCTGGGCTTGATGATCGAATCGGCGCACGCGCTGTGGCCAACCTTCAAGGCCATGGCCGAGGCGGCACGGCAACACGCGGCCATGGATGGCACCTTGCGGGCCACTGTGGGGCGGCTCGGCCGTGAAGGCGAAGCGCGCATGCTGCGCGTGACCGGCGGCGTCAATACGCACCGGGGGGCGATCTGGGCGCTGGGCCTGCTGAGCAGCGCCGCCGCCATACGCCCCGACGCCCTGGATGCCGCTGCCGTAACTGCACGGGCCGCAGCACTGGCAGCGCTGGATGACCCCGCGCTGCCAGTACGGCAGGACAGCCATGGCGCCGAGGTACGCCGCCGCTACGGCGTGCCCGGGGCACGCGAGCAGGCCCAGCAGGGCTTTCCCGCCGTCATCCAGCACGGCCTGGTGCAACTGCGCCGAAGCCGCGCCAACGCGGCGGGCGAACAGAGCGCCCAGCTCGATGCACTGCTGGCGATCATGACCACCCTGCCCGATACCTGTGTGCTGCACCGCGCCGGCATGGCCGGTCTGAACAGCGTGCAACAAGGCGCACACAAGGTGCTGCAAGCCGGTGGCTGCGCGCAACTGGCCGGCCGCCGCCAACTGCGCGAACTGGAGCGCGACATGCTGGCGCTGCGCGCATCCCCTGGCGGTGCCGCCGACCTGCTGGCCGCCACCCTTTTTCTCGACCGCCTGGCACAGATGCCAGCGCAGACTGGGAGATCGTGAACATGGAAACCCTGTCCTTCGTCTTTCCCGCTGGCGAACCGGCCAAGGCTCGCGCCCTGGTCGGCTGCGTCGGCTCCGGCGACCTCGAAGCCCTGCTCGAACCGGGCGAGAAAGGTAGCCTGAAAATACAGGTCGTGACCTCGGTGAACGGCAGCGCCCCGCGCTGGCAGCAGCTCTTCGAGCGCATGTTCGAGGAGCAACGGCCACCGGCGCTGAACATCGATATCCACGACTTCGGCGCCACGCCAGGCGTGGTACGCCTGCGCCTGGAGCAAGGCCTGGAGGAGATCGGCCATGAGCAATGACAATGCCCTGCTGCAACGTCGCAGCTTCGTCGAGTTGAGTGCGCGCCAGCGCGTCCAGGCTCTGCTGGACAATGGCAGCTTCCGCGAACTGCTCGACCCGTTCCAGCGCATCATGTCGCCCTGGCTCGCGGCCCAGGGCGTGGTGCCCCAGGCCGACGACGGCGTGGTCATCGCCAAGGGCAGCCTGGACGGCAAGCCCGCCGTGGTCGCGGCCATCGAAGGCAACTTCCAGGGCGGCAGCATGGGCGAAGTGGGCGCAGCGAAGATCGCCGGGGCGCTGGAGCTGGCGGTGGAAGACAACCGCCAGGGCATCCCGACCCTCGCCATCCTGTTGCTGGAGACCGGCGGCGTGCGCCTGCAGGAAGCCAACCTGGGGCTGGCGGGCATCGCCGAGATCCATTCGGCCATCGTCGAGCTTCGCCAGTACCAGCCGGTCATCGGCCTGATCGCCGGCAGCGTCGGCTGTTTCGGTGGCATGGGCATCGCCGCCGGACTGTGCAGCTACCTGGTGGTCACCCGCGAGGCACGCCTGGGGCTGAACGGGCCACAGGTGATCGAACAGGAAGCCGGTGTCGAGGAATACGATTCCCGCGACCGCCCCTTCATCTGGAGCCTGACCGGCGGCGAACAGCGCCACGCCAGCGGCCTGGCCGATCGTTACGTCGGCGACGACGTGCAGGCGATCCGCGACGAACTGCACGCACTGCTGCGCCAGGGCAAGCCACGGCTGGAGCGCAGCCGTCGCCATGCCTGGTACCTCGAACGCCTGCAAGCCATGGATACGTCCACCCGGATCGACGCCGCCGCAGTCAGACAGGCCTATCAAGGAGCGCGCCCATGAGTACACATCAGCAGCAACGCGGTCTCAACTGGTTCCAGGCGCTGGCCGGGCAAGCGCCCTGCATCGAAGGCCTGCCCGCCTCGCTGCGGGTCGCCGACAACACCCTGGGCGACCAGCCGGTGCGTTACCTGGCAGTGGTGCCCGATGCCGGCAACCCATTCCCGCGGGCGCGCCATGGCGAAACCGGCCTGCTGGAAGGCTGGGGCCTGGGCACGGCGGTGGACCAGGCCATCGAGGCCGATGCCGGCGGCTCACAGAAACGCGCGCTGATCGCCATCGTCGACGTACCGAGCCAGGCCTATGGCCGCCGCGAGGAAGCCCTTGGCATCCACCAGGCACTGGCCGGCGCCGTCGACGCCTATGCCAGGGCCCGCCAGGCGGGCCATCCGGTCATCGCCCTGCTGGTCGGCAAGGCCATGTCCGGCGCCTTCCTCGCCCACGGCTACCAGGCTAACCGCCTGATCGCCCTGCGCGACCCGGCGGTGATGGTGCATGCCATGGGCAAGGAGTCGGCGGCGCGCATCACCCTGCGCAGCGTCGAAGCCCTGGAGGCGCTGGCGCGGCAGATTCCGCCCATGGCCTATGACATCGACAGCTACGCCTCGCTGGGGCTGCTCTGGCGTATCCTCGACGTGCGCCAGCCGGCCCAGCCGAGCGCCGCCGACCTGGCACTGGTGCGCAAGACCCTGGCCCAGGCGCTGGACAATATCCATCACCACCCACGGGACCTCTCCAACCGCTTCAACGCCACCAATCGTGCGGCTTCGCGGCAGGTACGCGAACGTCTGCGCGAACAGTGGTAAGCCCATGTACCGGCCGCACGATCTGCTCTGGGGCTGTGCTGCCTGGCATCTGCCGGAGGATGCGCCGGCCTGGTGCCGCACGGCACTGGAAGCCTCACCACCGGTGGTCGTGCGGCGCGCTCCGGCGCGTGACGGCATGGTCGCCGTGGGCCTGCGCGGCAACAGCCGCGGTGAGCGCCTGGGGTTCTGGATGCCGCTGGCGGATGTCTCGCGCAGCCTGATGCCGGAGCAACTGCGGGCCTGCGGCGACCGCCCGCGCGACCTGCCGGTATGGCATGCGGCACGCCAGGCACGGACGGTCCTCGAGCGTATCGGACTGGCCTGGGGCATTACCGGCAGCGCCGCCTTCGAGTTGGCCAGCGGGCAGATCGTCACCCATTCCGGCAGCGATCTCGACCTGCTGCTGCGCACCGAACGACGCCTGTCGCGTACGCTTGCGCAGGCGCTATTGCAGGGCCTGCACAGCACCGCCTGCCGCATCGATGTGCAATTGCAGACCCCCGCCGGCGGCGTGGCCCTGGCGGAGTGGGCCGGGCAGGCCGTCCGGGTCATGATCAAGACCAGCGAAGGGCCAAGGCTGAGCGCCGACCCCTGGGAGGGCTGCCCATGAGTACCCTGTTCGCGTTTCCCGGCCAGGGTGCGCAACGCGAAGGCATGTTGCGCGACCTGCCACGTGGCCTTCTCGAACATTGCAGCACCGTGCTGGGTGAGCCGGCCGAGCGGCTGGACAGTGCCAAAGCCCTGCGCTCGACCCGCGCCGTGCAGCTCTGCCTGCTGATCGCCGGAGTCTGCGCCGCACGCCGGCTGGAACAGGCCGGCGTGCTGGAAGGTTATGCCGCCGGGCTGTCGATCGGTGCCTATGCCGCCGCGGTAACGGCCGGCAGCCTGGACTTCGATGACGCACTGCGCCTGGTCGCACTACGCGGGCAACTGATGCACGACGCCCATCCCGCAGGCTATGGCATGACCGCCATCCTCGGGCTGGAGATCGGCGATCTCGAACCCCTGCTCGAACGGGCGCGCGAGCGCGGCGAGGAAATCTACCTGGGCAATGTCAACGCGCCCCGGCAGTTGGTGGTTTCCGGCGAGGAGCAGGCCATGCGCGCCCTTGGCGAGGCCGCACGGCGGCAGGGGGCGTCCGCTGTGCGACGCCTGGCGGTGAGCACACCTTCGCACTGCCCGCTACTGGAAAGCGCCGCCGAGGAACTGGCGCAAGCCTTCGACAGCATCACCCTGCGCCCACCCCGGCTGCGCTACCTGAGCGGCAGCAACGCCCGCGCCCTCGACAAGCCCGACGCCATCCGCGACGACCTGCTCTACAATATGTGCCGCCCCATCGACTGGGCCGGCACGGTACGCAGCGCCTATGAGCGCGGCGTGCGCCTGCAGGTCGAACTGCCGCCAGGCGCGGTCCTCACCGGCCTGGCCCGGCAGACCTTCATCGAAGGCCGCCTGGTCGCCTTCGAAGGCACCCGCCTGGACAGCCTGCTGGCCTTGCTGCGTGACGAACGGGATCGCTAGGGTCTGTTGACGTTTCGTCGCGACCGCACCGGGGCCTAGTGGCCAGGGAGCGACTGAACCAGCCGACGTGATGCCGCGGCGCACGTCTGGCGAGTTTTCTGGTCCAACCCTTCACACTCAATAAAGGGAGGCCACACCCCATGTCACTACTCAGCCGTAAACCCAGCACCCGCGACGATATCGAGCGGGAAATCCAGAACCTGACCGAGGCCCTGGAAGGGCTCGGACACGACGCCGCCCATGAGTCGCGCAAGCACCTGGATGGCCTGCGCTCGCGTATCCAGTCGCTCTGGCAGGAGCACAACCTGGACGAGCACTGCGCCGACCTGTCGCGCAAGACCCGCCAGGTCGGGCGCGCCACCAAGGACTGCGCCCGCGAACACCCCGTGGCCACCGTCGCCCTGGTGGCCGGTGCAGTCGCCTTGATCGGTTACCTGGCCAGCCGCCGCTAAGAACCTGCTCGAGTCCTCACGGAGCCGAGCTGCCGTGGGGTGCGCCATGCGCACCGGTCCACCAGCCAGGTGCGCACTCTACACGCCCGGTAGTCGATACCGTCATGACTGGCGCAAGCGCCGGGCGGCATCCAGCAGCAGGCACTCGCTGGCATCCCAGCCCAGGCAGCCATCGGTAATGGAAACCCCGTAGCGCAATTGCCCGGACAACGGCTGGCAGCCATCGAACAGGTGGCTTTCCAGCATCACCGCGCGCAAGGCGTTCTGCCCCTCCAGCCGCTGTTGCAATACACTCTCGAACACCAGGGGCTGGCGTGACGGGTCTTTGCCGCTGTTGGCGTGGCTGCAGTCGACCATGATGCCGGCCTCGATACCCTGCTTGCGCATCCGCGCCAGCGCCTCGGTAACTGACGCGGCATCGTGGTTCGGCCCCCGCTGGCCGCCACGCAGCACCAGGTGCGTATCCAGGTTGCCGGCGGCCTCGATCAGCGCCGGCCGCCCATGATCGTCGACACCCAGGTGCCGGTGCGGATGCGCCGCACTGCGCATCGCATCGCAGGCAATGCCGACACTGCCATCGGTACCGTTCTTGAAGCCCACCGGCAACGCCAGGCCGCTGACCATCTCCCGGTGCACCTGTGACTCGCTGGTGCGCGCGCCGATGGCTGCCCAGCTCAACAGGTCGTCGAAATAACCGGCCGCCAGCGGATTCAGCAACTCGCTGGCCAGCGGCAAACCGCAATCGAGCATGTCCAGCATCAAGCGCCGCGACAGTGCCAGGCCCTCGGCCATGTCGCCACTGCCATCCAGGTGCGGATCGTAGAGCAGCCCCTTCCAGCCGATGGTCGTGCGGGGTTTTTCCACATAGGCGCGCATCACCAGCAGCATCTCGTCCTCCACCCGCCCGGCCAGGCGAGCCAGGCGCCCGGCGTACTCCAGGGCGCTGTCGCGATCATGCAGCGAACAGGGGCCGATCACCACCAGCAGACGCGGATCGTCGCCACGGATGATCGCGCGGGCGGCATCACGGGCTTCATGCACTCGACGCACACTGGTGATCGAGGGCGCCAGGCGCTGGCGCAGTTCGGTGGGAGTGGCAAGGGGCTGGCTGACGCGTCGGTCTTCGGCGCTGCTGGGGCATTGCGGCAATGGAGCGGAAACGGCATTCATTCTGATATTCCTCGGCAGGCGCGATTCTGTTCCGCGCCCGCCACTAACCTAGTGATCGGTTGGGTTCGAGTGGGCGACAAGCCGGGGTAAATCGCCAGAAGGAGCGGTAGGAAGTGCGGTAGGCGGCGTGATATGCGTACATGGTCGAATCCTCTCGTTTGCTTTGCCTGCGGGTAAAAAAAACAAAACCCCCGGTCGGGTTGCCGACCGGGGGTTCTGGGAACGTGTCTGGCGGCGGCCCTGGATACGGGGCGCCTGCTCGGGGTATCAGGCGCTCATGCGGCTAAACCAATACCCATAGAAGAAACCGTGGCCAGCCGCACGCACGGACACCGCCGAGGTATCGGGGCAAGACATGCAGAGGGCGTTGGACATGGCGGTTCTCCTGTTACTGCGAGGTAACTTACCGCATCGTTCAGTAGCCATCAAGCTCAGGGACCGCATGAACGCTCACCTGCGCTCCCGGGCAGGTATACGCCCTGCTTCAGGGAGGCAAGACAGCGCGACCGGATTGGCAATCCAGTGTGCGTTTTATCGTACGCCGCTGGCGGTGTCCTGGTGCCCGTGCTGTCGAGAACCTGGCCAGCCCAGCTACGAAACACGCATGAACCCGTCGCCCATATGAATAAGGGGGCGCTCTTCGTCGGCGTCCCTGCCAGCGAAGGTTTCGTAGCGGGGCTGGCCGGGCGCGCGGCAAATACCGAGGCGACTATGGAAAGAGCCGTCGGCGCATGTCTGAATCATGCGTAGGACATTGGGTTTCGCCGGCTCTTTCCCACAAGCGCCGCTGATAGTGGCTGTGCGGATGCCAGGTGGCGGGGCGGGGCCTTCGCCGCCAGGGATGGCGGCGAAGAGCTACAGGGATGTATTCACGCGTGCCCCGTCCCGCCACCTGGCATTTGCACAGGAACGCTGAGCCCGAGACCGCGCGGTACGATCCCACACTATTGCCAATCCAGTCGCAACGAGGCGGCGCACGATTATCCAGCTTGGTTGAGTCGCCAGGAGATATCCATCGTCATGCCAATCGGTGGGTATCGCCTTGCTCGTCCCATCCTTGCCCGTGCCAGCGCTCTCTTCGCGGGCAAGTCCTGTCAGGTCGGGCGTTGATCGTGGGTCGGGATGTCGCTCGCGCAGTCGTACCACCCGGCCTTGTCGGCATAGAAGATCTGCATCTGCGGCTTCACCGGCAAGGGCGTGTCCAGGGTGCCGATACGCAACCGAAGAATATCGGGAGTACCTTGACGGCGGCTGTAGAGCGGCGAGGCACAGGTGCCGCAGAAATAGCGCAACACACCAGGCGAGGATTCGAAGCTGCGCAGGCTGCCATCGCGATCGTGCAGGTTCAGCGCCTCGGGCGTGACCTGCGCCGCGGCGAGAAAGGCACTGCCATTGGCCTTGCGACAGCGCGAGCAGTGACAGAAGGCGACCGGCCCCAGATCCCCCTCGATGCGGTAGGTGATGGAACCGCACAGACAACTGCCTCGATGCATGATGTTCTCCCGTCAGGTGGATCGCCGCGGCAAAGCCCGCGCGCCGCCCATTGTAGGGTGCCGGGCGACGAGCACAATCGTGCCGTCAGCCTCTACGATTGCACGGCCTCCCGGAGGTAGTGCCCGCCAAGGAATTGCTCGGCAATCTCCAGTGAAGCCGGCACATAGTCCTTCAACTCGCGGGCCTCCTGCGTGTGCCCGTGGGTCGAGAACCAGCCGATCAGCAACATCCGACGCAGCATGACCAGCGCCGGAATGATCTCGAGGTCCGCACTGTCGAGCCGGACCATCGACCTGTAGCCCTCGAGCCAGGCCGCCGTATAGGCATCCCGTTGCGGATGGGCCTCGATGAATGACAGCGAGCAGGCGAGTTCATACAGGTGCCAGCTGAATCCGCAATCGTCGAAATCGATGATATGCACCTGGCCGGCCTCGACGATCAGGTTGGTCTGGCGCATGTCGCCGTGGATCAGGCCATAGCCGTGCGCGGGCCTGCCATAGGCGGCAAGCTGCCGGCGCAACTGCAGATCGACCCGCTCGAGCAGGCGTGCATCCCCCTTGCCCACGTAAAGGTTGTTGCGCCAGTAGCCCCAGTGGCCATTGACCCCCATCGCCGCTTCCACATCCCAGCACGGTCGGCTGAAGCCGGCCGGCAGCGGCCAGCCACGACTGTGCCGGTGCAATTCGGCGGAGATACGGCCGACCTGTTGGAAAGCCTCGGCCAGGTTGCCCTCGGTGGGCGCCTGGCCATCGATATGTGCGAACAGCACGGCATGCTGGCGGCACCCACGGGCATCCCGGAACTCGGCCAGCGGCTCATCGTCGAGGGTGCGAATGACCGCCGGCGTGTGCGCTACGCCCTGCGTGCGTATCGCGCCGATCCAGGCCAGCTCGCTCTCGATCTCGGCGCGCGAGCGATAGCCGGGGCGGTGCAGGCGGAGTATGTGATGCTGGCCGCTACCCGGTTCGGTAACCAGGTAAGTGGCGTTTTCCGACAGGCTCAGCAAGCGTAGCGAACAGTCCGCAGGCAAGCCGAAGCTCGCCAGAGCGGCCTGGCCATTGCTGTCCCACTCCTGCGGCAGCGGTTCTTCCGTAACCCTTGCCGACCGGCTCATCGCGCACACCCTGCCCCGGCGGGCTTGCTGGCGGCGATCGCGTCTTCCGTACGCGCGAGGATATCGGCCACCTGCCCGGCACCGAGCAGCAGGCCCGGCTTGAATTGCAGCACGCTCGGGTCGAGGGTCGAGAAGATCGCCCAGACGCCGCGCTGGTAAAGCTCGCGCATCACCGGCTTGGCGCCCTCGGCGTCGGCGAACTCCAGGCCGATGATCAGGCCGTCCTGGCGGATACCCTTGAGCCAGTCGCCATGCCGCTGGCGGATCTCGGCCAGGCCCTGCTCGAAGGCGCGGATATTGCGCGCGATGTTCTCGCGGGTGCTGTCGCGACGGGTGATTTCCAGCACCTTGAGGGCCACCGCGCAGCCCAGCTCGGAGCCGGCGAACGTGGACATATGGGCAAAGCCGTCCCGCTCCAGCCAGGCGCCGACCCTGGCCGTCATCAGCAATGCGCCGATCGGGTAGATGCCTCCTCCCAGGCCCTTCGAGGTGACCAGGATATCGGGGCTGAAACCATGCTTCTCGATGGCCCACAGCCGGCCGGTGCGCATCAGCCCGGTCTGCACCTCGTCGGCGATGTACAGCGCCCCGGTTTCCTCGCAGAGGCGCTTGACCTCGGGCAGGTAGCCGGGCACCGGCATCGGGAAGCCGTAGGTGGCCGGGATGGTTTCCATGATCACCGCGGCCACGTCATGGGAGCGCAGCACCCTCGCCATGGACTCGATATCGTTCAGCGGCACCTGGATGAATTCGTCCGGGCGGTCGGAGAGGAACATCCGCGAGAAGCGCGCGTCGCCGGCGGCCACGGCCAGCCCGGTATGGCCGTGGTAGGCCTTGACGATGGAAACGACGATGCGCCGCCCGGTGGCGAAGCGCGCACTCTTGATCGCCAGGTCGATGGCCTCGCTGCCGCTGGTGCCGTAGGCGACGCGGCTCATGCCCGGCGCGGTTTCCAGCAGGCGCTCGGCCAGCGCGGCGCGGCCCGGGGCCGGGAAGTGGTGGTTGCCGATATCGAGCCGCTGCAGGGCGTCCACCAGGGTGGCAACCAGCTCCGGGTTGCGGTGGCCGAGATTATAGGTGCCGCCGTTGAGGTGGACATCGATCAGCGCATGGCCGTCCATATCGCGCAGGATGTAGTCCTCGCGCTCGCCAATCACCAGGGGCACGCCAGCCTGCTGCCAGAAGCGGGTCTTGTGCGGGTTCCAGTAGCGCTCGCAGGCCGCCAGCACGTCGGCCTTGTCTGCATAGTGGTAGAGCGATGGGTGAGTCATTTCTGCATTCCTCGTTCGGTCGAAGAAGTCCGGGGGTTGCGGCGGGGCCGGTCGCTCCCCGCCACTGTTCAGGCCAACGCCCTGAGCGCTTCGAAACGCGCCGGGAATTGCCGCTTGATGCGCTGCGCCATGACGAAGCCGACGATGAACGAACCGATCACCACCAGGCCGATCGCCCAGGCGATGCCCTGCGCGCCTTCGCCGCCGATCAGCGCGGGCAGGTTCGCGATGGCGATCCACAGGCAGGTCAGCAGGCCGAGCAGGCCGCCGGCGGGCGCCAGGCAGGTATTCCACAGGCGCGAATCCTCGCGATGACGGCGGAAGAAGACGATCACCGAGATACAGGTCAGCGCCAGGATCGCCATGTAGCCCAGCGTGCCGGCGGTGGCGCCCCAGGCATACATCTCGGTCACCGGGTCAAGGCCGATGGCGATCAGTGCGAGCAGCAGCAGGTAGGAGCTGATGGTTTGCACCAGCGAGGAAACGTGCGGCGAACCGTGCCGCGGGTGAACCCCGGCCAGGCGGCGGTCGAGCACGCCATAGCGGCCGAGAACGTACTGGTAGCGCACCACGATGTTGTGGATCGCCAGCACACAGGCGAACAGGCTGGTGACCAGCAACACCTGGAGCAGGTCCTGGCTCGCCTTGCCGAGGTAGTTCTCGGTGAGGATCAGATACATGTCGCCGGGGTGGTCGCTGGCGAACTGCAGCACGTCGTCGATACCGATGCCGACCACCTCGCACCACATGGAGATCACATAGAAACTGCCGACGATCAACACCGCGGTATAGGTGGCGCGCGGGATGGTACGTTCCGGGTCGCGGGCCTCCTCGCGGTAGATCACCGTGGCCTCGAAGCCGATGAAGCAGTAGATGGCGAACATGATGCCCAGGCCGGGCGAGCCGGAAGTAATGGCCGCCAGCGAAAATGGCGCCAGGTCCATGCCGCTCGGGCCGTGCTCCAGGACGATGGCCAGGTCGACCGCCAGGACGATGGCGATCTCCAGGATCAGCGCCAGGCCCAGGAACCTGGAACTCAGCTCGATATGCCGGTAGCCGAGGAAACCCACCACCGCGATGGTGCCCAGCGACAGCAACCACCAGGGCACCTGGATACCCGCGAAGTTGAGCAGCAGCTCGGCCAGCGCATAGCCGATATAGGCCTCCAGGGCCACCAGGATGAAGAAATACGAGGTCATCGCCATCGTCGCCGACCCCAGCCCGAAGGTCCTCCCCAGGCCTTTCTGGATATAGGCGTAGAAGGCGCCGGCATTGCCGATGTACTTCGACATCGCCACGAAGCCGACGGTGAACAACAGCATGATCAGGGTCGCGACCGCGGCATCGAATGGCGCCGCGATACCGTTGCCCATGGAAATGATCAGCGGGGTGTTGGCCACCATCACTGTCAGCGGGGCGGCGGTGGCCACCACCATCAGCACGATGGAGGTGATGCCGAGGGAGCCGCGCAGGCCCGCCGTCTGGTCGGGCACGTTGCCCAGGGTCGTTGCAGTCTGTGATTCGCTCATGGGGTTCTCCAGCGGGCCCGGCACAGCGGGCCACTTTGGCGAGTGGACAGGGGTTGGTAGCAAGTGGGTTGCAAGCGGCATCGCGGGCGGGTACCGGCGCGGGCTTCAGGGCCTGCGCGAATAGTCGATCGGCTCGATCAGCGCACAAGGCTCGTCCATCAGTGCCCAGTAGCGATCGCGGATCGCCGTGGTCCAGCGGCCTGGCCGGCCATCGCCGACAGGCTGGCCATCCAGCTCGATGACCGGGGTCACCCCCCCGGCGGTAGTGGTGGTGAACACCTCTTCGGCGGACTTCAACAGTTCGCTGTCGATATCGCGAAGCTCGACCTCCAGGCCGAGCGAGACGGCGATCTCCAGCGCGGTCTTGCGCGTGATGCCCGGCAGGACATTGCGTGACGGCGTCAGCACCTTGCCCTCCTTGATCATGCAGACGTTGAAGCCCGGCCCTTCGCTCAGGTAGTTGTCGGCGTCGAGCAGGAAGGCGGTACGCGCGCCCCGCGCCTGGGCCTCGAAAGTGGCGCGCAGCAGGTCGCCCCACTGGTAATTCTTGACCTGGGGATCGATGCAGTTGGCCCCGGCGCGCTTCACCTCCCGCGCGATCACCGCACTGATCCCGCCGATCTGCTCATGGGGGGTGAAGACCCACAGATAGGGAATGGCGTAGGCGTATATCTGCGAGGTCAGCGCCTCGATGTTCTTCTCGCCGGGCCGCTGGCCGAAACCACGGGTCAGGGAAACGTTCACATAGGCTTCGCGCAGTTCGGAGCGCGCCACGCACTCCTTCATGATGTCGATGATCGCCTGCTTGCCCAGCGGCGACTCCAGGCGCATGCGTGCCGCGCCGGCGAGAAAGCGTTCGACATGCTCGTCGAGGCGGAAGATGTTGCCGTGCCAGACCGAGGCCACGGTATAGGTCACGTCCGAGTGGCCGAAGCCGGCATCGAAGATCGAAATACGCGCCTCGGCGCTGGCGACGTAGCGCCCTTCGATCCAGGCACAACCGCCAGCGCAAGGGTTGTCGGAAGACAGCACATAATCGCTGTAGCGGATGGCACCGCCCGCGACGGTGTCCATGATCACCTGGCCAATACCTGTTTGTACGACGTTTTCCATATTGATGCCCCTCATGTCGGACGCAACGGCCACGTTGCGCTGCCGGGGCCAGTCTATGAAGCGGGTTGGTACGTGGTCTTGACCGTTGCCGACAATGAAATGACCGCAATTCACAGATACGCCGGCACGCACCAACTTGACCCGCGGCTGCGTCGGCCGGGTGCAATATGCGTGGCTGGCCGGGCGTTCCGTGCGGACCAGCGCGGCCTTGCACCGCCCATGCGCAGGGCACTACGGCGGGGCGCCGGGTAAAGGGCACCGTTCTTGCTAGGTTCCTGATAGCGATCGAATGCCGCTCCCGCAAGGCTCTCGTGGGCAGCGCTATTCGCGGCCAAGGCCGCCAGGTTCTGTACGAAAAGCGCCTGCGCTTGCCCATGCTGCGTTGGAAATCGGTTCGGAATGTTCATTTACCACGGGTAAACTCCGCTTCCTCGCCGGCTTTCGCCTGGCCTGGCCTGGCCTACGCTCGGCGACTTTCCGTACAGAACCTGATACGGATGTACGGTGCCAGCCGACACCTGATCGCTGTTGCGGTTTTCATTTCAAGGTGCCCGAAGGGGTTGCCGCTGGATGCCATTGGAGGGTGCGCCATGCGCGCTGGCGGACAACCCACACCTCGGGCTGGACGGTCGCTCCCGATCGCAACCGTCCTGTAGAAAGCCTTGGAGGTCGTTCAGTCCAGTTGCTTGCAGGTAGGCCCCATGCACCCGCCCCCGATGACTTCGCGCCGTCAAATCGCACCAGGCACCGTACTCGCGTCGGTGGCCACGGGTTTCGAAGCCTTCGTCGAAAGCCAGGGAGCCGATGCAGATGCGGTGCTTGGCCGTGCGGGCCTGCACAGGGGCCTTGCTGCGCAGCCCAGCACGGCCATCCCCTTGAGCAGCTATTGCCGGGCGCTCGACGAAGCCGTCGCGGCGACCGGCAATGATAATCTCGCGCTGTGGTTCGGCGATCAGTTCCAGCCCAGCAGCTTCGGGCTGCTGGGCTATCTCGCCATGTCGGCGCCAACCCTCGGCTGTGCGCTACAGAACATCGCCGGACAGTTCCCGGTGCACCAGCAGTACAGCTATCTCCGGCTACGTCGTCACGAGGACCTCTGCCGCCTGGAATACCAGGTCTATGACAACAGCGTGCTCAACCGCAGGCACGATGCCGAACTCTCCATGGGCATGTTCCTCAACGTGATGCGCCACACCCTGGGCGACCACTGGGCACCCCTGGAGGTGCATTTCCAGCATGACAAGCCCGAGGCCTGGCAGGAACACCGCTGGGTGTTCGGTGCGGATGTGCGTTTCAGGCAAAGCCACAACGCACTGGTCTTCAGGCAGGACGTTCTGGCCCAGCCGATGCCGAACGCGGATCACAACCTGCAGTTGCTGATACAGAAATCCCTCGAGCTGCTGGCCTCGACACGACAGGCCTCGGACGGCCTTCCCGAACGGGTCAAGTTACAGATCATGGAAATGCTGGAAACCGGCCTGCCGCGCATGGAAGATGTCGCAACCCGGCTGGGCATCCCCTCATGGACACTGCACAGGCGCCTCGGCCAGGAGGGAACGGGCTACAAGGAGTTGCTGGAGCAGGTCCGCAAGGAACAGATTCCCATCCTGATGCGCCAGCGGCACCTTTCCATATCGGAGCTCGCGTTCAGGCTGGGCTACTCGGAAGTCAGCGCATTCTCCCGTGCCTTCCAACGCTGGTACGGCGTTTCCCCCAAGCATTGGCGGGATGTCGAAGCGTCGACCTCATAGCCGAAACGCCGTGGGGCGAAGTATTTTCTACAAGTCGCCGATCCGCCCGGCAGGCTGCTGCTGGGTGATGCAGTGAATATTGCCGCCGCCCAGCAGGATCTCCCGCCCCGGCAGCATCAGCACTTCCCGTTCGGGGAACAACCCCTGCAGGATCCGGCGGGCCGGGTCGTCGTGCGGGTCGTCGAAGGCCGGGGCGATGATGGCGCCGTTGACGATCAGGAAATTGACATAGGAGCCCGCCAGGCGGATGCCGGGATCGCGCGGCTGGGTGCCGGGCACCGCCCGTACCCCGGCGCACTCCTCGGGCGTGGCATGCAGCGGACCGGGAATGGGAATGCGGTGCACGGTCAGGGCGCGCCCCCTGGCATCGCGCTGCGCCTGCAACACCCGCAGGGCCGCCTGGCAACGCGAATGGTTCGGGTCGAGCGGGTCATCGGTCCAGGCCAGCAACACCTCGCCGGGGCGCACGAAGCAGCAGAAGTTGTCCACATGGCCATCGGTCTCGTCGTTGTAGAGGCCGGTGGGCAACCAGATCACCTTGTCCACCGCCAGGTACTCGCGCAGCACCTGCTCGATGGCTTCGCGATCGAGCAGCGGGTTGCGATTGCGGTTGAGCAGGCATTCCTCGGTGGTGATCAGCGTCCCTTCGCCATCGACATGAATGGCGCCGCCCTCCAGCACGAAACCTTCGGTGCGATAGCGCCGGCAGCGCTCGATGGCGAGCATCTTGCGCGCCACCTGGTCATCATTCTGCCAGGGCGCATACAGCCCGCCGTCATACCCGCCCCAGGCGTTGAAGGTCCAGTCGACGCCACGCACCTCGCCAGCGGCATTGCGTACGAAAGTCGGGCCGGTATCCCGCGCCCAGGCATCGTCGTTGCTGATTTCCACCACGCGGATGGCCGGATGCTCGAGCTGCGCGCAGGCGTTCTCGTACTGCTGCGCCGAAGCACCGACCGTGACCGGCTCGAAGCGCGCGATGGCATGGGCCACGGCGGCGAACGCGGCCTGCGCTGGCTGCGCATCCAGGCGCCAGTTGTCGGGACGCTCGGGCCAGATCATCCAGACCTGCCGCTGCGGCTCCCATTCGGCAGGCATGCGAAAGCCATCGGCGCGCGGTGTGGTGGGCATGTTCATGACTCCAGCGAACCGTCGAGGGTCTTGAGCGGCCCGTACAGGTTCGGCCGCCGGTCACGGAACACCCCCCAGGCGCTGCGCGTATGCTCCAGCGCGTCGAGGTCGAAGGTTTGCAGCAGGATGCCTTCCTCGGTTTCGTTCAACTCGGCGACCTTGGCACCGAACTGATCGGCGATGAAGGACGAGCCATAGAAGGTGATGTCGTAGCCGTCCTGCTCCTCGCGACCGATGCGGTTGCTGGCGACCAGCGGGATCAGGTTGGCGCCGGCGTGCCCCTGCTGCACCCGCTGCCAGTGATCGCGCGAGGTGATGCTGGCATCGTGCGGCTCGCTGCCGATGGCGGTCGGGTAGAACAGCAGTTCCGCGCCCAGCAGCGCCATGCTGCGGGCGGTCTCGGGGAACCATTGGTCCCAGCAGATACCGACGCCGATCCTGGCGTAGCGGGTGTTCCAGACCTTGAAGCCGGTGTCGCCGGGGTTGAAATAGTACTTCTCGTGGTAGCCGGGGCCGTCCGGGATATGGCTCTTGCGATAGATGCCCAGGTTGCTGCCATCGGCGTCGATGATGGCGATGCTGTTGAAACGTGCGCGCCCCGCCAGCTCGAAGAAACTGATCGGCAACACCACCTGCAGTTCCCTGGCCAGCGCCTGGAAGTGCGCGATGGCTGGGTTTTCCTGCAGCGGCGTGGCCAGTTGCAGGTAATCAGGGTTGGGCTTCTGGCAGAAATAGGGAGTTTCGAACAGCTCCTGGATCAGGATGATCTGCGCGCCCTGGGCGGCGGCTTCGCGCACCAGTTTTTCAGCCGTGGCGATATTGGCCTGGCGATCCCACGAACAGGCCATCTGGGTGGCGGCGACGGTAACGATACGGGGCATGGCGAACCTCATGGCGGCAAGCGGTGGAACGGAGTCGACAGGCGACGATAGCCCGATGCTACGAAAATACCGGAGACCGTGATAGGGGTAGTGAGCGCGCAGGGCAATCGGGCCATGACGGCACAAAGCGCTTCGAACGAAAGCGCGGGAAGCTGCAAGGCCGGCCCTAGAAGCCCAGCTCCCGCGCAGGCAATGGGCGGCTTGTCGTCCAGCCTTCCAGCGCTGGTTTCGTCCCTTCGGGCGTATGGCGCGATCGCCCTGGCTGGGCTCGGCGCCACATGTAACGTTTTGTTATGGATGTGCGGACTTTTCCGGCCTTGTTCGTCTTCCAGTTCATAGACCCGCGATTACCGCAGCCTTTACCCCAGCCACACAGGACGGTGGCTCATCGACAGGGATGTCACCCATTCGCCATGACTCCCTCCGACTTCCAGCTCCTTGCAACCCGGGCCGATCGCGCCATGCACGGTAAAGCGCCAGCGCGGCGGCTGAAGGAAAAAGCGCGGCAGTCCGTGTCGCCCGTCCAGCTTTCCAGCCTCCAGCGCCTTTATCGCCCCATCGACATCATGCTTCCCCTGCGGCCACCGGCAGGATGATAATGCAACGGCTTATCATTGATATCGCCGTCGACAGGAACCGAGATGTCAGAGTCCGCCCCAGGCAAACCCGATGTCGAACGCCTCTACCTCGAACACCACTGCTGGCTGCAGGGTTGGCTGCGCAGCCGGCTGAACAGCGCCGACGATGCCGCCGACCTGGCCCAGGACACCTTCCTGCGCGTACTGCGCAGGCGCCAGCAGAGCGGCATCGGTGAACCACGCGCCTACCTGCGCACCATCGCCCGGGGCCTGATGATCGACCTCTGGCGCCACCGCGATATCGAACGCGCCTGGCTGGAAACCCTGGCCCAGGTGCCCGAACAGCACGCACCATCCGCCGAGACCAGCCTGCTGATCATCGAGACCCTGGTCGAGATAGACCGCATGCTCGACGGGCTCAGGCCACCGGTGCGGCAGGCCTTCCTGCTGGCGCAACTGGAAGGCATGAGTTGCCCGAAGATCGCCGCGCGGATGGGCATCTCCCTGGCCACGGTCGAGCGTCACCTCGCCCAGGCCCTGCGCCATTGCTACCGCCTGGCGTTCGAGGAGCAGTCATGAGCGATACCGCGCTGCCCGCCTTGCCCGGCGAAGTCATCGACCAGGCCATCGACTGGGCGATCCGCCTCACCTATAACCAGGCCGATGCCGATACCCATGCCGCCTTCGCCGACTGGCTCGCCCTGTGCGACGAACACCGCCTGGCCTGGCAGCGCATCCAGACCCTCGGCGGGCGCTTCGCCGGCCTGCCACCGGAACTGGCCCGGCAAACCCTGGCCAGGCTGCCCGAAGCACGCCTGCAGCGGCGCCAGGTATTCCGGCTGCTGGGGCTGTTCGCCGCGCTCGGCGCTGGCGCCTGGGGCGCTCGCGAGCTCACGCCCTGGCAGCGCCTGGTCGCCGACTACAGCACCCGTATCGGTGAGCGCCAGCACTGGCGACTGGACGACGGCAGCCGCCTCGACCTCAACACCGACAGCGCCGTTGCGCTGCGCTTCGATGCCGAACAACGGCTGCTGGTGCTGTTGCGTGGCGAACTGCACCTGCACAGCGGCACCGACCACGACAGCCAGCGCCCACTGCGCGTCAGCACCCGCGACGGCCTGCTGGAAGCGCTCGGTACGCGCTTCTCCGTACGCCTCGGCGAGCAGGCCAGCGTGCTTGGCGTCAGCGAGGGTGCCGTGCGCCTGCAACCCCTGGAGGGCGGCAGCGCGGCCATCGCCCGGGCGGGGGAAAGCTGGCGCCTGGGCAGCACCCTGGCCGAACGCCTGGCGACCCCGCCCCCCAGCGCCAGTTGGCGCGACGGGCTGCTGCTGGCGCGCGAGCAGCCACTGGCCGAACTGCTGGCTGAGCTGGGCCGCTACCGCCACGGCCACCTCGGCTGCGACCCGGCCATCGCCGGCCTGCCGATCAGCGGCAACTTCCAGCTCGACGACATCGACGCCACCCTGCGCTTCATCGCCCGGGCCCACGGCCTGCGCCTGCACAGCGTCAGCCGCTACTGGATACGCCTGAGCAGCGCCTGACCCAGCCCGAGCAGCGACACGAAAGGTTATCGTCCGCCAATGAGGGGATTTACGTTTTCGCCCGGCATGTATTCGGCAACCCTCCGACAACAGCCAACGAGAACAGCACAGTGAATACCAGAGACTCCCACGGGCCTGCTCCCGCCTCGCTCAAGACCGCAATCCGCAACGCCCTGTTCTGCCTCGGCATGGGCCTGACCCCACTGATGCCGCTGCACGCCGCCGAAAACACCGCAATCGCCTTCGACATCCCCGCCGGCAGCCTGGACAGTGCCCTGAACCAGTTCAGCCGCGCCAGCGGCCTGAATATCAGTTTCGACCTGGCCGACCTGGCCGGCAAAAGCAGTGCCGGCCTGCACGGCCGATACGACAGCGACGATGCCCTCGCCCATCTGCTGGCCAGCAGCGGGCTGCAAGCCGTGCCCCTAGCCGAAGGCGGCTACCGACTGATCGCCCGAACGCACGATGACAGCGCCCTGGCGCTGGAAGCGACCAACATCAACGCCAGCGGCCTGGCGCGGGGAGTCATTAGCGAAGGCAGTGGTTCCTACGCCACGGCTTCGACGAACAGTGCCACCGGGCTCGCCCTTTCCATCCGCGAGACACCGCAGTCAGTGACCGTGGTCACCCGCCAGCAGTTGGACGACCAGGGCGCCATAAGCATCGGCGACGTACTGCGCAACACTCCGGGCGTCTCGGTACAGGCCTTCGACAGCAACCGCATGGTGTATTCCACACGCGGTTTCACCATCAGCAACTACAAGTACGATGGCGTCAACACGATCGTCGACAATATCTACGAAGGCGCGCCCCACGGCGACACTTCGGCCTATGACCGAATGGAAGTGGTCAAGGGCGCCACCGGACTGATGGCCGGCTCGGGCGATCCGTCGGCCACCGTCAACCTGATACGCAAAAAGCCGACCCACGACTTCAAGGCCTCGATCACCGGCAGCGCTGGTTCCTGGGATAACTACCGAACCGAAGGCGACATCTCCGGCCCGTTGAACGATGCCGGCACCCTGCGCGGTCGCTTCGTCGGCACCTACCAGGATCGCAAGTCCTACCTCGACCATTACCAGCAAAAGAACGACATGCTGTATGGCATCCTCGAGGCCGACCTGGCTCCGGACACCTTGCTGACCTTCGGCATCGAAAGGCATACCACGACCCCGCGTGGCGTATCCTGGACCGGCAACCCGGTGTTCTTCGCCGACGGCAGCCGCACCGACTTCTCGCGCTCGCACAACCCTGGCGCCGACTGGAGCCGCCGCGACTTCCAGTCCAGCACCTACTTCGCCACCCTGGAGCAGGCCCTGGGCCATGGCTGGAAGCTCAAGGTCAGCCTCGACCACCTGGTCACCGACCACGATACGCGCCTGGCCTCGGCCAGTGGCGGCAACCCCGACCCGGCCACCGGTGACGGCATGTTCCTGTACTGGGGGCGCTGGGAAGGCCATCGACGGCAGAATACCGTCGACGCAAGCCTGTCAGGCCCCTTCACGCTGTTCGGTCGCGAGCATGAACTGGCGGCAGGGGCCATGGCTTCCCACTCGCGCCTGAGCGGCGACACCTTCGACGGCAGTGCCTTCAGCATGGTGCCGGGCAGCATCTTCGACTGGAACGGCAAACTGGCCAGGCAGGACTTCCCGAGGAACGGCGACTATGAAACGACCCAGAGCCAGAACGGCCTCTACCTGGCCACGCGCCTGCGGCCGAGCGACGATCTCACGGTGATCCTCGGTACCCGGGTCAGCACCTTCAAGTACGACAATGAGGAAAACTATTTCGCCACCCTGGACGACGTTCACGCCAGCTACAAGGAACACGGTGTCGTCACCCCCTATGCCGGGGTGGTATACGACCTCGATGAGACCTACTCGGTCTACGCCAGCTACACCTCTATCTACCAACCGCAGACCAACAAGGACAGCAACGGATCAACGCTGGCGCCGACCGAAGGCAACAGCTACGAAGCCGGCCTGAAGGCGGCCTACCTGGACGGCAGACTGAATGCCACCCTGGCCCTGTTCCGCATAGAGCAGGACAATGTCGCGGAGAATATCGGTACCAACCCGGTCACCAACGAGGGCATCTACCGCGCCATCGACGGCGCCACCACCAAGGGCGTGGAGCTGGAGCTGAGCGGCGAACTCCGGGAAGGCTGGAGCCTCTCGGCCGGCTATACCTACGCCCGTACCCGCGATGCCGAGCAGCAGCGTATCTTCGGCTTTCCCCTGACCACCACCATGCCCGAGCATGTATTGCGCCTGTTCACCAGCTACCGCCTGCCCGGCGTACTGGAGCAGGTCACCGTCGGCGGCGGCCTGAACTGGCAGAGCGCCTTCTATGGCGATATCTACAGCCCGATCGCCAACGACTACACCCGCATCAAGCAGGCCAGCTACATGCTGGCGAACCTGATGACCCGCTACCAACACAGCGAGCACCTGAGCTTCACCCTCAATGCCAACAACCTGTTCGACAAAAAGTACCTGACAGGCCTGGGCAACTTCGACACGACCTACTATGGAGAACCCCGCAACCTGATGCTGTCGGCGAAGTACAGTTTCTGAACCCGGTAGCCAGGGCGATCGGGCGATGCGCTGCAAAGGGCCGGAAAGAGTGCTGGAAAGCTGGAGGCTGGACGAAAGAGCAGGGCAGGCCGTCGTGTTTCCCGTCCGGCTTTCCAGCCAGCCTCCAGCGCCTCTATCGAAGCGCCCTCCCGTGAACAATGGCGTAGCGCGATCGCCCTGGCCCGAAGCCCTACCGACACTCGGGGAGCCAACGGTGATCTCATGACGGCTCGATGGGTCTGGCTGCGCGTGCGCCGCCCATCCAATTACGCGTCGTCCTGCTCCAGCAAGGCCTCCAGGCTGCGGGCATCGAAGATCGCCTCGGCCCATTCGCCGATCTGCTCTACCCCGGCCTGTTCGATACGCTGTACGGCCCATTCCGGCAGCGGGCCGAAACGCTTGCCCAGTTGGCGTTGCAGCAATACGACCTGGCCTTTTTCCATGCCTTCCTGCACCCAGCGTTCGGTCCAGGTTTCCGTACGTTCCGTCAACATGGCACTTACCTCCGACAGGTCGCTCAACGGTGGAATCCGGCCATTCGACGCTCGCCGCCGGATCAGGCCGATGATCCACCGGGTGATATTGCGGCGCAGGGGGGGTCTGGTCATCCAGGGTCAGCCAGCCACGCAGTTCATCGACGACCGTCCTCATCGCCTGTGGTGTCTGCGCCTGTTCCAGTCGCATCAGCATCGCCACCAGGTTCCGCCGCCCACTCAGTTCGCTGTCCGGGTACTGATTTTCCGATCAGCAGGTACTCGAAGCTGGGCTGGAATACCTGCAGGCCGGCAGGCGCTGGGTGGTACAGATCGCTTAACCGGGTGGAGTGCCGCCAGGGCTTGAAGCCGTTATAGAGCACCAGCGGCAACCGCCCGTCGTGGGTCAGTCGGCCCTGCTTTTCCAGTTGCTGCCAGAACAGCCCGATATAGGTCAGCAGGCGCAAGGCCATGAAGCGGGCCGGCGTGGACTGGAACTCCAGCAGCAGATACAGGTAGACCCAGTCGTCTTCCCCCAAGCGAAGCCGCCACACCCTTTCTTCGTAACGCCCCTGCATATCCTCGCTGACGTAATGCCCGTTGAGCATCTCCAGGCTGGAAAAATCCACCTGCCCCACCCACTCCTGCGGCACGAAGCCCAGCAGCAGGTCGCGCACGAACTCGGGGTTGGAGAACAGCAGCTTGTAGCCGGCGTCGTGAGCCTGGGGCATTTACCGGGTCCTGTGTTACTGATACGCAGGATGGATGCTGCCAGTTCATGCGGGAAATTAACGTGATGAAGCGCACACTTCGCCGATCACATGAATAAATATAGAAGAACGCCAACCCGTTTGATCGGCGCGGGCGCGAGGATGCTTGGCCGTTACATCGCAGAGACGCCCCGCCCAGGATGCCCCGCAGGTAGCCTACATCCCCTTATACCGCTGCCCTCCGGGGTTCGCGCCCCAGCCGGTTGATCCACAGCGAGGCGAGGATCACCGCGCCGCCCAGGGCCAGGCGCGGAAGGTCGGCATCGCGGTTCCAGATCAGCAGGTTGACCAGCAGCCCCGCCGGTACGTGCAGTTCGTTGAGCACCGCCAGGGTGCCGGCATCCACCCGCACGCTGCCCTTGACCCACCAGAACATGCCCAGCGCGGTGGCGAACAACCCCATCCACAGCAGCACGCCCCACTGCAGCAGGGTCTGCGGCAGCTTGTCGGGATTGCCAAAAAGCAGGAAGGAAGGCACCACCAGCAGCATGGCGCCGAGGAAGAAGTGCCCGAAGAAGCGGTGCAACGGTTGCTCCACCGGGTAACGCGCCAGCAACTGGCGACACAGCACCTGGCCAGCAGCGAAGGTGATGTTGGCCAGTTGCAGCAGCAGGAAACCGATCAGGTATTCGCCCTCCAGCCGCTCGAAACGGATGATCACCCCACCGCCCACGGCGACCAGCGCGGCCAGCAGTGCCCAGGGGTTGAAACGCCGCGCCAGGGCATCGTCGAGCAGGGTCACGTAGATTGGCGTGAGCACCGTGAACAGCAGCACTTCCGGCACCGTCAGCACGGTGAAACTGCGGTACAGGCACAGGTAGGTCACGCCGAACTGCAAGGCGCCGGCCAGCCAGAACCCCGCCAGCAGGCGCAACGGCAGGCCACGCCAGAGAGTGAACGGCAGGAACACCAGGGCCGCCACCGCGACCCGCGCCAGCACGGCGAAATCGCTGTCCACCTGGCCGGCCAGGTATTCACCGATCAGGCTGAAGGAAAAGGCCCAGAGCAGGGTAACGAGCAACAGATAGCGCATGGCGCGGCGAACTCCCGGAATACAGCCGCGCATCATAGCGCGGCTGGAAGCTGGAAACCGGGCGATAGCGCTATGCCGTTATTCACCTGAAAGGGGCTTCGATAAAAGCGATGGAGGCTTTGAGGCTGAACGAAAGAGCGTGGCAACCGGTGTTTTTCGTCCAGCCTCCAGCGCTCTTTTCGACGCTTTGCCGTGCATAACGCGATCGCCCTGGCAGAGGGAAGTCCGGGAATATATAGAGAGAGACGAACGAGCGATCCAAAACCCGCACTCCCGCCATCGGAACTTGCATTCCTTACACTTTCCAGGCCCTTTTCGGCATGAACGCTTGCCTGGCCATGGCCTTCATGTTTTGATTCGCATCATTAAATTTCGAATCGAAACTTATCCATGTCGAAACGCAACACAGCACAACGCCGCCACACCATCCTCGCCTTGCTCGCAGAGCAGGGCGAGGTCAGCGTGGATGAGCTGTCGCGCCGCTTCGACACCTCGGAAGTGACCATCCGCAAGGACCTCACCGCCCTGGAAAAGAATGGCCTGCTGCTGCGCCGCTACGGTGGCGCGGTGCCCCTGCCGCAAGAGCTGATCGACGACAGCCAGCCAGTGTCGAAGTACAAGCTGGCCATCGCCCGCGCCGGGGTGGCGCGCATTCGTGAGCATGCGCGGATCATCATCGACAGTGGCACCACCACGGCGGCGATGATCCCGCTGCTGGGCCACCAGCCAGGGCTGGTGGTGATGACCAACTCGCTGAACGTCGCCAACGCCCTGCGCGAGATCGAGCACGAGCCGATGCTGCTGATGACCGGCGGCACCTGGGACCCGCACTCGGAGTCGTTCCAGGGGCAGGTGGCCGAGCAGGTGCTGCGCTCCTACGACTTCGACCAGTTGTTCATCGGCGCCGACGGCATCGACCTGGCGCGTGGAACAACCACTTTCAATGAACTGCTGGGCCTGTCGCGGGTCATGGCGGAAGTCGCCCGCGAAGTGGTGGTGATGGTCGAGAGCGACAAGATCGGCCGGCGTATCCCCAACCTGGAGCTGCCCTGGAGCGGCATCCATACCCTGATTACCGACGAGCGCCTCGACGAAGAGGCCCATGAACAGATAACGGCGCGTGGTATCCAGTTGATCCGCGCCGCCGTGGAACCCTCCTGAGGAGAACAGCATGTGTGGAATCGTAGGCGCGGTCGCCGAACGTAATGTCACCCCGATCCTGATCGAAGGCCTCAAGCGCCTGGAATACCGTGGCTACGACAGTGCCGGCGTGGCGCTGATCGACGAGCGCGACGGCCTGCACCGCTGCCGCCGCGCCGGCAAGGTCAGTGAACTGCAGGCGGCCCTGGCCGCCGCGCCGCTGGCCGGCCGCCTGGGCATCGCCCACACCCGCTGGGCCACCCATGGCGCGCCCACCGAGGCCAACGCCCACCCGCACTTTTCCGGGCATGAACTGGCGGTGGTGCACAACGGCATCATCGAGAACCACGAGGCCCTGCGCGAGCAATTGAAGGCCAAGGGCTACGTCTTCACCTCGCAGACCGACACCGAGGTGATCGTCCACCTGCTGGCGGAAAAACTCAAAGGCACCGGCGACCTGGCCGCCGCCCTCAAGCAGGCGGTCAAGGAGCTGCATGGCGCCTATGGCCTGGCGGTGATCAGCACGCGCCAGCCGGACCGCCTGCTCGCCGCGCGCAGCGGCAGCCCGCTGGTGATCGGCCTGGGGCTCGGAGAAAACTTCCTCGCCTCCGACCAGTTGGCGCTGCGCCAGGTCACCGACCGCTTCGTCTACCTGGAGGAAGGCGATATCGCTGAGATCCAGCGCGACCGCCTGACCATCTGGGATGTCGATGGCCAGTCCGTCGAGCGTGAACAGGTGCAGTACCACGAGGGCGCCGAGGCGGCGGACAAGGGCGCCTACCGCCACTTCATGCTCAAGGAAATCTTCGAGCAGCCCGACGTGGTGCAACGCACCCTGGAAGGTCGCCTGGCCAATGACCATGTACTGGTGCAGGCCTTCGGCCCGCAGGCCGCCGAGCTGTTCGCCCGGGTGCGCAACGTACAGATCGTCGCCTGCGGCACCAGTTATCACGCCGGCATGGTCGCCCGCTACTGGCTGGAAGACCTGGCCGGCATCCCCTGCCAGATCGAAGTGGCCAGCGAGTTCCGCTACCGCAAGGTGGTGGTGCAGCCCGGCACCCTGTTCGTCAGCATCTCCCAGTCCGGCGAGACCGCCGACACCCTGGCCGCCCTGCGCAACGCCAGGGCCGATGGCGGCTACCTGGCCAGCCTGGCGCTCTGCAACGTCGGCACCAGTTCGCTGGTGCGCGAGTCCGACCTGACCCTGCTGACCCAGGCCGGCCCGGAAATCGGCGTGGCCTCGACCAAGGCCTTCACCACGCAACTGGTCGGCCTGCTGCTGCTGACCCTCGCCCTCGGCCAGGTACGCGGCAAGCTCGACAACGCCCTGCGCATCGAACTGGTGGAAGAGCTGCGGCGCCTGCCGGCCCGCCTGGGTGAAGCGCTGGCCATGGATCGCACCATCGAGAAGATCTCCGAACTGTTCGCCGAAAAACACCACACCCTGTTCCTCGGCCGTGGCGCGCAATATCCGGTAGCGATGGAAGGTGCGCTCAAGCTCAAGGAAATCTCCTATATCCACGCCGAAGCCTACCCGGCCGGTGAGCTGAAACACGGTCCGCTGGCACTGGTGGACGCCGATATGCCGGTGGTCACCGTGGCGCCCAACAACGAACTGCTGGAGAAGCTCAAGTCCAACCTGCAGGAAGTCCGCGCCCGAGGCGGCGAACTGATCGTCTTCGCCGACGAGCAGGCCGGTCTGGAGAACGGCGAAGGCACCCATGTGGTGAACATGCCGCATATCCACGACATCCTCGCGCCGATCCTCTACACCCTGCCGCTGCAACTGCTGTCCTACCACGTCGCCGTGCTGCGCGGCACCGACGTCGACCAGCCGCGCAACCTGGCCAAGAGCGTAACCGTGGAATGAGATAGAGAGCACACGCCGCCTGCCCCCTGGCGGCGTCGACGGAGGAACGAATGGACATCAAATGTATCGCCGGCTTCGCCACCATCACCCGGGCACCCGCCGAAAGCGCCGCCCTGTACCGGGACACCCTTGGGCTACCACTGCAGCAGCAGGACGATTATCTGTTCATGGACAGATTCCCCGGCGCCAACCACTTCGGTGTCTGGCCGCTGGCGATGGCGGCGCAGACCTGCTTCGGTCAGGAGCAGTGGCCCGGGCACCTGCCCGAGCCGACCTCGACGATCGAGTTCGAGCTGGAAAACCCCGCCGCAGTGGAAACCGCCGTCGAGGAAATGAAGGCAAAGGGCCAGGTGTTCATCCATGAAGCCAGGCTGGAACCCTGGGGCCAGACCACGGCCCGCTTCATCAGCCCGGAGGGCGTGCTGATCGGCCTCAGCCATACGCCCTGGCTGCATGGCTGAAGGGCCTGATTCCTGGGTGTAGGGTCCCGCAAACCGCGTTGCCGCGACCGCGGCGAAACGGCAACGGACCCTGAACCCAGCCTGTCATTTCGAATGACGGCGGCCTTGCGCAAAGCGGTCGTCGAAATATCGATGGAGGAACAGGGCCGTCGCAGCGTATGCCATGCTCACCGGCAAGCGCCTTGTCGTCAGAGGCCCGCGACGTACCCGGCCATTCCACTACCCCATCAGTGTTCGTGACACAACAGCAATCCAACAGATTGCCCACCTCGCATCTTTTCCTGCT
The DNA here is from genome assembly GCF_004327335.1 of Stutzerimonas kirkiae. Taxonomy (GTDB): domain Bacteria; phylum Pseudomonadota; class Gammaproteobacteria; order Pseudomonadales; family Pseudomonadaceae; genus Stutzerimonas; species Stutzerimonas kirkiae. The sequence continues at coordinate 27,542 of NZ_QJUO01000020.1, read as the reverse complement.
CGCACAAATAAATCAACTCATTGTTTTCAATGGATTTTTTCATTGGCACGATGCGTGCTATCCGCTCTCTTCCGGATATATCCATGCGAGTGAACGAATTGTTCATCCGGGAAATCCCGATATTTCCGCAAAGCCTGGGCGTGCATCCCACGCAATGGATTCGGATAAAAAAATTACCTGGAGGACTATCCATGCTGAGCAGCATAAACCGCCGCACGCTTGTCGCCGGCATCGCCGCTTTCGCGACCTTTGCCGCGGTCATCGGCTTCGGCACAACGGCCCTGGCGCAAGGCAAGCCGGTCAAGCAGATTACGCTGGACTACGCCACCTACAACCCTGTTGGACTGGTCCTCAAGGAGAAGGGCTTCCTCGAGGAAGAACTTGCCGCTGACGGCATCTCGGTACGCTGGGTGCAGACACTCGGCTCGAACAAGGCGCTCGAGTTCCTGAATGCCGGATCTATCGATTTCGGCTCGACCTATGCGGCGGCGGCCCTGGTCGGGCGCATCAACGGCAATCCGATCAAATCGGTCTATGTCTATACGCGGCCTACTGGCGTGGCGCTGCTGAAACCGGCGGGCAGCACGCTCGCCAGCGCCGCCGAGCTGAAGGGCAAGCGCGTCGCCGTCACGCGCGGCACCGACCCACATATTTTCCTGATTCGCGCACTGGCCAAGCATGGGCTGAACGAGAAGGACATCCAGTCGGTTCTGCTCCAGCACGGCGATGGCCGCCTGGCGCTGGCACGCGGCGATGTCGATGCCTGGGCGGGGCTGGACCCGCTGACGGCGGCGGCGGAGATCGAGAACGGCGCACAGATCTTCGTCGACGATCCCGAACTCAGTACCTGGGGTTTCCTCAACGTGCGCGAGGCCTTCGCGCAGGAACACCCCGAGTTGGTGAAACGGGTACTGGCTGCCTACGAGCGGGCGCGGCTGTATTCGCTCGAGCATCCCGATGAAGTCGCCACCGCGCTGGTTGCGCTGGCACGCCTGCCGGAAAACATCATCGCCCGCCAGTTGCAGCGCGAGGACCTGAGCCAGAGCCGCATCGGCGCCGCCCAACGCACCTTCGTGCTGGAAGCCGGCCAGTCGCTGCAGGCCGCTGGCGTGGTCGATGCCAAGGTGGACATTGTGGCGGTGGTCGATGAATTGATCGACACGCGTTTCACCAATGACGGCAACTGAGTCGAGGTGGGCAGGATGAGCATCGCCGAAACCAACAAGGCGGATATCGGCACACCCGATGTCGCCATCGCCGAAGAGGGCGCGACGAGGCGGCGCAGCCGCACGTTCCTGCTCGGGCTGATACTGCCGCTCGCGCTGGCCATCGGCTGGGAGTTCGTGGTGCGCGCGGGGTGGGCCGAGGGGCGGCTGATGCCGCCGCCCAGGCGGATTCTCGCCACCCTCGCCGACCTCGCGTCGAGTGGCGAGTTGTGGGGGCATATCGGCTATACATTGTGGCGGGTAGGCACGGGGTTCCTCATCGGCTCCGTGGCGGCCATCGTGATCGGTGCGCTGGCCGGCTACTACGGGCTGGTCCGCGCGCTGATCGACCCCAGCATCCAGGCGCTCAGGGCCATCCCGTCGCTGGCCTGGGTGCCGCTGTTCATTCTCTGGCTGGGCATCTTCGAGGAATCGAAAGTCGCGCTGATCGCCATCGGCGTGTTCTTCCCCGTGTACCTGGGCGTCTCCAGCGCCATCCTCGGGGTGGACCGCAAGATCGTCGAAGTCGGACGTATCTTCCAGCTCAGTGGGCGGAAACTGGTGGCGCGCATCCTGGTGCCGGCGATCCTGCCCAACGTCGTGCTGGCCTTGCGCACGGGGCTGGGCCTGGGCTGGATGTTCGTGGTCGCGGCCGAGATCATGGGGGCCTCGCAGGGCCTCGGCTACCTGCTGGTGGATGGCCAGCAACTGGGCAAACCCGACCAGATCGTCGCGGCCATCATCGTCTTCGCCGTGGTCGGCAAGCTCACCGATGCGCTGATCGTGCTGCTCAGTGCCCCGTTCCTGCGCTGGCAGGACAGTTTTTCCGAAAGGTACTAGAACGATGCTGAACATCGCCCACGTGGACAAGACCTACCGCAACGGCACCGTCGCCTTGCATAACGTCAGCCTCGCAGTGAACGAAGGCGAGATCGTCGCCGTCGTCGGCGGCTCGGGCTGCGGCAAGTCCACGCTGCTGCGGCTGATCTCGGGCCTCGATCAGGTCAGCACGGGAACCATCACCGTAGAGGGGGTGAAGGTCGACCAGCCTTCTGCACTGGTCGGGCTGGTGTTCCAGGAACCCAGACTGCTGTCCTGGCTGACGGTCGCCGAGAACATCGCCTTCGGCATCCGCCATTTACCGAAAGCCGAGCGCGAACAGCGGGTACGCACGTTGCTTGAAGACGTGCGCCTGCCCGAATACGGCGACCGCTGGCCGAAAGAGCTTTCCGGCGGGCAGGCGCAGCGGGTGGCGATTGCCCGGGCGCTGGCGGCGGAACCGGACGTGCTATTGCTCGACGAGCCCTTCTCAGCACTGGATGCTTTCACCCGGGCAGAGCTGCAGGATCATCTCATCTACCTGTGGGAGCGGCATCGCCGCACCTTCCTGATCGTTACCCACGATATAGAAGAGGCGGTGACGCTCGCCGACCGGGTGGTGGTGATGAAGCCCCATCCGGGCCGCATCGAGGCTGAGCTGCCGGTCGACCTGCCCCGGCCGCGCGACCGCAACTCGCCCGACTTCGACGCCTTCGAACGCAAGGTCAGGCTGCTGCTGGATAACACCATTACCCTGCGCCAGGTGTCCTAGGGCAACCGACGGGTAAAGCCGAGAAGGGCGCTGAAGGCCGGACGAGAAGGGCAGCGCCGCATTTCGTCCAGCCTTCAGCGCTCTTTGCGGCTTTATAGTCGTTATTACCCGCAATCGGCGGCCCCATCGTGGGCCGGCGTGCGACATCGGCGTGCACCGCCCCGCAGAGGTGCGGAACCATCGGCATGTACAGAAAAATCGCCTGAAATCATCGACCTAGAACTTTTTATTACAGATATGCGCACGTCATCTTTTAGTGCACGAAAATAAAAGCGCCCAATTAAGGGGCACGAATCCCCCTCGCAGCCCCCCCTGCCTTCTCTACGCCTGAACTGCACGCAAGCCAGGCGCCATCACGCTTGCGTCAGTATTTTCGCAAGGCTGGCACAGCCGTTGCTCTGGCAGGTTCGAACTCTAAATTCAGCAAAGTCTTGCAACAGCTTTGCTGGCGTCCGAACCGGAGAAGTATTCATGCGCGTTTTGAGCCTTACCCTGAGTGCAACCCTGGGCATGCTCGCTGTAGCCCCTGCCTTTGCCGAAGAGCCTTTTGTCCCGGAAAGACTGACTGTCGAGGAAAAGATCAAGCCCGGCCCCAATCTGTTCGTACTCGACTCGAACTGGGCGGGTTCCAGCAACATCAGCGTACTGTCCGCCGACGACCTCTCGACCAAGGGCAACCTCAGCGTCGGCCTGGTCGGGCAAATGGTGCTGTCCAGCGACCAGAAGACCGCCTACACGGCTTCCGCCTATGCCAAGCGCATCGTCTACGGGGAAACCGAGGCGGTATTGCACGAGTTCGACGTGGACACCCTGTCGATCAAGCGCGAAATCGTCGTTTCGCCGAAATTCGCCCAGGTCGCGCCTTCGTTCAACTCGCTGCAGATTTCCGCCGATGACCGTTATGTCTTCGTGCAGAACGCCACTCCGGCGGCTTCCGTCTCGGTGGTAGACCTGAAGGCCGGCAAACAGATCGCCGAAGTCCCCACCCCCGGCTGCTGGGGCCTCTACCCGGCGCTGGAAGGCGCTCGCTTCAGCTCGCTGTGCGGCGACGGCACCATCACCAGCTACAGCGTCAACGAAGACGGTAGCGCCGCCAAGCCGGTGAAGAGCAAGAAGATCTTCGACGTGGACAGCGACCCGCTGTTCCTGCAGGCGCAGCGCGCCGGCAAGGAGCTGCTGTTCACCTCCTACCACGGCAACCTCTACCGCGTCTCCGACAAGGCCGCCGAAGTCAAGCTGGTGGACAAGTTCTCCTACACCGAGGGCGCGGAAGGCTGGGCCCCGGGCGGCTTCCAGTTGATGGCCTACAACAAGGCCAACAACGTGCTGTTCGTCGCCATGCACCCCGACGCCGAGGACGGCAGCCACAAGAATCCCGCCGAGGAAGTCTGGGCGCTCGACCTGAAAGCCAAGAAAGTGCTCTATCGCTCGCCGGTGGAAGGCCCGGTATCGCTGTTCGTCAGCTCCGGCAAGGCGCCTGTGCTGTTCGCCCTGAACGACGAAGAAGGCGAAGTGGTGCGCTACGAAGTCGACCCGGAAGCGAAATTCGCCGCCAAGCCGACCGACAAGGCCGAATCCCTGGGCGATTTCGCCGTCCTGCTGCAATTGGGTGAGTGACATGTTCGGCGACCTGATGAGCATGGCGGCGGCGGCCGGCACCACCTTCCTGGTGTTGCTGTTCCTGCGCGCGGTCTGGCACAAGCTGGCGGACTTCGACCGTTTCACCGGCTTCGTCGCCGACTACAGCCTGCTACCGGCGGGCTGGGTGTACGGCGCGGCCAAGCTACTGGTCGGGTTGGAGCTGGCGAGCATCGCACTGTTGCTGGTACCGCCACTGAACCGCCTGGGCGCCCTGCTGGCGCTGGCGCTGCTGGCCGGCTATGGCCTGGCCATGGGCATCAACCTGTGGCGCGGGCATACCCGCATCGACTGCGGTTGCGGCGGCCCGGCACAGCACCTGTCGCCCGCCCTGCTGCTGCGCAACGCCCTGCTGGCGCTGTTCGCCGTCCCCGTGTTGCTGGTGGGGATAGCCCCCATCACGCCCTTCGCGGCACTGGCGGCCATCGTTGGCGGCACCCTGCTGTGGCTGGTCTACAACGTCGCCGAACAACTGCTGGCCAACGCCGGGCACATCCAACTGGCCCGGCAAAGCCCCGGCAACACCCACTGAACAAATGGAATAAACGATGATGACCCATGCACTCGTATTCGCCGTCGCGGTCCTGACCGTGCTGGTACTCGGGCTGATCGTGGTGGTGTTCGCTCTGGCGCGCCAGATCGGCATTCTCTTCGAACGGGTAACGCCGGTCGGCGCCATGATCAACGACAGCGGCCCGAAGGTCGGCGAAACCAGCCCGGCCTTCACCCTGCAGAGCCTCAACGGCGGCAACGATGTCGCCTTCGGCATGCAGCGCCCACGCAGCACCCTGGTGTTCTTCCTGTCCCCGACCTGCCCGATCTGCAAGAAGCTGCTGCCGACCCTCAAGTCGATCCGCAGCGCCGAAGGCAACTGGCTGGACGTGGTACTGGCCAGCGATGGCGACCCGCTCAAGCACCGCGCCTTCATCGAGCAGGCCGGCCTGGCAGAGTTCCCCTATGTGCTGTCGCAGGAGCTGGGCACCACCTACCGCATCGCCCGCCTGCCCTTCGCGGTGCTGATGGATGCCGATGGCATCGTCCGCGCCAAAGGCCTGATCAATAGCCGGGAGCAGCTGGAAAGCCTGTTCAACGCCACCGAGACGGGGTTCGCCTCGATCCAGGACTACGTGGCCCGCGCAACGCCCGCCTCCCTGAAATCTCACTGAGTAGAGAGAAATCCCATGTTCGATATCTTCAGCAAGCTCCTCAATGCCCTGGACAAGACCGCCGAAACCGGCGCGCGCCAGAGCGCCCGCCGCATCGGCCGCCGCAGCTTCATCGCCAAGACCGGCGTGGTGCTGGCCGGTACCGCACTGATGCCAGTGCTGCCGTTCGACCGTTCGCTGGGCGGTTCGGCCTTCGCTGGCGAGGGCGAGAACGACACCGACTGCGACTACTGGCGCTATTGCGCCCTGGACGGCAACCTGTGCAACACCTCCGGCGGCAGCACCACCTCCTGCCCGCCCGGTTCGGAAGCCTCCAAGGTGGCCTGGGTCGGCACCTGTAGCAACCCCAACGATGGCAAGGACTACCTGGTGTCCTACAACGACTGCTGCGGCAAGGCGACCGTCGCCAACTCGACCTTCTGCTTCCGTAGCGAGGGTGAGCGCCCCGGCTACCGCATGGGCCTGCACAATGACATCAACTGGTGCATGGCCAACAAGAACCTGGGTTACCACTGCACGGTGGCAATGCTGGTGGGGCTGGCGGATGAGTGAAAGACGCATGAACGGGCGGGCGCTGCTGGCAGCGCTCGCCCTCTGCTCGGCCATCCCGGCGTTCGCCGACGATGGCCAGGCGCTATTCGTACAAAACTGCTCCAGTTGCCACGGCGCCGACGCCGAAGGTATCGAAGGCCTGGCACCGCCCCTGCACAACCCGGAGCTATGGCAGGCCCTGGGCGAGAACAGCGCACGTTATATCGCCGGGGTGATGACCGGCGGCCTGAGCGGCACCATCAATGCCAAGGGGCTGGACTACTTCGGCCTGGTGATGCCACCGCAGAGCCATATCGACAGCGCCGACCTGCAACGCATCGCTGGCTATGTCATTTCGCTCAACGAGGCCGCCGCCGCGCCCGACCAGGCGCTGATCGACCAGTTCAAGGCGGCGCCACTGACCCACAAGGCGCTGCGCGATATCCGCAAGGGGAACTGAAATGCTGCGAGCCACGCTAGCGTCAATGACCCTGCTCGGACTGCTGGCGATGAGCGGCGCACAGGCGGATGAACGCTCGCCCAAAGCCAACTACCTGCTGCGCTGCTCCGGTTGCCACGCCCTGGATGGCAGCGGCACCGAAGCCGGCGGCGTCCCGCCGTTCCCCGGCTTCATCAGTACGCTGCTGGACGACCCGCAAGGCCGCCTGTACCTGATGCATGTACCCGGGGTGGTCGCCTCCAGCCTCAGCGACAAGGAAATCGCCGAAGTGATGAACTACGTCGAACAACGCTGGGGCGACCCGCAGTTGCAGGCGAAACTGTTCACCACCGAGGAAGTCAGGCGCCTGCGCGCCACCGAAGTGGCCGACCTGGTGGCCTTCCGCCGGGAAGTGATCCAGCGTCTCGAAGCGGAAGGCAAGCCGGTCGCGCCCTATCCCTGGCCGTAGCAGTCCAGCCATGATCGGCCTGAAATCTCACCTAGGGCCTGGGAGTCCTGTCATTCCCAGGTAGGCTTGTTCTAGAGACCGACGTATCTGTACAAATACCGGGTGGCCGGACGAGACACGCGTGAATACATCCCTGTAGCTCTTCGCCGCCATCCCTGGCGGCGAAGGTCCCGTCCCGCCACCCGGCATCCGTACAGCCACTATTTGGCTGAGCCTGTGGGAAAGAGCTTGCGAAACCGAAAGCCCTACGAAGGGTTCGGTCATGCGCCGACGGCTCTTTCAATAGTCACCACGGTATTTTCCGCTTCGAGCCTGCGGCTTGAGATCCATGGCCTGAAACTGACAAAAATGTAATCTCCCCCTCAGTCCGCTGTCAGGCTGCGACAGCTAGAATCCGGCTTCCTGTCAGACGGATCTAGCCAAATGCGCAGCAAAACCTCCAGACGGACCTTCGTCAAAGGCCTGGCCGCCGGCGGCCTGCTCGGCGGCCTGGGCCTGTGGCGCCCGCCGGTATGGGCGCTGACCAGCCCCGGCCAGCCGACCCAGCTCAGCGGCAACGACTTCGACCTGTGGGTCGGCGAAACATCGGTCAACCTGACCGGCACGCCAGTTACCGCCACCACCCTCAACGGCAGCCTGCCCGGCCCGCTGCTGCGCTGGCGCGAAGGCGACACGGTGACCCTGCGCGTGCACAACCGCCTGGCCGAGGACACCGCCATCCACTGGCACGGCATCCTGCTGCCCTCCAACATGGACGGCGTGCCCGGCTTCAGCTTCGACGGCATCGAACCGGGCGGCACCCATGTCTACCGCTTCAAGCTGCGCCAGAGCGGCACCTACTGGTACCACAGCCATTCCGGCTTCCAGGAACTGACCGGGGTCTACGCACCGCTGATCATCGACCCGCTCGAACCCGAGCCCTTCCGCTATGACCGCGACTACGTGGTGATGCTCAGCGACTGGAGCGACCAGCACCCGGCACGCATCCTCGCCAAGCTGAAGAAGCAGTCGGACTACTACAACCCGGCCCGCCGCACCCTCGGCGACCTCATCGAGGACGCCGGACGCGACGGCCTTGGCGCCACCCTGAAAGACCGCTGGGCCTGGGCGCGGATGCGCATGACGCCCACCGATATCGCCGATGTCGGCGGCGGCGCCTACACCTACCTGCTCAACGGCCAGCCGCCCGGCACCCCCTGGAGCGGCCTGTTCGCCCCCGGCGAACGCATCCGCCTACGCCTGATCAATGCCGCCGGCATGAGCTACTTCGACTTCCGCATCCCCGGCCTGAAGCTGACCGTGGTCGCCGCCGACGGCCAGTACGTCGAGCCAGTGGAAGTCGACGAACTGCGCCTGGGCGTGGCGGAAACCTACGACGTACTGGTCGAGCCCAAGGACCAGGCCGCCTACAGCCTGTTCGCCCAGAGCATGGACCGCAGCGGCTACGCCTGCGGCACCCTGGCCCTGCGCGAAGGCTTGCGGGCGCCGTTGCCGGCCCTGGACCCGCGCCCGCTGCTGGGCATGGCCGATATGGGCCATGGCGGCGAGCACGCCGGGCATGGCACCAGCGGGCATGACCACGCCGCGATGGGACATGCCACTCATGGTTCGGCCAGCCAGTCCCACCCCGACAGCGAACACAACAACAATCCGCTGGTGGACATGCAGACCATGGCGCCGGTCGCCAAGCTCGACGACCCCGGCCTCGGCCTGCGCGACAACGGCCGCCGCGTACTGACCTACGCCGACCTGCGCAGCCGCTTCGCCGACCCGGACGGGCGCCAGCCCGGCCGCACCCTGGAGCTGCACCTGACCGGGCATATGGAGCGCTTCGTCTGGTCGTTCGACGGCATCCCCTTCGCCGACGCCGAACCGATCCGCCTCCAGTACGGCGAGCGGGTGCGCATCGTGCTGGTCAACGACACCATGATGCACCACCCCATCCACCTGCATGGATTGTGGAGCGACCTGGAGGACGAGCACGGCGAGTTCAAGGTGCGCAAGCACACCATCGACATGCCGCCCGGCTCGCGTCGCAGCTTCCGCGTCAGCGCCGACGCCCTGGGGCGCTGGGCCTTCCACTGCCACCTGCTGATGCACATGGACCTCGGCATGTTCCGTGAAGTCCGTGTGGAAGAATAAGGAAACGAGCATGCATCGCCCCACTCACTCATCACTGTCTGGCCTGCCGCTGCTCGGCCTGTTGCTGCTCGGCCCGCTGGGCAGCCTGCCACTGGCCGCCGCCGAAGACCACGCTACCCATGCCGATCACGGCCAGCACGACCATGGCCGCCATGCCACACATGATGAGCATGCGCCACCCTCATCACCCGAACAGGGCCAGCATGGGCACTCCGGCCACAACGCGCACGGCATGCACCCGCCGCAGCCCTCGACCCACGACAGCCATCACCACGAGGAGGCTCCCGTCCCGGCCGTGACCGACGCCGACCGGGCCGCGGCCTTCCCGCAGTTGCGCGAACATTCGATGCATGCCGGCTCGCTCAACTCGCTGCTGCTGGTCGACCAGTTGGAGTGGCAGGACGGCGACGCCGGCAGCACCCTGGCCTGGGACATCGACGGCTGGCTCGGCGGCGACATCGACCGCCTGCGGCTGCGCAGCGAGGGCGAACGCGTCACCGGCAAGACCGACCACGCCGAGCTGCAGGCACTCTGGGGGCATGCCATCGGCCCCTGGTGGGAAAGCGTGCTCGGCTTGCGCCAGGACTTCAAACCCGGCCCGGCCCAGACCTGGGCCGCCCTCGGTATCCAGGGCACACCGCTCTACGGCCTGGAGGCCGAAGCCACCGCCTACCTCGGCGAAGGCGGCCAGAGCGCCCTGCGCCTGGGCGCCGAGTACGACCTGCTGCTGAGCCAGCGGCTGGTCCTGCAACCCAGCGCCGAAGCCAACCTGTATGGCCGCACCGATGAATCGCGTGAGATCGGCGCGGGCTTCAGCGACCTGCAACTCGGCCTGCGCCTGCGCTATGAAATCCGCCGCGAGTTCGCGCCCTATATCGGCGTCGACTGGCAGCGCCACTACGGCAACAGCGCCGACCTGCGCCGCGCCAACGGCGAGGACAGCGAGGAAACCCGCCTGGTGCTCGGTGTACGCTTCTGGTTCTGAAGCGGCGGCCTCGCGCAGGGTGCGCCATGCGCAGCGGGCCGCACAGGTGCCGCGGGCTCTTGCCCGCGCGCAGAACACGCCCCTTGAACTTCTCGCAGCGCCAAACCCTCGTGTCGCTTTTTCTCACCGCTGGTAGCCTGTAGCTCGCCGCTGTCGTTATCCTCCAGTCTCGACCTACCGACGAGACAGCGCGTGACTTCATCCAGCCTGCCCCCCCTCAGCGACCTCGACCGCCTCTGGCTGACCGAAACCATCAGGCTGCGCGAGGAACATGCCGGCCCATTGGACGATGCCGAGGCCTGCCGCCAGGCCCGCGCCCACGCCGATGGGCTGGCAGCACGCATCGAAGCGCGCGCGCTCTGGCTGGCCCGCCGCGACGGCCTGCTGGAGGCCGTGCAGCGCTGGCGCCAGGGTGCCTGGCTGGCGGCCCTGGGCCTGGCCCTGCTGGCGCTGCTCAGCGGTGCCCTGCTGGCCTGGGCGGCCCTCGGCGACGGCCAGCGTCCGGTCAATATCTTCTGGGCACTGGGCAGCCTGCTCGGCCTGCACCTGCTGACGCTGCTCGGCTGGGCACTGGGCCTGCTCTTCAGCCGCAACGGCGGCGGCGCCCTGGGCAACCTGTGGCTCTGGCTCAGCGAAAAGCTGGCCCGCGATGCCCGCGCCCTGCAACTGGCGCCGGCGCTGCTCAGCCTGCTGCAACAGCGCCGCCTCGGGCGCTGGGCGCTGGGCCTCGGCGTGCATGGCCTGTGGTCGCTGGCCATGGCCAGCGCCCTGCTGACCCTGCTGGCCTTGCTCGCCACCCGTCGCTACGGCTTTATCTGGGAAACCACCATCCTCGGCGAACAGGCCTTCGTCGGCCTGACCCAGCTGCTCGGCGCACTACCCGCCCTGCTCGGCCTGCAACTGCCGGACCTGCAGCAGATCCGTGACAGCGGCCTGCCCGGCGGCGATCTCGACAGAGCCCGCCAGGCCTGGGCGCAATGGCTGGTCGGAGTACTGCTGATCTATGGCCTGCTGCCGCGCCTGACGTTGCTGCTGTTCTGCCTGTGGCGCTGGCGGCAGGGCCGTGGCCAGTTGCGCCTGGACCTGCAACTGCCCGGCTACCGCCTGCTGCGCGAACGCCTGCAACCCGCCAGCGAGCGCCTGGGCGTGAGCGACGATGCCCCTGCGGCATTACACGCCCCCCAGGCCGGCATCCTCGGCGCGAGCGGCAGTGGCGCGGTACTGGTGGCCATCGAACTGGACCCGTCGCGCCACTGGCCACCACAACTGGCAAAGGACATCGCCGATGCCGGCATCCTCGATAGCCGCGAACAGCGCCAGCACCTGCTCGACCAATTGACGCGCTTCCCGCCGGAGCGCCTGGCCATCGCCTGCGATCCCTTGCGCTCACCGGACCGTGGCACCCTGGCGCTGCTCGGCGAACTGTCGCGCTGCGCGGGTGCCACGCGGGTCTGGCTGCTGCAGGCGCCGCCCGGCCAGGCCCTCGACAGCCAGCGCCTGGCAGACTGGCACCAGGCGCTGGATGCGCTGCCGTTGCCGCATTCCGATACGGCCCCGCTGCAATGGCTGGAGAGCGGACATGACTGATACGTACAAGCCCCTGAAACTCGCCGTGGTCGGCCATACCAATGTCGGCAAGACCTCGCTGCTGCGCACCCTGACGCGGGATGCCGGCTTTGGCGAGGTGTCCCACCGCCCCAGCACCACCCGTCATGTCGAGGGCGCACGACTATCAGTGGATGGCCAGCCGCTGCTGGAGCTGTACGACACCCCCGGCCTGGAAGACGCCATTGCCCTGCTGGAACTGCTGGAGCGCCTGGAGCGCCCCGGCGAACGTCTCGATGGCCCGGCGCGCACCGCGCGTTTCCTCGATGGTAGCGAAGCACGCCAGCGTTTCGAACAGGAAGCCAAGGTGCTGCGCCAGTTGCTCGCCTGCGATGCCGGCCTCTATGTGATCGACGCCCGCGAACCGGTGCTGGCCAAGTACCGCGACGAACTGCAGGTACTGGCCGGCTGCGGCAAGCCGTTGCTGCCAGTGCTCAACTTCGTCGCGCAGCCTGGCCACCGCGAGGAGGAATGGCGCGAGGCCCTGGCCCGCATCGGCCTGCACGCCCTGGTGCGCTTCGACAGCGTGGCGCCAGCGCTGGACGGCGAACGGCGTCTCTATGAAAGCCTGGCACTGCTGCTGGAGAACGCCCGCCCGCAATTGCAGCGCCTGCTCGACGACCACGAGGCCCAGGCCGCCCTGCGCCGGCAAGAGGGCCAGCGGCTGATCGCGGAACTGCTGGTGGATGTCGCCGCCTGCCGCCGCGGCATCGCCGCCCAACCGCAACTGGAGCGCCATGCCATCGAGGAGCTGCACGAGACCATTCGCCAACGCGAGCAGCGCTGTGTGGAGGCCCTGCTGCGCCTCTATGCCTTCCGCCGGGAGGACGCCGTCGCGGGCGACCTGCCATTGCTCGACGGGCGCTGGGGCGACGACCTGTTCAACCCGGAAACCCTGCGGCAGCTCGGCGTGAAGATCGGCGGCGGCATGGCGGCCGGCGCGGCCACCGGTGCCGGCATCGACCTGCTGGTCGGCGGCCTGACCCTCGGTGCCGCCACCCTGCTCGGCGCCCTCGCCGGCGGCGGCGCACAGACCGCCCGCCACTACGGCAACCGCCTGCTGGGCAAACTCAAGGGCCAGCGCGAACTGACGGTGGACGACGGCATCCTGCGCCTGCTGGCCCTACGCCAACGGCAACTGCTGGACGGCCTGGCGATACGCGGCCATGCCGCGCAACAGGCGATCCACTTGCAGCACCCGCAGGACGACGCCTGGCGCCAGGGCAAGCTGCCTGACGCCCTGGGCCGTGCACGCGCCCATCCGCAGTGGTCCAGCCTCAATCCGGGTAGCCGCCCAGGACAACGGGAACGACAGCAGGCCATCGACGAGTTGAAGTCGCTGCTCGGCCAAAACGCCGCCAGTCGTTGATGCGACGCTAGATGGCCCTGTTCTTCCCTGCCAGCACCTTCGTGTCCTTATCCACCAGAGCCCTCAATGTGCGTGTCAGGTCATCGTAATCGGTATATTTCCTGCCATAGGAAAGGTTGAATCCATAGTCGAAGCCCGGCGGGTTGCTGCCCTGGGTGTGCTGCAGAATAGTCTCGATCTTGTCGAAAGCCTTGGCCAGCAGAGACTCCCTGCTCGAGGCACTGTCGTATTCATCCCACAACATCAGAATCTCTTCCCGGAGATCGTCTGGCAGGGGCCGGGCAAGCAGTTCCAGGTCCTTTCTTTCCTCGACGCCCTTATCGACGCCTTCCACCTGGTCCACGGCCGCGATATCGCCACTGATGGCCTCCCCGAGGTCGTGGACGATGCATATCTTCATCAGCCTCAATATATCCACATCCGGGTATTGCTTGCCGAACAACAAGATCATCAGGCATAGCCGCCATGTGTGCTCTGCCGTACTCTCGTGCCGGCCATTCGAAGTCCTCGAAGTGCGAAGGGTGTTTTTCAATTGCTCCGCCCCTCGGAGGAAGTCGAGAACGCCTGCCAGCTCCGCTTGGTTCATTTCAGTCATCAGCCCTCAACCCATGTGCATCCAACGTGTGGGCAGACGCACGCTCCAGGTCGCTCCCGTGGAAGTGTTCTGCATGAAACCCCCGGCCCGCAGGCGAATAATCCGGAAGCCCAGCGGCAACTGGAACCCCCGCTCGACGCAAGTAGCCGAACGCCCGCCAGAATCAACGCGCCAACCGCTCCAGCTTGCGCAAGAACACCGTCATCTCCTTGCCCGCCTGTTTATCGCCCCGCGCTTCGGCGGCTTGCAGCCCGGCGTTCCAGGCCGCACGGGCACCATCCAGGTCACCCTGGGCCTGCCGGGCCTTGCCAAGCAGCTTCCAGGCGGCGGAATAACTGCCGTCCTGCTCGACGCAGCGCTGCAGATGCACGGCAGCGCATGCCGGATCGCCGGCATCCAGGTAACCCTTGCCCAGGCCGAAGCGCAGCATCGGATTGTCCATGCCCTTGGCGAGCATCTTTTCCAGTGATTCCAGCATGCTGAAAGCCTCTTCGGCGGAGTCTGTCGATTCCCGTGTCGCAATGGATAACGGCGGCCTGGCGCAAGGTGCGCCGCGCGCACCGGTGATAGCAGTGCCGATAGCGATCAGATATCTGGCGGCAGCTTGCTGGCCATCATCACCCGCCGGTCCAGCTTGCGACCATCGACGATAAAGGTGCCGTCACCGACGGCATGCACCTGCCGTCGCTCCTTGCGCGCTTCGTCGATATGGGCGGCCACGGCCTGCAACACGACGATATTATGCCTTTCCACGAAATCGACGACCTCGCATTCGATATTGGCCAGGCACTCCTCGATCAGTGGTGCCTTGACGATGCTGCCACGCACCGGCGTAAGCCCGAAACGGGAAAACTTGTCGGTATCCGCTCCGGAGCAGGTGCCTATGCCAACCAGAGTATCGAGCATATCGACCGTGGGAATGGCGACGACGCACTCCCCGCTCTCGCGCAACGCCGTGAACGTGTGGTTCCACTCGCCGGTGGTGATGGCGAAACGCGGGGCGAAATCCAGCACCATGGTCCAGGAAATGGTCATGATGTTGTCCCTGTGCCCACCATGGGTCGTCACCAGCACGACCGGCCCGGACTCCAGCAGGGTGAAGACCCTGTTCAATTGCAACGGTTGCATGAGCGTACCTGCGCTTAGTCATGGTCAGCCATCACAGCGTAGTCGACCCGGCCAACCGGCAACAGCAAGCGCGGCGATATGACCAGGACGCTCGCGCCATATCGTCATCCGCCGCGGGCAAGGCACTGGAGGCTGGAAACGCAGCGCTCAGAAGAACGTCAGCCCCGCCTGGAACAGCCGCTCGACATCGCGGATGTGCTTCTTGTCCACCAGGAACAGGATCACATGGTCGCCGGACTCGATCACCGTATCGTCATGGGCGATCAGCACCTGCTCGGCGCGGATCACCGCGCCGATGGTGGTGCCAGGCGGCAGGCCGATCTTCTCGATCGCGCGTCCCACCACCTTGCTCGAACGCGAGTCGCCGTGGGCGACCACCTCGATGGCCTCGGCGGCGCCCCGGCGCAGCGAGTGGGCGCTGACGATATCGCCCCGGCGCACATGGGTCAGCAGGGTACCGATGGTCGCCAGTTGCGGGCTGATGGCGATGTCGATCTCGCCACCCTGCACCAGGTCGACATAGGCCGGGTTGTTGATGATGCACATCACCTTGCGCGCGCCCAGGCGCTTGGCCAGCAGCGAGGACATGATATTGGCCTCGTCGTCGTTGGTCAGCGCCAGGAACACGTCGGCGTCGTTGATGTTCTCCTCGATCAGCAGGTCGCGGTCGGAGGAACTGCCCTGCAGGATGATGGTGTTGTCGAGGGTGTCCGACAGGTAGCGGCAGCGGGCCGGGTTGGCCTCGATGATCTTCACCTGGTAGCGGTGCTCGATGGCCTCGGCCAGGCGCTCGCCGATATGCCCGCCACCAGCGATGACGATGCGCCGGTAATTGTCGTCGAGGCGCCGCATCTCGCCCATTACCGCGCGGATATCGGCCTTGGCGGCAATGAAGAAGACCTCGTCGTCGGCCTCGATCACCGTATCGCCCTTGGGCAGGATCGGCTGGTTGCGGCGGAAGATCGCCGCCACCCGCGTATCGACATTCGGCATGTGCTGGCGGATCTGTTGCAATTCCTGGCCGACCAGTGGCCCACCGTAATAGGCACGTACCGCCACCAGTTGCGCCTTGCCGGCGGCGAAGTCGATCACCTGCAGCGAGCCGGGATGCTCGATCAGGCGCTTGATGTAGTTGGTCACCACCTGTTCCGGGCTGATCAGCACGTCCACCGGCAACGCCTCGTTGCTGAACAGTTCGCCGCGCAGCAGGTAGGCCGGCTCGCGCACCCGGGCGATCTTGGTCGGCGTGTGGAACAGCGTGTAAGCCACCTGGCAGGCGACCATATTGGTTTCGTCGCTGTTGGTCACCGCCACCAGCATATCGGCATCGTCGGCACCAGCCTGGCGCAGCACCGAGGGAAAGGAAGCCCGCCCATACACGGTCCGAATATCCAGGCGGTCGCCAAGATTACGCAGGCGATCCGCATCGGTATCGACTACCGTGATGTCGTTGGCCTCACTGGCCAGGTGCTCGGCGAGGGTGCCGCCGACCTGCCCGGCACCGAGAATGATGATTTTCATGGACTCAGTTCCTTCAGCCGCGGCTGGCGGCGATCTTGATCAGCTTGGCATAGTAGAAGCCATCATGCCCTTGCGGCTGCGGCAACAATTGCCGGCCGTGCGGCTGCGGCACGCCGAAGGCGCCGCCCATGTCCAGCTCGCGAGCACCCGGCGTGCGCGCCAGGAAGGCGCCGATCACCTCGCGGTTCTCCTCCGGCATCACCGAGCAGGTGGCATACAGCAGCACGCCACCGACCTCCAGGGTCGGCCACAGGGCGTCGAGCATCTGCCCCTGCAACAATGCCAGCGCGGCGATATCCTCGGCCTGGCGCGTCAACTTGATATCCGGGTGGCGACGGATCACCCCGGTGGCGGAACAGGGCGCATCCAGCAGGATGCGCTGGAAGGGTTGGCCATCCCACCAGCGCGCGACGGCGCGGGCATCCTCGGCGATCAGTCGGGCATCGAGCCGCAGGCGCTGGAGATTCTCCCGCACCCGCGCCAGGCGGCCGGGCTCCAGGTCGAGGGCGACCACTTCGGCCAGCCCCGGCTCGCGCTCCAGCAGGTGGCAGGTCTTGCCGCCCGGCGCGCAACAGGCGTCCAGCACACGCTGCCCCGGCGCCAGGTCGAGCAGGCCGGCGGCCAGTTGCGCCGCTTCGTCCTGCACGCTGACGCGCCCCTCGGCGAAACCGGGCAGTTGCCGCACATCGCAGGCCTCGTGCAGGCGTATGCCATCCTCGCTGAACAGACAGGCCTCGGCGGCGATCCCGGCACCTCCCAACTCATCGAGATAGGCATCGCGGCCACCCTGGCGGCGGTTGACCCGCAGGATCATCGGCGGATGGGCATTGTTGGCGGCGCAAACGGCCTCCCACTGCTCGGGCCAGTTGGCCTTGAGGGCTTTCTGCAACCAGCGCGGATGGGCGACGCGGATCACCGGGTCATGCTCCAGTTCCGCCAGCAGCGCCTCGCCCTCGCGCTGCGCGCGGCGCAGCACGGCGTTGATCAGGCCCTTGGCCCAGGGTTTCTTCAGTTTATCGGCGCAACCCGCTGTCTCGCCGATGGCGGCATGGGCCGGGATGCGCGTATGGAACAGTTGGTAGAGGCCGACCAGCAACAGCGCCTCGACATCACGATCCGCCGCCTTGAACGGCTTCTGCAGCAGCTTCGCCGCCAGTCCGCTCAGGCGGAAGTACCAGCGCGCCGTGCCGAACGCCAGGTCTTGCACCAGCGCACGGTCACGCGCCTCGACACGCTCAAGCAGCGCCGGCAGGCTGCCGCCCAACGACGCCTTGCCGGCCAGCACCGGCAGCAGGGCGCGCGCCGCCGCCAGGCGCGGGTTCATACGCCCAGCACCTGGCCGGGGGCGAACTGTTCGCGGCGGCTGTTGAACAGGTCGGCAAACTCCAGCGCCTTGCCACCCGGCAGTTGCAGCCGCGTCAACAACAATGCACCTTCGCCGCAGGCCACCGTCAGGCCTTCGCGGCTGGCGGCGAGGATGGTCCCCGGCGCCCCTTCTCCTGTACTCGGCTGGGCAGCATGCACCTTCAGCACCTCGCCATTCAGGCTGCCATGGCAGATCGGCCACGGGTGGAAGGCACGCACCAGTCGCTCCAGCTCGGCGGCCGGGCGGTTCCAGTCGATACGTGCCTCGTCCTTGCTCAGCTTGTGCGCATAGGTGGCCAAGGCATCGGCCTGCGCCTCGCCATCCAGGCTGCCGGCCTCCAGCGCCGCCACCACCTCGACCACCGCGCCAGAGCCCAGCGCCGCCAGACGGTCATGCAAACTGCCGCCGGTATCCTCCGCACTGATCGGCGTACTCACCTTGAGCAGCATCGGCCCGGTATCCAGCCCTGCCTCCATGCGCATCACGGTCACGCCGGACTCGCCATCGCCAGCCTGGATCGCGCGCTGGATCGGCGCCGCCCCACGCCAGCGCGGCAGCAGCGAGGCATGACTGTTGATGCACCCCAGGCGCGGCGTATCCAGCACCGCCTGCGGCAGGATCAGGCCATAGGCGACCACCACCATCAGGTCCGCCCGCAATGCCGCCAGTTCGCCCTGTGCGGCGGGATCGCGCAGCGTCTGTGGCTGATACACCGGCAGCCCATGAGCCTGCGCCAGTTGCTTGACCGGGCTGGGCGCCAGCTTCTGGCCGCGCCCGGCGGGCCGATCGGGCTGAGTGTAGACCGCCACCACATCGCGCCCAGCGTCGAGCAGGGCCTGCAGGTGCTGGGCGGCGAATTCTGGGGTACCGGCGAAAACGATGCGCATGGGGGATTCCCTGAAATAAAAGTCTCACGAGCCAAACCGACCGGGTGCGCCATGCGCACCGCTTTCAACGTCCAGCTACTACACAGGCCCGACAATCGGTATCGTCACGAAAGCTGAAGAAATCTACATGGAACTACCGTCGGAAGATCAGAACAGGCCAAAAGAAAAGGCCTGCACCGCAGGCCTTTCGGGCTCATAGCTCAAGCCTGCTGGCGATGCAGCTTTTCCAGTTTCTTCTTGATCCGGTCGCGCTTGAGCGTGGAGAGGTAATCGACGAACAGCTTGCCGTTGAGGTGGTCGCACTCGTGCTGGATGCACACCGCCAGCAAGCCCTCGGCCAACAGCTCGAAGGCCTGGCCGTCGCGGTCCAGCGCGCGGATGCGGACCTTCTGCGGGCGGTCGACGTTCTCGTAGAAGCCGGGTACCGACAGACAGCCTTCCTGGTACTGGCCCATCTCCTCGGTCAGGTACTCGAACTCGGGGTTAATGAACACCTGCGGCTCGCTCTTGTCCTCGGACAGGTCCATTACCACCACGCGCTTGTGCACATTGACCTGGGTCGCGGCCAGGCCGATGCCGGGGGCGGCATACATGGTTTCGAACATGTCGTCGATCAGTTGGCGGATGCCATCGTCCACCACCTCCACAGGTTTGGCGATGGTGCGCAGGCGTGGATCGGGAAACTCCAGGATATTCAGGATCGCCATATGCGTAGTGTGATGCAGTTCATGGAATGGATCGGAAAACCGCTGCTAAGATGCCTCGCGACCGGCCAAGGGCCTGGTTTTCCAAGAGCGCACATCATAAAGGGATTCGGCACAATGAGGAAATCACTACTCATCCTGCTGCTACTGGCCAGCAGCGGCCTGGCGCAGGCGCAGCTGGCGCTCAGGGAGGATCACCCGCAGTCGTACAGCGTGGCCGCCGGCGACACCCTCTGGGATATCGCTACACGCTTTCTCGACAAGCCCTGGCAATGGCCGGGACTCTGGCACGACGGCACAGCGCTCGCAGCCCCCCACCTGCATCCCGGCGACCGGCTCAGCCTGGTGCTGGTCGACGAGCAGCCACGCCTGCTGCTGGAGCCTGCCGAGGCATCCGCGAGCGAAGCCATTCCCGGCCTGCCGCAGCAGCCCATCCGGGATTTCCTGTCGGCCCAGCGGATACTCGACAGCCTGGCGCCTCTTGCCACCGCCCCTTATGTCGTCGCCGGTAGCGCCGAGCGGCTGCTGGTCGGCAACGACGAGCGCATCCATGGCCGTGGCCGCTTCGACCCGGCCCTGACCGACTACGACCTGGTACGCGAGGGCAAGAGCCATATCGACCCCGATACACAGGAAGTGCTCGGCATCCAGCTCGACGAGATCGGCAGCGCCCGCCTCGAGGCCATCGAGGACGATATCGCCACCCTGCATCTGCAGCGGGTCACCCAGGAAGCGCGCCTCGGCGACCGCCTGTTGCCAGCCGCGGCCGCCCCGGCCAGCGCTCCATCGACCCCGAGCGAACCGGCTCGCCTGGTCGAAGGCCGGATCATCGACACGCCATGGAGCGCCCGGCAGGGCGGCCCGTTCGAAGTCGTCACCCTCAACCGTGGCAGCCGCGAGGGACTGGCTGAAGGCAATATCCTCGCGGCCTATGGCGTCGGGGAAAGCGTACGCGACCCGCTCACCGGCGAATGGGTGAAGATGCCAGACGAACGCCTGGGCCTGCTGATGGTGTTCCATATCCATGACAAACTCAGCCACGGGCTGGTGCTGCAGGCCACTCGACCACTGTCGATCTACGACAGGGTACGCAACCCCTGACCCACGCCATTGCGCACAAGGATGTCCGCATGTCCCCCGCCGAACTTGAGGCGCGCCTGCGCCTGCACCTCTTGCCCGAGCTCGGGCCACTCCGCCTGCAACGCCTGTTCGAAGCCTTCCCTGACGCCTCCTCGGCCTTGAGTGCGCCCGCCAGCGCCTGGCGCGCCCTGGGCCTGCCGGACGCCTGCGCCGAGGCCAGGAGAACGGCGGAAATACGCGAACGCGCCGCCCTGGCGCTGGCCTGGCTGGAGCAGCCCGCGCATCGCCTGCTGGCACGGGAGGACCCCGACTACCCCGCACTGCTGGGCGAACTGGAGGATGCGCCGCCGCTGCTGTTCGTCGCCGGTGATCCCGAGTCGCTGCAACGCCCGCAACTGGCCATGGTCGGCAGCCGCCGCGCCTCGCATTACGGCCTCGATATCGCCAGCGCCTTCGCCCGCAGCCTCGCCAGCGCCGGCTTCGTCATAGGTAGCGGCCTGGCCCTGGGCATAGATGGCGCGGCCCACCAGGGCGCACTGGATGCGGGCGGACGAACGGTCGCCGTACTCGGCACCGGCCTGCAATGCATCTACCCGCAGCGCCACCGGAAGCTGGCGCAACGCATCATCGAGGGCGGTGGCGCCCTGCTCTCCGAACTGCCGCTGGACTGCCAGCCGCAGGCAAGTAATTTCCCCCGGCGCAACAGGCTGATCAGCGGGATGGCATTGGGCGTACTGGTGATCGAAGCCAGCCCTTCCAGCGGTTCGCTGATCACCGCCCGTCTGGCCGCCGAACAGGGTCGCGAGGTCTATGCCATCCCCGGCTCCATCCACCACCCCGGCGCACGCGGCTGCCACCAGTTGATCCGCCAGGGCGCCACCCTGGTGGAAACCGTGGAAGATATTCTCGAGGGCCTGCGCGGCTGGCAGCGGATCGGCGCTACCGCCACGGCGCCAACGCCCCGCGACCCGTTGCTGCAACAACTGACCGCCGCGCCGGCCAGTGCCGAAGTGCTGGCCGACAGGCTGGCCCGACCGCTGAACGAAGTGCTGGCCGAACTGACCGAGCTTGAAATCACCGGCCAGGCCGCCTGCGAACAGGGGCAATGGTCGATACGCAGAATATGATGATGGAATTGCATTCCGTGTCTTCCCACCACTGCGGACTTGCTCCATCTGTGAACGGCTTCACGGTCTTTCCTGGCCAGACTCGATACAGTCCGGGCATCCACCCGCGACAAGGATGCCCGCCGTGCCCGGACAGCCCCTGCTCGACCCCAGGCTCGATGTCATCTTCAAACGCCTGTTCGCCGAAGCGCCGGATCTATTGGCCGACCTGATCAACGCCGTGCGCAGCGACGAGCCACCGATTGTCGAGCTGCAGGTGCTCAACCCGCAGATCGCCCCGGAGGAGCTGACCGGCAAGTTCATCGTGCTGGACATCCTCGCCCGCGACCAGACCGGGCAACTGTTCAATATCGAGATGCAGACCCGCAACCACGCCGGCTGGCCCTCGCGCAGCCTCTACTACCTGGCGCGCAACCTGGGTCGGCAATTGCAGGTGGGCGATGGCTACCAGCGGATGCAACCGGTGATCGGTATCCACCTGATGGACTTCGATTTGTTCGAGGAAGAACAGGCCTGCTGGGCTTTCGAATTGCGCGACCGGCAACGGCCACAGGTACGGCTGGATCGCAGCCTGCAACTGCACCTGATCGAACTGCCCAAGGCCGACCGCCTGCATTCCCAAGGTGGCAGTGCTCTGGCAGACTGGATTCTCTACTTGAAGCACTGGCAGGAGGACGTCCTCATGCAAAGCATCGAAAGCCCGGCAATCAAGAAAGCCCGGGAGCGCCTGCAAGCGCTGTCTGACGACGACGAAGCCCGGCGCCTGGCCTTCGTGCGTGAGCGCGCGCTGCATGACGAGGTAACGGAAAAGGCGGAAGCCGAAGCCAGGGGGCGTCTGGCAGGCAAGGCCGAGGGGAAAATCGAAGGCAAGATCGAAGGCCGCGCCGATACCCTGCGTAATCAGTTGCGGCTCAAGTTCGGTGCGCTTCCCGACGCTTTCGAACAGCGCCTGCAAAGCGCCGATGAGGCCGAACTGACCACCTGGACCGAACGAGTGCTATTCGCCGAGCAGTTGGAGCAGGTGTTCGGGAAGGATGGCGTCAAGGGATAAGGCCGCCGTATGGAGGCTCCGACACAGGAGCGCGGGAACCCTCAAAAACGCTTGACCGCCAACAGAGCCTCTACGGGCTGGTGTGCATAGGGTAGCCCGCGAGGGAGAGGGGAAAATGCAGCCTCCCGGCGCTTGACGGATACCGGGGGCACGACTGCTAGACTATGCGCCCCTCCGACCACCGCCCGATCACGGCAGAGGCTTCCATGAGCAGCAATTGGCAGGTGCAACAGGCCGCCCGCGCGGTATACGCCGGTGGCGTCATCGCCTACCCCACCGAAGCCGTCTGGGGGCTGGGCTGCGATCCCTGGGACGAAGGGGCCGTGCTGCGCCTGCTGGCACTCAAGGAGCGCCCCATGGACAAGGGGTTGATCCTGATCGCCGACAGCATCGAACAGTTCGACTTCCTGCTGGAAGACCTGCCGGAACGCTGGCTCGATCGCCTGGCCAGTACCTGGCCTGGGCCGCACACCTGGCTGGTGCCGCATCGCGGGCGGCTGCCGCAGTGGATCACCGGCCGCCACGACAGTGTCGCCCTGCGCGTCACCGCCCACCCGCTGGCGGCGCGCCTGTGTGCCCTCACCGGGCCACTGGTATCCACCTCGGCCAACCCGGCTGGCCGTCCACCCGCCCGTTCCCGGCTGAAGATCGAGCAGTACTTCCCGCGCCAGCTCGACGCTATCCTCAACGGGGCGCTGGGTGGGCGGCGCAAGCCCAGCACCATCCGCGACCTGCGCAGCGGCGAAGTCCTACGCTGAGGCTTGCTCCGCCTTCAGCAGGACCCGCGTCACCCGGCGCTCCTGCACCTCGTCCACGGTCAGGCTCCAACCTTCGAACGCCAGTTGGTCGCCCTTGACCGGCAGGCGGTCGAGCAGGCTCATGACGAAGCCGGCCAGGGTCTGGTAGTCATCGGTCGGCCTGACCTGCAAGCCCACGCGCTCACGCAGCAGATTCAGGTTCAGCGCACCGCTGACCAGATAACCATCGTCCAACACCGTCACATCGGGCCCGTCGATCTCGCTGGCATCCGGCAACTCGCCGGCAATGGATTCGAGAATATCGGTCATGGTCACCATGCCGATCAACCCGCCGAACTCATCCACCACGAAGCCGATATGGGTGGACTCGCCACGCATCGACTCCAGCGCATTGAGCACCGAACAACTCTCCGGCAGGTTGATCGTGCTGCGCACCAGGCTTTCCAGGCGCGGCTCGGCACCCGCCAGCAGCGCCTTGAAGATTTCCTTCTTGTGCACATAGCCCAGCGGCTCGTCGATCTGCCGGTTACGGATGACCAGCAGGCGCGAGTGCGGCGATATGGACAGCGCCTGGTGAATTTCCTCGAGGCTGTCGGCCAGGTCGATAAAGTCGATATCGGTGCGCACGGTCATCACCTTGCGCACCGGACGTTCCGCCAGTTGCAGCACCCCGCTGATCATCACCCGCTCACGCCGGCCGAAGACCGACGCCAGCCCCTGCCCTTCGACCATGTCGGCGATGTCCTCGCCGACCTCGTCGACCCCGACATGGCGCCCACCGAGCAAACGCAAAACCGCATGCGCGGTGCGCTCGCGAACCGTGTACTGGCCCTGCAGGCTTTTCTTGCGACGCCAGCGGGCGATCTGGTTGAACACCTCGATCAGGATCGAGAAGCCGATGGCCGCGTACAGGTAGCCCTTGGGAATATGGAAACCCAGGCCATCGGCGGTCAGGCTCAGGCCGATCATCATCAGGAAGCCCAGGCACAGCATGATCACCGTCGGGTGGGCGTTGACGAAGGCGGTCAGCGGCTTGCTGGCGACGATCATCAGGCCGATGGAGATCACCACGGCGATCATCATCACTTGCAGGTGCTCGACCATACCCACCGCGGTGATCACCGCATCCAGCGAGAACACCGCATCCAGCACCACGATCTGCGCCACGATCGGCCAGAACAGCGCGTAGGTCTTGCTGCCGCTGGCACGCACCACATGCCCCTCCAGGCGCTCGTGCAGCTCCATGGTCGCCTTGAACAGCAGGAACAGGCCGCCGAACAGCATGATCAGGTCGCGACCGGAAAACGCCTTGCCGAACACCTCGAACAACGGCTCGGTCAGGGTCACCAGCCAGGACAGGCTGGCCAGCAGGCCGAGGCGCATGATCAGTGCCAGCGACAAGCCGATGACCCGCGCCCGGTCACGCTGGTGCGGCGGCAATTTGTCCGCCAGGATGGCGATGAACACCAGGTTGTCGATACCCAGCACGATTTCCAGGACGATCAGCGTCAACAGCCCCAGCCAGGCTGTCGGATCAGCCATCCACTCCATGATCAGACCTCGAAACGATCAGAAAAGAACCATGCCGCAAGCGGCCATGAAACCGATGCCCACGAGGCATCCCGGCCCATGACATTACGGCACGGGAGCGAGTATCCAAAACGGGATCGCGCGGACATGGCACAAGGGCCATGCAAGGACAGGAATCGGCGAAGAAGGGGTGAAGCGAGGATTGAACGACGACAGTGAGGCTCCGGGAGAGCGTTCATACAAGACGGATAGATGGCCCATGACCACGCCAGAATACGCCCGCGCCCACCACAGGAAAGAGAAAAACCATTACAGAATTCGACATCATCCATACCTGTTAGAGCCTGTTCACGATCTCGCGAACTAGCAGCCTGTCGGACTTTCAGGCAGCTTGAGTAATAATCGCAGCGCTTCGATATAGCGGTATCTCGCATGAGCCGCTTCCGCCCTGTTGATCGCAAGACCCCTTACCTGTTTCCACCGTCGGTGGAAGGGTGGTTGCCGGAAAATCACCTGGCGCGCTTCATCGTCGAAGTGATCGACGGGCTGGATCTGAGCCAACTCCAGAAGGCTTATGCCGACCGCGGCAGTGCGGCCTGCCATCCGGGGCTACTGCTGTCGCTGCTGGTCTATGGCTATGCCACGGGCGTCTTCTCCAGCCGCAAGATCGAGCGGGACACCTACGATTCGGTGGCTTTTCGTTTCATTGCTGCGAACGATCATCCCGATCACGACACCCTGGCGAGCTTTCGCCGCCGCTTCCTGGACGAACTGGCCGGTATTTTCGTCCAGGTGCTGGAAATGGCTCAGGAAATGAAGCTCCTGAAGCTGGGCACTGTCAGTCTGGACGGCACCAAGATTCACGCCAATGCCTCGCGCCATAGCGCCTTGTCTCATGGACATATCGAGAAGAACGAAGCCCATCTGAAAGCCCAGGTGCAAGAGCTGCTTGCCCTGGCCGAACAGGCGGATCAGTCGAACGTACCGGCTGGGGTCAGTCTGCCGGAAGAGATCAAGCGCCGAGAGCAAAGGCTCAAGGCAATGGAAGCGGCCAAGGCGAAGATCGAAGCGCGGGCGAAAGAGCGTTTCGAGCGCGAGCAAGGCGAGTATGAAGCCAAGCGGGCCCGACGCCAGGCCAAGGCCGAGAAGACCGGGAAGAAGCCTGGAGGCAAGCCCCAAAGCCACCGCCCCCGGGAGCCAAGGCAAGCGATCAGGTCAACCTGACGGATGAAGCGTCACGGATCATGCCGGTGGCCGCTGGAGGTTTTGAGCAGGCCTACAACGCTCAGGCCGCAGTGGACACCAAGAGCCTGCTGGTGGTGTCTACGACGGTGGCGCAATCGCCGACGGATCGAGACCAGGTCGTTCCCATACTGGAGCAGCTAGTCGCCCTGCCCGAGAGCCTGGGCAAGGTTGAGCGGATGCTGACGGACACGGGTGACTTCAGTGGCAAGAATGTCGAGGCTTGCGAAAAGGCGAATATCGAGCCCCTGATCGCCGTGACGAGAGAGGGCCGACAAGGTGATTGGAGAGAACGATTCACAGAGCCCGAAGCGATCGCTGAAGACGCTACGCCGGTGGAGCGAATGAAGCATCGGCTGAAAACGAAAGCGGGTCGAGCGGCTTATGCGTTGCGCAAACAGACGGTGGAACCGGTGTTCGGCATCATCAAGTCGGTGCTGGGCTTTCGCCAGTTCTCGCTGCGCGGTCTGGAATCGGTCGCAGGGGAATGGCAACTGGTTTGCCTGGCATGGAATCTGAAGAGAATCGCCTCATTACGCCTTGGCGCGTGAGCAAAGCAGCGTGCGGAGCATGGGCGGGCAATGACGGGCCCCATCGCCCAGATGTTGAAGAGTGAGCCTGCCTGCGCTGCCCCATGTCGTCGCGTGAAAAACGCCACCCTTTGCCATGATTAGGCCGCAGGCGGCTTCAAGTCCGGCAGGCTGCCAGAGCCCTGCAAAGCGAAGCGAAAACAGGCGAAACGTAGCGCCAGCGGAGTAACAGCCACAGGCTGGCCCGCAGCTCGGCACAGTGAGTCAAAAGCGCAGTTTAAGTTTACGAATAGCCAATGAGCATTTGATTCGCACCCCCTTCGGACCGTGTTGAAGCACGTTCAGCCTTGGCTGTGAGCCTGTTCTTAACGCAGCGGGGTTGGCGCGTTGCAGATCGTGAACAGGTTCTTAGATCTGCCTGCGGCGTGTTGCCCCGCTCCCCTCGCGTCGACCGGATTGGTAATATCCATGGTCTCCGTCGTCCCCATCCGCCAAGGCTTCTCCAGGTACCCGATGAATCAGGCCCGCAAGCACCGTTCGCTGACTGCCTGGATGCTGTATTTCAGCATCCTGTTCGCGGCGCTCGGCTGTGCCCTCGGCCATGGGCAAATGGCCGGCCTGCAACTGAGCGGCCTGGGTGGGCAGTACTGCTCGTTCACAGGCGGCTTCGGCGCCGGAGCCGACCTGGACGGCTCCGCCATCGTTGCGCCAAACCCGGCGACCGGCGCTGGCTGCGCCATGAGTTCGAGCTTCAGCGCAATCATCCTGGCGGCCTTCTTCGGCCTGCTCGGCCTGCTGGCTGGCGACAAGTCACGGCCTGTGGCGCGGCGCAGCGCGCCTCGGTTCTCCCTGCACACCTGGCCCCCCGCCAACCCGCGTGCAC